>JANODO010000063.1:0-60940 GCA_031412735.1 Rariglobus sp. | reverse complement strand
GCGGGTGCGTGCCGCGCCCATCGGGCGGCAAAGTCGGCGGCCAGCAGCACCGTGTTGGCGTGGAGGCGCGCGGTGTGGAGGCGGTCTCGGTTGTAACCGCCGCCGTAGAGGACAACGAGAGGGATCGCGTGGCGGTTGACGACTTCGAGCACGTGATAATCGCGGGCGGCCATGTCGGAGTCGGTCAGGCGCATCTGGCCGAAGCGGTCGTTTTCGTGGGGGTCGGCGCCGGCGATCCAGAACACGAGGTCGGGGGAGAAATCATCGAGCGCGGGCGCGAGGGTGGCTTCGAGTTGGTCGAGGTAATCACCGCCGTGGACGTAGCGGGGCAGTTCCACATCGAGGCACCCCGGGGTTTTGTGGGCCGGATAGTTTTTACCGACATGGATCGAGTAGGTGAACACGCGCTCGTCGTCGGCGAAGAGGCCGTGGGTCCCGTTGCCTTGATGGGCGTCGGTATCGATCACGGCGATACGCGTCGAGGGATCTGCGTCCTGCCTTAACCGTGTCGCGATCGCGACATCGTTAAGCACGCAGTAGCCGAGGCCGCGGTCGGCGAAGGCGTGATGGGTGCCGCCGGCGAGGTTGCAGGCGATGCCGTCGGTGAGCGCGGCTTGCGCGGCGGCGAGGGTGCCGGCGACTTCGAGGCGCGAACGTGTGAGCAACGCTTCGCCGGCGGGCAGGCCGAGTTTCACCGCTTCCGACGCAGTGAGCCCTCCGGTGCGGATACGGTGCAGGTAATTCGCCGTATGCACCCGTAGCAGCGCCGACTCGGGGGCGGGAGTCACGGGATGAATCGTCACAGTGTCAGGCGCGGCAGCCCGAATCATCGCTTCGGAGCGCCAGAACTTATCCATCGGGAAGGGATGTTCCTCCGGAAGTGGGAACGTATAATCGGGATGGTAAAAGCAGCGCACGACTGGGAATTACGATACATCGGGGTCGAACCTTCGCAAGGGGTGGGGTTTTGCCCTTGCGCAGGCCGGCGTCCGTTTCCAGAACCGGCGTCTTTTTAACATGCAGACCCAGACGCTCTCCCTTGATTTGATCGATGTTTACGGCGGCACTCAGGCGCGGGTGAAAACCAACGACGATGCAATCGAGAGCTACGCCGAGGAGATGGCCAACGGCACGGTTTTTCCGCCGATCTCGGTCTATTACGATGGCGCGACCTATTGGCTGGCGGATGGGTTTCACCGTTATCTCGCGGCAAAGCGCAGCGAACGTCCGTCGATTCTTGCCGAGGTGCAACCGGGCGGGCGCAGCGATGCGCTCAAACACGCGCTTGGTGCCAACGTGACGAATGGCGTGTATCGCAATTCCGCCGACAAGCGCAACGCGGTCGAAATCGCGCTCGAGGAATGGCCCGACCGTGCCAACCCGGTGATCGCCGAGATCTGTAAAGTGTCGCCTGAGCTCGTGCGCACGCGCCGCTCGGAGCTCACCAAGTCGGGAAAAATCGCGCGCCGCTCAACTGTCACCGGGCGCGACGGCAAAGAGTATCCGACGGAGATCGAACATCAGCCTCGCGGGAAGGAAGAGGCGCGTTCAAGCGACGGTGCCGAGGGAGGCGGCGGTGGTGGCGGGGGCGGCGGGCGTCCGTCGGGCAAGGGTGATCGCGGCGACGCTCCCGGCGGCAGCAACATGGAGTTGGAGCGCGAAGCGCGGGAGATGATTCGTCGCGGGGAGATCAATCCGTTTGAGCTCAAGACGATCATGTCGGCCAACGCGCATGATTACGCGGCGACGGTGATCAACTTGCTACTCACGATGAAACCCGGCGACCCGCAACGCCGGGCGGGGCTACAACGAATCAAGCGTTGGGTGGACAGTGCGCTGGCGGGTGTGGTGGAAGCGAACGCGGTAGACAGTGTGGTCGGGGGCTAAGCCCTCAGGTTTTGCAATCGTCGGCGTGGAGCGGAAGAACCGTGGCTCCAACGCTGAATTGCTCAGTTAATCGATTGCCAGCGTGCAGGATGCGGTAAGCGACGGCTCGTTTAACGTCTGTTTCGTTCCAGTCAGGATGGCGGCTGCGGTATCCGACGACGAGGAGGTCGCGCATCATACGGTTCATGCGCAGCGCTTGTTTCTGGCGTTGCCGCAGGGTCGTTGTGCGATGGATCGCTACCTGATGCGCATGGGCCGCCTGCTCATGATCAGACGGGTATAGAAACGACATCGGGGTTGTGTATCGAAAACTGGTGCAAGTCATCAGACCGCAGGTCGACGTCGTGCGTAGGATTGTAGCTCATCACGTGAAATCTGGTCGGCCGGAACGAGGAGGTAATGGGTTTCGTCAACCACCTTGATGGCTCCATCCTCCAAGGTGAGTTCAAACAGGGCGATGAGGTCGTTTTCCATGAACTGAGCTGAAATCGCACGGCAGATCAGGCCGGGGAACTTGTCGGCGCAGCACACGATGTCTTGTCTGGCTTGAACGGCGGAAAGCTTGTCGTTGCCTCCCTTGGCCTGGACCGGGACAACGAACTGGCGCCCGGCACGGTCCACACCGACGTAGACTTCATCGATTTCAATTTGTCCGATGGTGCCGACCGTGGTCCTCAGATGGCTTTGCAGCGAATAGGCGGCTATACCGAGGAAGATGTCGACCAAGCGGTTGTATCTGACTTTGGCGAGCAGTGCCTGTTCGTCCGATAACGCGTAAGCGGTGATGATTTCCGGTGTCGCGTCCGGGATCTTTATCGTGACGAGGTTGGGATTGGGAACGATGCGGCTGACTTTGGAGAGTCGGAACGCGTAGTGTGAACGACCGACTCCGTCGATGATCCATTCGTGTCCCGCAGGCTGAGTCGCCACGATTTTCGCGGGCATCGGGGTGCGGTAGCGGACGGAATAAACCGCGTCCCCGAGATTCTTGGGGAGCTCGATTTTCAGTTTCTTGCCGGCTGCAACGAGTTCGTCCCGCTCGAACAGCACTTCCTTTTGCCCCACCTTATAATGATCAAAGAAAACCTTCTCGATGAGCACTTGGTAACGGTTCTCTTTCGGAGTGGGTTTAGGCATAAGAAAGTAGTTTTTGTGCGCCGGCTTCGATGTCTGCTTGTTTACGTTTGCGGCTGCCACTCTTGCGGTCGCGGTTGCCGATAGGGATTTCGATCCCCCAGTAACGCGACGCTTCGGACATATCCATGTGCAAAAGGGGAATCGGACCTAGCGGAACAACGCCCTTGGGTCGCTCAGGTTTGATCCCGGCTGCGCTGATAACCGACGAAGCAATGGCGCGGGCCAATGGGGGCGGGACGGCATTGCCGATCTGCCGCGCACCATGCCACTTGGTGACATGGAAGCGGAACCAGTCGGGGAAGCCATGCAGGCGCGCCATTTCGCGGACGGTTATGCAGCGCGGATAAAGATAGTGAATGGGACGCGGGCTAGTGAACGCTCCTCGTGCGGCATCGGAACCCGCGCGCAGCGTGTTGGCCACGCCGTCAGGAGGGAGTTTGAAGAAGCGTGAAATGGGTTCGACCTTGCCGGGTTTTGTGAGTCCGAAGCGTCTCCGCGAGATGGGCGTGTGATCGGAGCGTGCGCTTGCGGTCAGCGTGCCACGATTCCAGCGACGGCGATAACCGTAGTGCCAGCCGGCGGGCGTCGAGCAGCGCATCAACGCTCCATACGCGGAGAGTTCAGGCCAGTTTGAGAACTCCACTTCGTCGCCAGCGAGCAAAGCATCGAACTGTTCTGCGTCGGGTAAATCGCGGAGGGCATCCGAGCAGGTAGGGCCACGCACCAAACCGGACGCGGATGCGGTCACCTTTTCGCCCGATAAAAAGGTCGTCGGTGAAGGATACTCGGGCAGGGGAAGGCCCCGGCGCGCACCGAGCAGGATCAGGCGCTCACGATCTTGCGGAGTGCCGTAGGACGCTGCGTTCAGAACTCGCCAAGGAGCCCTGACTTGGTAGCCGATGCCTTCAAAGGTCTCGATCAACTCTTCGAGGAATTTGCGATGAGGTCCGAGTGTCAGGCCCTTGACGTTCTCGAAAACGAAATAGTTCGCCCCAAGCTCCTCCACGATTCGCACGAATTCGCGCACGAGAAGATTGCGCGGGTCGTCGAGCACGCGTTGGCCAATCAGTGAAAAGCCTTGGCAGGGAGCGCCGCCAAAAACGACGTCCACTTGACGCGTCCCGATCCCTGCGGCGCGTCTGATTTCAGCACCGGCCAAACCTGCGACGGAGCGCGCAAGCACGGCACAATTGGGGAAATTGAACGCGTGCGCGGCTGCGTGAATCGAGTCGTATTCGACGGCTGCCACCACATCGAAACCCGCTTGTTCAAAACCTAAGCTCAAGCCGCCCACCCCGGCGAAAAGGTCAATTCCGATTGGTCGAGCCATGTTGACGTGAAAATGAGGAATCTAAGAGCGGACTCAATCTCTAGAAAGGCGGAGGCGAAGATTGATTTTGTCGAGGATGCGGCATTCGAACGCCCGCCTCACCCGACCCAGGTGCGCGCGTTTTGGAAGAGGCGCATCCAGGGGCTGTTTTCGGAGGTGGTCCACGCGGCCGGGGCCCAGCTGTGTTGCGTCGTGCGGAAGACGCGCTCGGGGTGGGGCATCAGGATCGTCACGCGGCCGGTGGTGGTCGTGAGCGCGGTCATGCCGTGCGGGCTGCCGTTCGGGTTGAGCGGGTAGTGCTGCGTGACGGCGTGGTGGTTGTCCACGTAGCGCGCCGAGACCAACCCTGAGGCGCTAAAGGCGTCGGCGGCGGGCGCGGACGCGAACTCGGCGAAACCTTCGCCGTGGGCGATGGCGACGGGGAGAACCGAACCTTCCATGCCGGCGAAGAAGAGGCTCGGGCTCTTCTCGATTTTGAGGGAGGCGACGCGGGCCTCGAAGCGCTCGGATTTGTTCTGCACAAAGCGCGGCCAGCCTTCGGCACCGGGAATGATGCTGTGGAGGTTGCTCATCATCTGGCAGCCGTTGCACACGCCGAGGGCGAAGGTGTCTTCGCGGGCGAAGAACGCCTCGAATTCGGCGCGGGCGCGGGGGTTGAAGAGAATACTCTTGGCCCAGCCTTCGCCGGCGCCGAGGACGTCGCCGTAACTGAAACCGCCGCACGCGGCGAGTCCGCGGAAATCACGGAGGCTGATGCGGCCGCTGATGATGTCGGTCATGTGGACGTCGATCGCGGTGAAGCCGGCGCGAGTGAAGGCGGCGGCCATCTCGACTTCGCCATTCACGCCTTGCTCGCGAAGAATGGCGATGCGGGGACGGGCGGCGGGGGTGATCGACGGAGCGCGAGCAAGCTCGCCGCCTACGGTGAAATCGAAGGTGACCTTCGGCGTGAGGCCGGGGTCTTTGCGGTCGAGGCGGAGGGCGTGCTCTTGCTCGGCGCAGGCGGGGTTGTCGCGGAGGCTGGCGATGCGGAACGTGACGTCGCTCCAGATGGCGCGGAGCTTAACGAGGTTCTCGTTATAGATCTCCTGGCCGGCGCGTTTGATGCGCAGGGCGAGGTGGGAGTTGAGCGTGCCGATGCGGCTGATGCAGGTCTTGAGGCCGTGGGTGCGCAGAACCCCGGAAACGTAGTCCAGGTCGTCGGCGCGCACCTGGATGACGGCGCCAAGTTCCTCGCTGAAGAGCGCGGAGAAGGCGCTGTGGCTGGCGGGAATTTCCAGGTCAACGCCGGTGTGGCCGGCGAAAGCCATCTCGACGATGGTCGCGAACAAGCCGCCGTCGCTGCGGTCGTGGTAGGCGAGGATCTTTTGCTCGCGGCCGAGCTGTTGGATGGCGTTCCAGAACGCTTTCAGGTGGTAGGGATTGTCCACGTCGGGCGTGGCTTCGCCCATTTGCGAAACGACCTGCGCGAGGATGGAACCGCCGAGGCGGTTTTGTCCGCGTCCGAGATCGATGAGCAGGAGCTCGGTATCGCCGGCGTCGGCGATGAGCTGCGGGGTGAGCGACAGGCGGATGTCGGCGACCGGGGCGAAGGCCGAGATGATCAACGACGTGGGGGCGGTGACGCGCTTCTGGTCGCCGGTGGCGGCGTCTTTCCAGACGGTCGACATGGACATGGAGTCCTTGCCGACGGGGATCGTGATGCCGAGGGCGGGGCACAGTTCCATGCCGACCGCTTTGACCGCAGCGTAGAGGTCGGCCCCGTCGCCGGGGAGGGCGGGGGCGGCCATCCAATTGGCCGAAAGGTTGACCTTGCCGAGGTCGCCGATCTGCGCGGCGGCCAAGTTGGTGAGGGCTTCGCCGACGGCGAGGCGGGCGGAGGCGGCCGCGTTGTTGATGGCGACCGGGGTGCGTTCGCCCATCGACATGGCTTCGCCGGTGTAGACATCGAACGCGGCGGCGGTGACGGCGCAATCGGCCACGGGGACCTGCCACGGACCGACCATCTGGTCGCGGTGGTTTAAGCCGCCCACGGTGCGATCACCGATGGAAATGAGAAACGTCTTGTCGGCGACGGTCGGGTGGCCGAGCACGCGCTTAACGGCTTCGGCGAGGGTGAGGTCGCCGAGGTCGAGCGACTCCTGCGGGCGCGTGAGCGTCTGGGCGGAGCGGTGCATGCGCGGCGGTTTGCCGAGGAGGACTTCGAGCGGCAGGTCGATGGGCGTGTTGTTAAAATGCGGATCCTCTAGGACGAGTTTTTTTTCCTCGGTGGCGGTGCCCACGATGGCGAAGGGGCAGCGTTCGCGTTCGCAAAGAGCCTTGAAAATCTCGATGCGGCTGGGCGGAACAGCGAGCACGTAGCGCTCTTGGGATTCGTTGCACCAGATCTCGTGCGGCGCCATGCCGGGCTCGTCGTTGGGGACTTTGCGCAGGTCGAACTTGCCGCCGCGTCCGCCGTCGTTGACGAGTTCGGGGAGGGCGTTGGAAATGCCGCCCGCGCCGACGTCGTGGATGAAGGAAATGGGGTTCTCGGTGCCGAGCGCCCAGCAGCGGTCTATCACTTCCTGGCAACGGCGTTCCATCTCGGGGTTTTCACGTTGGACGGAGGCGAAATCGAGGTCTTCGTTGCCGTGTCCGCTGGCCATGGAGGAGGCCGCGCCGCCGCCGAGGCCGATCAACATGGCGGGTCCGCCGAGGACGATCAGGTGGTCGCCGGGGAGGATGTCGCCCTTCTGGATGTGGCCTTCCTGGATGTTGCCCAAGCCGCCCGCGAGCATGATGGGTTTGTGGTAGCCGCGGAGTTCGGTGGGGGCGTTGTAGGCCGCGAGCTTGCTCGCGCGCTTCGGAGCGCCAGCGAGCTGGCGGCCTACGTCGGAAGATTCGGAGGAGGCTGACGGGCTGCGAGCGGGGACCACCTGTTCGAACGTGCGGAAGTAGCCGGTGAGGTTGGAGCGCCCGAATTCGTTGTTGAAGGCGGCGGCGCCGAGCGGGCCATCGAGCATGATGTCGAGGGCGGAGACGATGCGGTCGGGCTTGCCGTGCTCTTTCTCCCAGGGCTGGACTGCTCCGGGTAGTTTAAGGTTGGATACGGTGAAGCCACAGAGGCCGGCCTTGGGCTTGGAGCCGCGGCCGGTGGCACCCTCGTCGCGGATCTCGCCGCCGGAGCCGGTGGCTGCACCGGGGAACGGGGAGATGGCGGTGGGGTGGTTGTGCGTCTCGACCTTGCAGAGGATGTGGATCGGCTCCTGGTGGGCGGCGTATTCGCCGGTGGTGGGGTTGACGTAGAAGCGACCGCCGGAGGTGCCGGCGAGGACGGCGGCATTGTCCTTGTAGGCGGAAAGGATGCCGTCGCTGTGCAGGGTGTAGGTGTTCTTGATCATCTGGAACAGCGACTTGTCCTGCGGCTGTCCGTCGATGTCCCAGGTGGCGTTGAAAATCTTGTGGCGGCAGTGCTCGGAGTTGGCCTGTGCGAACATCATCAGCTCGATGTCGTTCGGGTCGCGTTTCAGGCCGGTGAAGGCCGTCACGAGGTAGTCGATTTCGTCGTCGGCCAGGGCGAGGCCGAGGGACGTGTTGGCGGCGACGAGTGCGGCGCGACCTTGGGCGAGAACGGGCACGCTGGTCATCGGACGCGGTGACTCGTGGCTGAAAAGGGTCGCGCAGGTGTCGATATCGGCGAAGACGACCTGGGTCATGCGGTCGTGGAGCTTGGCGGCTAAAACGGGAAGGTAGGCCGCGAGTTCACTCGCGCGCTCGGTTGCCGAAGCGCCAGCAAGCTGGCTGCCCACGTAGGATTCGGTGGGGAGGCTGCCGCCGAGATCGAGCGTGTAAGCGACGACGCGCTCGATGCGCTTGATTGCGGTGAGACCGCAGATGTGGGCGATGTCGGTGGCTTTGGACGACCAAGGGGAAATCGTCCCGGGGCGGGGGGCGACGACCTGGACGAACCCAGTGACGGCGGCGGAGGCGCGGCTCGGGCCGTAGGTGAGGAGTTTGACCAGGACCGCGTGCTCGGCGGCAGTGAGGGGGCCGGTGAGTTCCGCGACATGGACGAACTCGGCGGACAGGGCTCGCACGGGCAGGCCGGCGGAGACGAGGTCGTTGAGCAGTTTGTTGAGACGGAATTCGGAGAGGGCGGAGGAGCCGCGGAGGGTCAACATAGTCGAAAAAATGAGGCTCATATCAACAGGTCGCGAACCGGGTTGGCGATAGGGAAAAAAGGGATCTTCGGGAGCTCCGGAGAGGCGGGAAGACCCGGCATCGAGTAACCTATTAGGTTACTCGATGCCGGGTGGATTCTCGGGTTGAGATTGAGGGGGGATGGGGGCACGGTGGGCGGGAATGACGCTGTTGGATTTCCGCAATACCAATACTTTGTGGTGCAGCGTGCTGGTGGAGACGCTGGTGCGGCGCGGGGTGACGCATGCGGTGGTTTCTCCAGGCTCACGTTCGACTCCGCTGACCATGGCACTGGTGCGGCATCCTGGCATCGAGGCGGTGCCAGTGTTGGACGAACGCTCGGCGGGGTTTTTCGCGCTCGGGCTGGCCAAACAGACGCGCCGTCCGGTGGTGTTGGTCTGCACCAGCGGCACGGCGGGGGCCAACTACTTTCCGGCGGTGATCGAGGCGCATGAAAGTGGTGTGCCGTTGCTTGTCATCACGGCGGATCGCCCGCCCGAAATGCGGGACTGCGCGTCCGGACAGACCATCGATCAACAGAAATTATTTGGAGGCTTCGTGGAGTTTTATCATGAGATGGCCGTCCCCGAGGCGACGCTGCCGATGTTGAAATATCTGCGGCAAACGGTGGCGCACGCGGTCGAGCGCGCAGTGGCCGCGGGCGGACCGGTTCACTTGAACGCACCGTTTCGCGATCCGCTGCCGCCGATTGAGGATGGCACGGCCAAGGGGCTGGAGGGGGAAGATTGGGCAGTTTTTTTGGGTAGGCCCCCCCCCCGGGACGTCGGCCGGACGCGCGTAAAAAAGGACGACACGCTGGTCGTCCCTCCCTTGCCGGGCAAACGCGGGATCGTGATCGCGGGCAATGACTGGGCGCACGAGGCGATCAACGGCCTGTTCGCGGCGGCGGGTTGGCCGGTGTTGGCCGATGCGCTCTCGCCGGCGCGCCTGCGCGCGGGCGGCAAAGCTGGTGTTGACGGTGGCGGCGGTGGCGCGGTGGTGGTCGCGGCGTATGATGCGATCCTGCGCGACCCGCGGGCGGTGGCGGCGTTGAAACCGGAGTGCGTCGTTGTTCTCGGCGAGTTGCCCACCAGCAAGACGCTGCGGGCGTGGCTCACGTTGATCGACGTCGAGATGGTTTACGTTACGGGCCGAACGGGCAACCGCGACAGCTTGCATGGCCGCACGCGCACCCGGGTGTTGCGAGCCGATGAACTGGATACGTCCGCTTTCGATTTGGCGGCCGCCGACCGCAGCTGGTCCGACGCGTGGGCGCGCGCTGAAACGGCGGCGCAAACGGTGTTGTCAAAGGCAGCGGATGAGCCGGGCTTCGAAGGCGGTTTCACCCGGACGTTGGCGGCAACGCTCACCGCCGAGCAGGTGATCTTCGTTGCGAGCAGCATGCCGGTCCGCGACCTGGAGTATTTTGCGCCGGTGCGCGCCGATGGTCCGCGCGTGTTGGCCAATCGCGGGGCCAACGGCATCGACGGAACCCTCTCGACCGCGCTCGGCGTGGCGCAGGCCGGCGCGCCGACGGTGTTGCTCACGGGGGATCTGGCACTGTTGCACGACACCAACGGGTTTTTGGTGGCAGCCAAACTCAAGGGCTCGCTTACCGTTGTTCTCATCAACAATGCCGGCGGTGGGATTTTTGGGCACCTGCCCGTTGCGAAATTTAATCCGCCGTTTGAGGAGTATTGGGCGACGCCGCAACGCGTGGACTTCGCGACACTCTGCGCGGCTTACGGCGTGCCGCACGCGTTTGCGACCACGCCTGCGCAACTCGCGGATCAGTTGCGCGCTCAGGTCGGCGTCTCGGGCTTGCGGGTGATCGAAGTGCGCACGGATCGGACCAACGACGTGGCGACGCGCCAGCGGCTCTTCGCCTCCGCGGCGCGGGCGGCCGGCGATGCGGTGGGTTGAGCGGCCTTGAGGCCGGCGACCAAGGCCAGCGCGGTGGCGGCGAGCCCGCATCCGAGCATCGTCTCCATCCCCGCCAGTTGCCCGCCGGGGGTGACGTAGATGACCGCGCCTGCGAACAACGCCCCCAGCCCGGAGCCGAGCGAATGCGCAATGCAGGTGTGCGCGTGATGCGTGGGCGTTTCGCCGCTGGTCAGCCGAGGCAGAACTACTCCGGCGAGGCCGAGATGCCGCGCGGAGTTGATGGCGATGAAGCCGCCAATCAGTCCCACGGCGATCGCGGCGGGTAACCCGCTGCGAAGCTGGAGTAAACTCAGCAGGCTGATTGCGGCGAGGGCGAGCGCGCCGCCGAAAAGGGTGCCCGGGGCGACATGCGGTTTCAGCCACACCAGCACCGGCGGCACTGCCAGAGAAAACGCTGCGCCGGTGAGCAGGCCGAGTGTGATATGGAGTTCGGTGTGTCCGGCGTTGTAGACGAGAAAACCCGAAAGCACCGTCATGTAGGCACTGCTCACGAAGGCCCGCGCGCTGGTGGCCCCCAGCGCGGTCGGGGCGGCTTCGCGGGTGATCCTGGGTAGCTCCGACCGGGATGCCACTTGCTCAGGAATTCGGGCTCCGCGGCTGGCGACCAAGGCGAAACCCACGCCGATGGGCAACGACACCGCGCGCCAGTCCAGCAGGGTGGCCGCAAGCACGCACACCGGCATGCCACACGCGATTACGCGCCCGGAGAATTTGGCCATTGCCGGAGTCGCACCACCGTTGGACGTGAGCGAACGATGTAGAGAGACCACGCTGATCCCCGCGATGAATCCGGCTACCGCGCGGGCCGCGAAAAAAGTTGGATAGTCGACCGAGAAAACCGTAGCCAGCATCCCGCCCGCCCCCGCCAGCGCGAGCGCCCGGGGATCTACCGGAAGGCGCGACGCGCGACGCGCCACCAAGCCGCCGATCACGGCCGCGAGCGGGAAGGCCGCGACCAACGCGCCGACGCCGCCGACCCCCGGATGCCAGAGCCGGGATTGTTGCGGGCCGAGAGGGAAGGCCACCATCAGCGCGAGCCCGTGCAAGCCGATCAGCCACGCGAGGGAGCGGTCGCGGGTCAGTTGGCCGGAAAAAATGCGAAGCACGTCGCTCACTCGGCTCACGAGTGCAGGAAGCAGGCCACCGCCCCGTGTGGATTATTCAGCACAACCAGCAAACGCACTCATGCTAGCGACCCGTGGCCCGCCAGCCGCGTCTGGCACCGGATCACAGCTGCACGGGCAGACCGATCTCGATGATCTGGGTGGGCATGATCTGGTAATAATCTTTCACCGGGCGCGCGTTGCGGCTGAGGAAGGCGTAGAGCGCTTTCTGCCACTCAAACATCTTGGCGGTGCCGCCGGTGATGATCATCTCGCGGTTGAAATAATAGGTGGTGCTTTGCGGGTTGACGGGCACGCCTTGCGCGCGGATGCGATCAATCAGTTTGTTGACCGACGGAGACTCCATGTAGCCGTAGCAGCCCACGGCGCGCCAGATGCCCTCGCCCATGGATTCGAGCGTCATGCGTTCCTCCTCATCGACCGATGGCACCTCCACGGTGCTGATCGTGAGCAAGACGACCGTCTGCTGGAGGCACTTGTTGGCCTTGAGGTGGTGGAGCAGGGCGAGGGGCGTGCCTTTTGGCGTGGCTACCATGAAGACGGCGCTCCCGGGGACGCGCACGATGCTTTTGCTTTTGGCGACTTGGGAAAGCTCCAGCTCGGTGATGGCTCCGCCGTAGACCTTTTCCTGAATCTCATTTCGCCCGCTCTTCCAGGTGTGCATCACCGCGAGCACGACGAGCCCCATGGCCAGTGGCAGCCAGCCGCCGTCGGTGAATTTGTGCAGGTTGGCGACGAGAAAGACCAAGTCGAACGCGAGAAACAAGCCGCACAATCCGAGCGCTTTGGGGAGCGACCATTTCGAGACGCGCCGCGCCACGAGGTAAAACGCAAAGGTCGTCACGGCCATCGTGCCGGTGACCGCGATGCCGTAGGCGGCGGCGAGGCGAGTGCTCGAGCCGAAGCCGATCACCACGGCAATACAGCCGGCCGCGAGGAAGAAATTGATGAGCGGAATGTAGATCTGCCCTTCATGCTCGGCACTGGTGTGCATGATTTTGAGGCGCGGGAAGTAGCCGAGCTGGATGGCCTGACGGGTCAGGGAGAACGTGCCCGAAATCAAAGCCTGACTCGCGATGATCGCCGCCAAGATGGACAGCACCACCAAACCGACGCGAATCGGGCCGTCGGGGGCCAGTGCAAAAAACGGATTGGTGGTATCCGTCGGGTTCGCGATGGCGTAGGAACCTTGGCCGAAATAATTCAGGACCAAGCCCGGCAGCACGACCCAATACCATGCGCGAACGATGGCCCTTCGGCCAAAGTGGCCCATGTCGGCGTAGAGCGCCTCGGCCCCCGTAATGGTGAGCACGATGCCGCCGAGCACCGGCGCGGCCTGCGCCGGGTGGTCAAGGAGCAGGCGCAGGCCGTAGATCGGATTCAACGCGCGAAACACCTCGGGAGAATCGAACAAATGAATCGCGCCAAACACACCGAGGGTGCCGAACCACACGAGGATCACCGGCCCGAAAACTCCGCCGATCACGTGCGTGCCCTTGCGTTGGACGAGGAACAACAGAGCCAGGATCACGACCGAGATCGGCACCACATAGGGCTCAAGGCCGGGGTTGAAGCTGCGCATACCCTCGGCCGCTCCGAGCACCGAAATGGCCGGCGTAATGATACCGTCGCCATAAAGGAGCGCCGCTCCGATCAAGATAAGAATCGTCGAGAAGCTGATCCGCCGGCGAACCGTCTCTCCCTGCGCCTTGTGCGATAAGGCCAGCAATGCAAAAATGCCGCCTTCGCCGCGGTTGTCGGCCTTGGTTACGAAAGCCAGATACTTGAAGTTTACCGAAAACAACAGCGACCAGAACATGAGTGACAGGATGCCGATGACACCCTCGGTGCGATCCACGTCAGGCAGGTAGTGCAGGCACTCCCGCATCGTGTAGAGGGGGCTCGTGCCGATATCGCCGAAGACAACGCCCAACGCGCCCAGGCAGAGAGCTAGCTTTACGGGTGTCTTTTCCGACGAGGCGGCGGGAGCAACGTTCATTCAGTGCTCATGTTCACGAAAGGACTCCCGTAATCCAACCCCATTTTGCGATGGTTGAATCCACGAAGATTATTCGCACGTATCGGCCACGTTGACGAAGCCCGGCGGATGAGCACCGTCGTCGGCATCATGAGCCTCCCCGCCTGGAAAGTTGCCAAGAGCTACACCGACATCCTTTACCACAAAGCCGACGGCATCGCTAAAATCACCATCAACCGCCCCGAGAAGCGCAACGCCTTCCGCCCCGAGACGGTCATGGAAATGCACGACGCCTTGATCGACGCGCGCGAAGATCTTTCGGTGGGCGTGGTCTTGCTGACCGGAGCCGGCCCGCACACCGACGGCAAATACGCATTCTGCGCCGGCGGTGACCAGAGCGTGCGCGGCCATGCCGGCTACGTCGGCGGCGACGGCGTGCCCCGGCTCAACATCCTCGATGTGCAGAAACTCATCCGCTCCATGCCCAAGGTCGTGATCGCGCTGGTCGCGGGTTACGCCATCGGTGGCGGACACGTGCTCCACATTGTGTGCGACCTTTCCATCGCGGCGGACAACGCCATCTGCGGCCAGGTCGGCCCCAAGATGGGCAGCTTCGACGGCGGCTTTGGTTCCAGTTATCTGGCCCGCATCGTCGGGCAGAAGAAAGCGCGTGAGATTTGGTATTTGTGTCGGCAATACAACGCGCAGCAGGCGCTCGACATGGGGCTCGTCAACACGGTTGTGCCGATCGCCGAGCTGGAGGCCGAAGGCGTCAAGTGGGCGCAAGAGATCCTCGGTCACAGCCCGCTGGCGATCCGCTGCCTTAAGAGCGCTTTCAACGCCGACGTGGACGGCCAAAGCGGCCTGCAGGAACTCGCCGGCAACGCCACGTTGCTTTATTACATGAGCGAAGAGGCCAAGGAATTCCACGGCGCGCAGCGTGAGAAGCGCAAGCCCGACGCCCGCAAGTTCCCCTGGTTGCCGTAAGCAAAACGGGAGCGCCCTTTGTTTCGCGCGCCCAAACTCCGAATTGGAGCCGGGACCTCCCGGTCCCGTCCGCTTGCGATCACGGCCCCGAGCGGGATCGTGAGAGTCCGTCGCTACGCGGTGGCGCTGCGAGCCCATCCGGTCTTTATCGACCGACGGGAGGATTACCGGCGCACGGCCACGTTGCGGCTGGCCAGGTAGTCCTTCACTTGCGGAATCGTAAGTGTGCCAAAGTGAAACAAGCTCGCGGCCAATACGGCGCTGGCGTGGCCATCGTTAAGCGCATCCGCAAAATGGGAGAGTTCACCCGCGCCGCCGCTGGCGATGACCGGCACGGTCACGGCGTCGCTTACGGCGCGGGTGAGCGGGCAATCGTAGCCGGTTTTCATGCCATCGCAGTCCATGCTGGTGAGCAGGATCTCTCCGGCGCCGAGCGCGACTGCCTGCTTGGCCCAGTCGACAGCGTTGAGCTCGGTGGCGTTGCGCCCGCCATGGGTGAAGACGCGCCACGACTTGCCGTCGGGCTCGCGACGGGCGTCGATGGCGACCACGATGCACTGGGCACCGAAGCGGTTGGACGCGGCGGCGATGAGCTGCGGATCCTTAATGGCCGAGGTGTTGAGGGAAACCTTGTCGGCACCGGCCTTGAGCATTCGCTCAATATCCTCAATCGAGCGAAGCCCGCCGCCCACGGTGAGCGGCATGAAGCATTGCTCGGCGGTGCGGGCAACCACGTCGTGCATGATGCCGCGTCCGTCGCTGGACGCAGTGATGTCGAGGAAAACGAGTTCGTCGGCACCTTGCGCGTCGTAGGCTTTGGCCGACTCAACGGGATCACCGGCATCGCGCAGCTCTTGGAACTTGATGCCCTTGACGACACGGCCGCCGTGAACGTCGAGGCACGGAATGACTCTTCGCGATAACATCGCTTAGAATGACGAATGACGAATGACGAATGACGAATGAAAAAGCCCAATCACGGATGGAAAATCATTCGTCATTGGGCATTCGTCATTCGGCATTACGCGCCCTGCGGCGCGTCAGTTTTCCGTGTGGGTGATATCGGGCTCGAAGTTCACCACCAGGCGGTAGCTCTGGCCCGGGCGCATGACCAGCGGGTGGTCGCGCACGAGGTGCTGCAGGTAGTGAATTTTGCCGTAGTTGGTGCGGTAAACCGGGTCGTTGGTCACCACCTCGGTGTCCTGCCACACGCCCTGGAAATCGTCCTTCTGCACGGTGCAGCGGTGGCCCTCGGCGCCCAGCGCGATGGCGCTGCCGACGTGGTATTTCGAGTGGGGGGCCGCGATGGCGAGCACATAGCGGAACTTGGTGAGTTCAACCTGCTGCTTCACCGTGTAGGTGAACTCGGCATTGATCTTCGGCCCGGCGAAATTCCACTGCACTTTAACGGTGCCGAGGTTTTTGAGGACTTCCTCCTTGAGGTTGATCAACTCGGGTTGCTCGTAGCGGAAGTAGAAACTGTTGCGCAGGCCGAGGCCGGTGACGCAGTTCTTTCCGTAAAAGGCGGGCAGGGTGACCTGCTCGACGCCGCCCACGTTGAACGTGAGTTCGGGGAGCATGATGGGCACATACACGTTGTTGGGCCAATCGAACACGCCGGGGCAATGCGGGAAGGGCAACGAATCGGCCGTGAGGCTAGTGCCCGAACTGATCAGCGGAATCTGCGCGTGCAGGCCGCTCTCGGCGTCGCGGTAGAGGAAGAGGCCCTGCTCTTTGCGGTTCGATTTGTCGAAGATGACAAAGCGGCCGACCGTGCGGGTCGGTTCCACGGCTTTCGGGGCACCGATGGGGACGGGGACCTGCACGGCCTTCGACAAGCGGGCCCACTGGCAGAGGTAGCGCGCGGCGTCGAAGTTGGCCATGCGAGTCGTGTGGTGACTGTAGGCGGTGCGCTCTTCGTCGCGAAGGTCGACGAAGCCGTGCTCCTGATCCAGATACGTCTGGTAGAAAAACACGAACAAGCGGCGGAGCAGGTCGAAATACTTGGGTTTCTGCTCCTCCAAAATCCAGCCATCGCGGAGACCCTGAAGCACGAGGCTGATGCAGTGCATCTGGCCGTAGGCGCCGGCGGCGCGACCGAAGGCCCAGCCGAGACCGTCCTGGCGGACGAGATCCGGCATCATCTTGAGGTATTTCTCGGCGTAGGTGCGCAGGGTGGGGAGCTTGCGATCGCGCACGCCGCTGTTGGCATGGAGCTGCAGCGCGGAGCGGACGAACACAAAGGTCATCACGCCGTAGAGGTTGAAATTACCACCGAGACCCTGCGTCGAGTCGTCGAAGAACCCGGTCGAGCTGGTCTGGTTGATGCGATCCACCATGCGCTCGATGAGGCGGGAGGTTTCGTCCTTCTTGGAGAGACCGAAGGAGTAGCGGGCGACGGCCTTGGCGACGTTGAACGCCTGCCAGTGGTTGTCGTGGTCGCTGCGGTGAAGGAGCTGCTTGTCGATGCGAACCTGGGTCTCTTCGACCAGGCGCTCCCAGACGGGATTGCGCTCTTTGGACGGACCGAAGCAGAGGAGGCCGAGGGCGGCGTAGGCCAGGCCATTCTCGGTGGCCGGCTCCATAAACATTTGGGCGGTCACGCAACGGGCGGTGAGGTCGATGAGATCGTAGCCTTTAAGCGTGGTCTCGCCGGTGGCGCGGTAGTATTCGCCAAGGGCGTAGGCAACGTGACCGGGTTCATCGGCACGGGGCTCCTCACCGGGAGCTGGCAGAATGCTGCCGTCGGGTTGGATGGAATCCAAGTTATGGCCGAGAATGGATCGGGCCATGTCGAGACACTGCTCGGAAAAACTATGCATGCGTGAAGGTTTGTCTGCCAAGGGCGACCGGTCGCTAGCGAGCGAACGGCGAAAAGATAAGTTTGTTCAGGTTTTTAACCAGTGGAGCAAGCGGGAAGTTGGCGTATTTTCCCGCAGGGCGTGTTTCACAATTAAATTCGGTTATCGGCACCGTTTGGCGGGCGACCGCGCCGCCCACGCTGCGGCTCCATTTAACGGTAATAAACCAGCCAAACAATGAGCACGCCTGTGATCATCAAGAACACTCCCGCACTGAAAATGAGCAGGCAACCGCGACGGAGATCGGCCGGGTTCTGGCGCTCGCTCGACGCATAACGCTCCATTAGCGCATCAGTATTCGGTTGAGCATCCGGGGCGGGCGCAGGTGCCGCAACGGGCGCGGAGATCAACAGCGCATGCGCGGAGTTGGCTTCAGGTGCGGTAGGGTGCGACGACTCCTCTGCTTCGCGGGCAAGCTCGCCATCGATCCAAGCGAGGTGCTCGCGAAGGAGCGTCTGCTGGCGTTGAAGTTTGCGGAGGCGTTCGCTCATGGTGGAGTGGGGACGTCGGTGTTAGACGCGGCGCGTTGTGGTGCAAACGGCAAAAACGAAAAAGCGCCGGGCTGGTGAGCCGCGGCGCCTTGGGAAAGCGAGCTGGGGGATCGTGCTTAGACGATGTTCACCTTGCGGTGAACCTTGTCGAATTCGACCTTGCCGTCCGTGAGGGCGAACAGGGTCCAGTCGCGGCCGATGCCGACATTCTTGCCGGCGTGCAGCTTGCTGCCGCGCTGACGGACGATGATATTACCGGCGATGACGGCTTGGCCGCCAAATTTCTTTACGCCGAGACGTTTCGAGTGGCTTTCGCGACCGTTGGAGGTCGAGCCTGCACCTTTTTTATGCGCCATGGGATGGTTTCTCCTTTAGAAGTTTATGTGGTGATCAGGCCTTGATGGCTTCGATCTTGATGACGGAAAGCTCTTGGCGGTGGCCGCGCTTTTTCTCGTGGCCCTTACGCTTCTTCTTTTTGAAGACGATGACCTTGTCGCCGCGCTTGTTCTCAAGAATCTTAGCGGTTACGGAGGCACCGGCGAGAGTCGGCGTGCCGATCTTGAAGGTGGCGCCTTCACCGGCGGAGAGGACGTCGGTAATCTCGACGGTGGAGCCGGCTTCCGTGTTGGGGAAGCGGTTTACAATGAGAATGTCGCCTTCGGAGACAGCGAACTGCTGGCCCTGGGTTTTGATGGTCGCTTTCATAAATAAAAGGGAGGACTAAGAGCTTCTGGGTTAGCTCACGCAAGGAGATATTTGTGAATTTATGGACGAGGGGCGGAAGCCTGATCGCTGGTGGGATTTGAATAGCGATTAACGAAATAATTCACCTACGCTCACCACTGTGATTACCCCAATCTTCCGCGTATCGGCCACGCTTTTGGCCGTTGTGTCTTTGTCGTCTTTTACCTCGACCGCCTTCGCGCGTGTAGGTGAAACCCAGGATGTCATCGAGCGGCGCATACTGCAGCCCAATTTGGGTAAAATGTATTTTCGCACGAAGGACAAAGAGAACCCGAACGCGGAACGCGAACGACTGAAGGAGGAACGCGAGCAACCTTTTTATGAGGCGAGAAATTTTTTCCCCGCCGAAACGAGAGAGGGGATCTACTGGAAGTCCGCACTCGCCAATCAGCTCAGCTCTGAAAACGGCTGGAAGGTTCATGTGTTTTATATGGGAGGCAGGTCGTCCCTTGAAGCTTACCGACGGGTGGGCGAAGGCCTCAACGAGTTCGAGGTGCGCGCTCTGCTGGCAGCCAATCGGGGATCCTCATCGTGGAAAAAGATATCGGGCGCAGGCGGAGGCACCAACGGCATCGGGTATGATTATGAATTGGAGGATGGTTCCCTGCGCGCGAAGCAGAAGGGGGATTGGCTGATGATCTACGCGACCCGCTTGGACATGTATGTCATAGAGCAGCAAAAAATCGCGAAGGAACTGGGCGACAAAGAGACCGAGCGACAGAAGGTAGAGCAGAAAGGCAAGGCTCCGGAAAGCGTCATGGGCTTTTGATTTAGGGCGTGCTTTTAAAATACCTCAGGCCGTCGAACTCTTCGCGTTACAGGGCAAGGCAGTCCGGGACCGTCGTCCAGGTGCAGGCTTTAAAGGCGTTAGCTACATCGGCGTTCGGTCCAACCCGAACGGACGACACGGAGGTCGTCCCTCCCTCGGGGTCCGCAAGGGAGGGTCCACCTCCGTGTGGACCGGTTTGACCATCGGCGGAGTCTCCGACGCTGAAACGTAAAAAAGCGGGCGTGTCGGGACCGCTTTCACGTTGTCATTTCCAGGGGCCGCAGGATGAGTGAGGCGTCTCCATGAGTGAGTTAACTGAACACGAATTTTTCATGCGCCGCGCAATTGCTTTGGCGCGTCAGGGGTGGGGATGCACTCACCCGAATCCGCTGGTGGGTGCGCTAATCGTCGAGGGTGGCGAAGTGGTGTCCGAAGGTTTCCATGCGCAGGATGGCGGGCCTCATGCCGAGCGGGTTGCGTTGGCGGCCTTGGGTCGCCCGCCCAAGCCCGGTGCGACTCTCTATGTGACGCTCGAGCCGTGCTCGACCCACGGGCGCACCGGCGCGTGTTGCCACGCTATTCAGGAGGCGGGAATCAAGAGCGTGGTGATCGGCGCGACCGATCCCAATCCCGCCCACGCCGGGCACGGTCTTGAGGTGCTTCGCACATCGGGAGTGGCGGTCACGTCGGGAGTGCTGCCGGCGGAGTGCGGGGATCTTAATCTCATTTTCAATCACTGGATCACCACCGGCACCCCGCTGCTGGCGGCCAAGATCGCGGTTACGCTCGATGGCAAAATCGCCTGCCGCACGGGGGAGTCGCGATGGATCACCGGCGAAGCGGCCCGAGCGGATGTGCATACGTGGCGCCGCTACTTCCCCGGTATCGCGGCCGGCGCGATGACGATCATAAAGGATAATCCCAGGCTGACCGCGCGAACCGCGGATGGACAGTCCTGGTGCCCGCGGCGTTTCGTATTCGATGGATCACTACGAACGATGGGCGGGGCTGAGCCGCCGCACGTTTACACCGACGAGTATCGCGAACACACCACCGTCGTGACCACGCCACATGCCGAGCCGGGGCATCTGCGCAAACTGCGTGACCTCGGGGTGCGGGCGTGGGTGATGGACACGCCGTCGCGGCGGGTTGGCTTTACGGAGTTTCGCGAGCGGTGCGCCGCCGAAAAATTAACCGGCGTCTACTTTGAAGGCGGAGCGCTGCTGATCAGTGAATTGCTGCGTTCGCGGCAGCTTGATTATTTGTTTAGCTACCGGGCGCCGGTCTTGTTCGCCGACGAGCAGGCGAAGACCATGTTCACAGGACTTCGCCCGGCGCAGGTGGATCAAGCGGTGCGCCTCGGAAACGTGCGGCACCAAACGTTTGGCGATGATTCGCTGATTCGCGGACAGGTCGTTTATCCTGAAAACCTTTTGATCGATGAAACTGTATCTGGCCTCGGGTAACGCGCACAAGGTGGCGGAGATGAACGCCCTCGCAGCCGCCAGCGGGCTGGCGGTGGAGATCATCTCGGCAAAAGCGGTGGGCGGCATGCCTCCGGTCGTGGAGGACTCGGGGACCTTTGTCGGCAATGCGCGGAAAAAAGCAGGGGCGCTCAAAGCTGTTTTGCCGGCAGACGCGTGGGTGTTGGCCGACGACAGTGGGCTGTGTGTTGATTTCTTGGGAGACGGGCCCGGCGTCGAGTCGGCTTATTACGCCGGGCCGAGTGGCGATGGTGCAGCAAACCTTCGGAAGCTCGTTCAAGTCATGAGCGGAGTGCCTGCAGGAAAACGCGGAGCCCGTTTTGTCTGCGTATTGTTGATCGCCGGCCCGGGCGGGGTGGAGCTGATCTTTGAGGGCAGGTGCGAGGGGACGCTATGCGAGGTGCCGCAAGGCGGCGCGGGTTTTGGATATGATCCCTTATTTGTGCCGTCGGGGCACGAACGCACGTTCGCCGAGCTCGGGGATGAAGTGAAAAACAGCTTGAGTCATCGCGGCCGTGCCTGGGCCGGGCTGGCGGATTGGCTGCGCGGCCTCGGGCGGTGATTCAGGCGGGAGGAAGAACCGGCAAGGTGAGCACCAGGCGGGCTCCTTCCCCGGGCCGGCTGTCGATGCGGAAATCGGCTTGGAGCAGGGATGCGCGGGCTCGGAAATTGGCGAGACCGTGTCCACCGGTCGGAGCGGCGGCCGGGTCGAAGCCGGCCCCGTTGTCGGCGATCAGGAGCGCCAGATGCTCGCCGTCTTCATGCAGGCGAATCGTGATTTGTGAAGCGCCGCCATGGCGCAGGGCGTTACTGAGGGCTTCCCTGACGATTT
Organism: Rariglobus sp.; assembly: GCA_031412735.1. Taxonomy (GTDB): domain Bacteria; phylum Verrucomicrobiota; class Verrucomicrobiia; order Opitutales; family Opitutaceae; genus Rariglobus. The sequence goes on along the minus strand of JANODO010000063.1, from coordinate 39,193 downwards.
GCAGCACGTCGGGTATTTGCGTCCCGTTCAGCTTGGCTTCGGCGCGCTCGTCGATACGCACAGTGAACTCGGTCGCGCGGTCTCCCTTGATGTTGTCGATGAGCACGGATAGCGCGTTGGAAAAACTCGCGTGGTGCGACTGCGACTCGTTCAGGGACGCGATGTAGGTGCGGATCTCACGAATACTCGTGTTTAATAACTGAATACCGCGGTCAAAAAGAGCATCGGCTGCGGCGGGGTCGGCGGGGCGCTTCTGGCGAGAGGACTCCAAGGTGAGGCCGGTTGCGTAAAGAGACTGGATGACGCCGTCGTGGAGGTCGCGCCCCAGGCGGATCTTTTCGCCGAGCGCTTGATTGAGGAGCAGGTGCTGGAGATGCAGGTTTTCGTCGGCCCGTTGACGTTCGCCGCGTTCGTGACGCAAGGCCTCTTCGCGAACGACGGCGGAGCGCGCGAGGTGCTCGACCTGATTCATGTCACCGCGAGAGCGGGCCACGAGATCGTCGCTTTGGTTGGCCGGCCGCCGTGCGCCGGCCGCGAGAGCCACCAGCACCAAGCACGCGAATGAAACGCCGGTGCTGAGGCCGACCGCTTTTAGTTGGTCAGCATGGTAGGCCCGCAATTCGCGATTGTGCAGGGTTGATTCGGGACCAGAGGAGAGCGACTGCTGCCGAGCCTGCGCGCGTTGACGCACCCAAAGTTGGGTGATCGCCACCGTCGCCCCCATGAGAATGAAGGCCAGGCAGAAGACGAAAAGTCGGAGCGCGTTGCCCATATTATTTGACGAGAAAGACCGTGCTCCAGCGGCGGAGGCAAGCAACGGAAAATCTGTTCGAGGCGTGTTTCTGAAATGCGTTGGTGGGGCTTTTTCTTGTTTCGGCGTCGGCGACCGCGCCGATGCTCGAACCGGTCCACACGGAGGTGGACCCTCCCTTGCGGAATGCGAGGGAGGGTCGACGTCCGTGTCGACCGTTCGAGATCGACCGCCGCCCTGACTTACTTCAGGGACGCGCCCTACTTTTACTTTGTTAAGCTGATCTGAATACGTAGGCCGCGAGCTCGCTCGCGCTTCGAACCGCGCCTGCAAGCAGGCAGCCTACCTGCGGAAAAAACTCCGGCGCTGCAGCTTAACACGGTAGAACTAAAGCGTGCCCGCTTCCAGAAAACTGAAATAGCCAGTGCGGTTGAAGATAATGTGGTCGAGTAAATCAATGCCGACGATAGCTCCGGCGGCTTTGAGCTGGGCCGTGATGGCGATGTCGCCGTCGGAGGGGGCAAGGCCACCGCTCGGATGGTTGTGGGCCACGATGACGGCCGAGGCGCGATCGGCCAGGGCGTCCGCAAAGACCTCGCGCGGGTGCACGGGGCTGCGATCAATCAGGCCAATCGACACGACGCGGATGTTCAGAATCTCGTTCGCCCCGTTGATGCTGGCGCAGAGAAAATGTTCCTGCTTGCGGTCGGCATAGTGGCGGACGTGGGGCAACAGGTCGGCCGGGGTGGTGATTTTCGCGCCTTCGGGCTTGATACGCCGGCGGGCGAACTCAATAGCGGCGACGAGCATCATGGCCTTGATGTTGCCCATGCCTTCGAGCGGCGCGAGGTCGTCGACCGTAAGGCTCAGGCCTTTGGTGTCGGCGACGGTGGTGACGTTCCTGGCCAGCGTCATCACGTCGATTTTACTGGTTCCTTTGCCGAGCAGCACGGCGAGTAGTTCTTGGTCGCTCAGCGAGGCCGCGCCTTTGCGCAGGAGTTTTTCGCGCGGGCGGTCCGCCTCGGGGATGTCGTGGAGGGTCTTGGTCATAGGTCAGGCGGCAAAGGACAGCTGGGTGTGGATGACGGTCACGGCCATGATGTCGAAGATCCCGCCGGCATCGGTGTATTTGGGGTCGGCGAGTTCGTCGTAGCGGCCGCGCGCGTCGTAGGTCGTCTGGATGTCGCCGTTGACCTGCCCGCGAAAGGGGCCGTCGAGATACAGGGGATCGTTGCGGTGCGCATGCACGGTGCTGCGGATCGCGGGGTCGGCGATTTTTTCGGCCGTTACTTGTTTGATGTAGAGCGCCTCTTCGTCGGTGATTTCAAACTTGGCGCGAATCTGTTCGATCACGTCTTGCACGGAGACTTTTACAGGCACCGGGCCGGTGCCGCCTTTGCGTTTGCCGGGTTGGAGCTTCACCGGGCCGCCACCCATCATCACGCCCTGATACTGCACGGCCGCCTTGCTGACGACGGTGGCCCGAATCTGCTTCATCAGGTCGGAGACGGTGCCGACCTTGACGAGCTGCGGGCCAACCCATTCGGCGAAGGTGACAAACTCCTTCACAGCGGCCGGGTAGGTGAAGAAGCAGGTGAGGAAGTGGTAGCTCTTTGCGAAGCGGGCCAGCAAACACACGAACGCTTTGCGCTCTTCGCAGTTGGTGAGCTTGGCCTGAAAACGCGTCCGCAAGGCGCTCACCTGAAATTGCACCTGCGCATCCGTGCCGCTCTGGAGTAGTTTTACGAGATTGGTGGCGTCCTTCGGGGTGAACACGCCCGCAGCGATGATCTCGTCGTAGAGCTTGGTGCAGGTCGCGGAATCGGGTTCTTCCGGTTTGAAAGGCGCGCCCTTTCGATACTTCGCAAACGCTTTCAGAATTTGCGTGGCGTTGTTGGTGAAATCCACGACGACCACGTCCTTCTTGCCGGGATGGCAGCGGTTTAAGCGCGAGACGGTCTGCACGGCGTTGCGATCCAGCACGGGCTTGTCGAGGAACATGCCGGCCAACAAGGGCTGGTCGAAGCCGGTCTGAAATTTATTCGCCACCACCAAGATCCGGTAGTCGTCGCCCTCGAAGCGATCTTCGATCAACTCGCCCGCCTGCAACCCGTTCACGGCGTGTTCACTAATGGTTAGGTTCGTCTCCGGGTGGATGAAGTCTGAGAAGGCGTAGAGCACTTTGTAGCCGGCTCCGCGCTCTTTGAGTTTCTCCCGGATGATGTTGAAATACCGTAGCCCGGCCACGCGCGAGGAGGTGACGATCATCGCCTTGGCGCGACCGCCGATGAGCGGCGCTACGTCTTTCTCGAAGATCCGCAACATCACCTCGGCTTTGTATTGGATGAGGCCGTCGTCCTGAAATGCCACGTTTTGGAGCGCCTTGGCTACGACGCCCTTGGGGTAGTGCGTCTCCTCGTCCTGCTTCGGCACGACGGGGCAATGCAGGTGGTAGAGCGTCTTGTAGGAGATGATGCTCGCCGCCACGTCGACGATGTAGCCCTCGGCGATGGCCTCCGCCTCGGTGTAGCTGTCGAACGGCTTGCCAAAAAGGTCGACCGTCGCCGGCGCCGGCGTGGCGGTGAAAGCGACGAACAACTGGTTGCCGTCATGCTCGCGGATGACCTTGGCGATCTGCTCTTCGGAATCCTCTTCGGGTGTGTCGTTGTCGGGCTCACTCGACGGACGGAAGGTGACACAACGGTCGGCCGCCATCTGGCCGTCTTGCGAGCGGTGGGCTTCGTCGATGAGGAACGCGACCCGCAACTTTTTTAAATCCGCGTTCTGCTTAAGCTCCTCCAGCACCCGGGAAATTTTCTGCTGGGTGGTGACGATGATCGGCCGACGCTCTCTGAGGAAACGCGGCAGGTCGTCGGCTTTTTTCGCGATGCCCACCACGCCGTTGAGGTGGGTGAATTTTTCGATGTCTTCGCGGATGTTTGTATCGAGAGATTTTCGGTCTGTGAGGATAAAGGTGATGTCCACCAGCTTCTCGTTGGTGCCGGGCTTGAAGAGGCTGTGCAGGCGGTCGGCGAGCCAGCAGATGGAGAGCGTCTTGCCGCTGCCGGCGGAGTGGTCGGCCAGATACTTTTTGCCGATGTCGCCCGCCTGCGCGAAGTGCGCGGTGATGTCCGCCGCGACCCGCCGCACCAGGCGACTTTGGTGGTAACGCGGGAAAAGAGTGGTGGCCGGGCGCGCCGGTTTATCCGCCTCGGCCTCGCGCTCCGGCACACGCACGAGGAAGGACGACAAGGCCTCCAGCAATTGATCCTGCGACAGCACCTCGCGGTAGAGATACTCGACCGGATATTCGTCGGGGTTGGTGGGCTTGTTGGTGAGACCTTGGTTGTGCCAGCGAAAATTCTGCTCCCGGCGGGGATCGGTGGCGGCCATCGCATCGGTGGTGTCGGCGGCGAGGTAGAGGAAGGGGTGTTGGAAAATCTTCCGCGTGTGGTCGCGCTTGGTGAACTGCGACACTGCGTCGTGGACGTTTTGGTTGGCCTCGTGTTTCAGCTCCAGCGCCACGACGGGCAGGCCGTTCAGGTAGAGGACAAAATCTATCTCGTGGTTCGCGTCGCCGAAGTAGAAATGCGGGCGGAAGGTAATGCGGTTCTGCGCATAGCCCTTGGCGCCGGAACTCGCGGCGGAGCGCGGCTTGGGGTAATAGAGGCGAAACTCCAGCCCGCGCACCGGCAAGCCCTGCCGGAACAGTAGCCACAGCGGCGAATGCTCCAGGGCCTTGCGCAGCGCCTTAAACACTTCCTCACGCGCGTCGGTGCCGTAGTCGGCCGCGAGTTTTTTCAAGGTCTCGGGCTGGCTGGCCTTGAGGAACGCCCAGAGCTGATCTTCGGCGATGAAGTGCTCCGTATCCGAGATGTCGGCCTGCTCCAGCACGGCGTAGCCATGCTCGCGCACGAGGAAGTCCGCGATGTGCTTTTGAAAGGTCAGCTCAGGAGGCTTTTTGCGTGCCATGGTTATTTTTTCCCGCCCGTCTTGTTTTTCGGAGCGGGGACCGATGACAGTTTGAGCCGTTCATAGGAACCGCGCTTCTGATCCTCGGGATGTGGTTCGAGGGCCAGAATCGTGATGTCGCCTTGGTCTGGCCCATACGCCCAGAAGATGCGTCCTGCTCCCGGTGTGTTGTTTTCGAGATAGGACTGGAAAATCTTGAATCCGTATTTGCGGGTGAGATCGCTGATTTCGTGGGAAGCGAGGCTGTTGTGCCGGGGATCGGCGGAAAGGTAGCCCAATACTTTCACCAGCTTCTTCAACAGCCGTTGATCCTCTTTATCCAAGCTGCCGTTCTGGTGCCGGGTGGTGAGATCCAGCCACAGTGCTTCCATCTCCGGTTGTCCCATGCGGATCGCGAACGGCATAAGCTCCCTTTAGCCCGCGATGAAGGGTGAGAGATCAATCGGGGCGGAGGCCTGTCGCTTTTTCAGGGAGGCGGCGGAGCTTTCCAGCATCTTTAACGTGCGGGCTGGAATCGCCTCGGGCGCGACCAGCACGCGCGGCTCCAGCACGTAGCTGCCGTTGGAGAGCGCCATGACGTGGAAATACTTCGTTTTCGCACCGCGCAGGCTGATGCGGTTTTTCGCGTCGGCGGCGACGTCGTAGTCTTGCACGATCTTGGCCTGCTTGCGGCTGGAGGGGCGTTTGAGGGTGGCGGTTTTCATAGCTGCACTAGGGTGGGAAATCCCACGTGCGTCAAACGTGGACTTCCCGTGATTCTCTTCGGCGAATCTGCTCCAGGTCCGCCGCCGTGATCCGACGCTGGCCGGTGACGCATTCGTGGATGAGCGACTTGCGGTAGGCGGTCAGGGTGGCGATCTGGGCTTCGATTGTGGTGCTGAGCAGATGTGATTCGTGCTCTTTCGCATCAAGATATTCGGCGATGGCAGCCTGCTCTTTCAACGGCGGGACGGGCGCGAAATTCGTCCCAATGCGGACGTAGTTCAAGTTGAGCTGAGTGCTCTGAACAGCGGAGCGTAGCATGATGCCCCGCATTGCGCGCATGAGGTAATACAGAAAATCGAGATTGGTTTTTCGGCTTGGGATCATGCCGATCATGCTATCGGGGAAGCAGGCTTCGAAATCGAGGATGGCCACGTCGCCGATGTTGGCCGCGATGGACATGACAAGCGTCCCTTTTGGGAACTGCTTACTCGCGCTCAACCCAAGCTCGTTGAGCGTCTGCGAATGAGTCCGGATGTATTTTCCAGCGGCGGTGATGTCGCCCGTTTGGATGAACGGATAGGGTCCGTCGTAGAGGGCCGGGTCGTTTCTGGGTCGGTGCGTAAACTGACCGCGCACTAGGCTGCAGAGGCGTTTGATCTGCTGGACTTCCCAGTGGGCAGGAACGTCGGGACTCCAGTCCATACCGGAGGGTTTTAATGCCGCTTTTGCATTCAACCCGTGAGTCACCGCGCGGCTGATGATCGAAGCGTGAAGCGCGTCGAGGGTCTCGAGTTGGCGGCGCTTGGCGGTCACCGCCGCGTCGATCGCCGCGCAACTCGCATCCAGATACGCCGCGATGCGTTGTTGCTCCGGCAGTGGCGGGAGCAGGAGGCTGAACGACTGGAAATCTTTGTCGTCAACTGCTGGATAACCGACGCCTTTCGCGGTCGCCTCGAAAGACTGACGAGCCCTTTCCGAGAGCAGGGTGTAATAAGCAAACTTCGGCGAAAATTTGTGATTAGCGGGTCGCACGACATTGAAGCCCGTGGAGCATACCAAATCGTCTGGAGCATTTTCGATGAATGCCACGGCTTGCAGGTTCGGTCTGACGGATGAAATCGCGGTGCATCCCTTGGCCAAGCGTCGGCGTGCGCGCGAGGGAGCGTCTTCATACCGCAGTCGCTCGATGGCTCCGGAATCGACGATTCCGTGATAACCCACATTCGAGATTTCGAGGTAGTCGAATTCGTAATCCGCGTTCGTGTCGGCAGGGAGCGATGCGGCGTTGATCGTCGCCACGGACTTGAGGCGCGTGATTGTCCAGTCGTTCGGAAGGTCATTCATTTCCCACCCTCCATCTCGACCCGCAGAATATCCGCGAGCTGTTTCGCGGTCGGCAGTTTGCCTTTCAGCTCTCCGGGGAGGCCGATTTCCCGCGCGCCAAAGGCGCAAACTATGCCAGCCTGGGGCAAAGCCCCAGGACTGCGGGTAAGAGATGAGCGAGGGCTGTAAGCCCGGCCTACCCCGGCGGGACACCACCTGAGTTGGAGCGGGCTTACAGCCCTTGGTTTCCTCGTAATCGAACACCTAGGGCGTTGCCCTAGGCTGGCATAAGATCGGGCCTTTGGCCCTGTGCGGCGCAGGCCGAGGAACTCCAGGTTGTAGGAACTCTTGAGCATCTCGTCGGCTTGCTCGACGAAGTGCTCGGGCAGGGCTCCGGCAAAGTTGTGCGTCTTTTTTTCGGTGCCGGCGCGCTCGTAGGCGCCGGCCTTGATCTGGTTGAGGAGGACATTGCGCGACCAGCCAAAGCGGGCGGTGGCGCGCAGATACCAGAGGCGGGCGGCGGGGGCGGTGACTTTCTCAGTGATCGTGATGTGCTGCCCCCAAGGAATTTCTGCAACAAGCTGTTGCAGAAATGGGCCTGGGTCACAGCCGGCGCCCAATTTGGCTGCAGGCTGTAGCCAAATCCGGCTGGTCTCCAATTCTGCAACAGGTTGTTGCAGAATTGGACTTGGGCCGCGTTTGCTCATTTCCCGCATAACGTGAGCGAGAAACTCCGGAGCGGAAATGGCTTCGTAGAGACGGCGCATATACCACACATTGCGGGGGGAGAATCCGCTCATGGAGGGGAAGGCATGCCGCAGGTCGGCGGCGACCATTTCTACAACCGACTCGCCCCAGCCGAGCGCCTGCTGCTTTTCCACGATCCCGCGTCCGATGTCCCAATAGAGCAGGATGAGTTCATGATTTACCCTCCGGGCCGCAGAAATGCGGGCACCGGCGACACGGGCCTTCAGTTCCTCGATGAACTGCCGGTAGTCGGCGGTGATCGCCACGGCGGGGGCGGTGGGCTTTTTCATTTCGCGAGGCCTTCCAGCATCGTCTCGGCTTCCTTTTCCAGTTTCCAGAACTCGGCCAGCAAGTCCTTCGCGGGCGTGGGCGGCTGGTAGCGGTAAAAGTATTTGTTGGGCAGGATCTCGTAGCCGAGGATGGGTTTGCCGTCTTTCTGCGTCTCCTCCCAGCGGATGATGGGCTTGGCGATTTCGCGCTTCAAGAAGGCGGCGATGTCCTCGCCGTGCGGGATGTATTCGTCGTCCTGCACGTAGTGGCGGTGCGTCCACTCGACGGAGAGAATCTCGCCGGCGTCGGCCAGGGCGGTCTTGAACTTTTTGGCGGCGGCGTCCTGCGGCTTGATGGTGAACTCGATGGTTTTAACGGCGGAGGACGGCGCGTTGGGGACAACACGCCCCACCTGGCTCTGCACTCGCACGCGGAAGGTGAGGTCGCTGGCGTGGAATTCCTGCTCCTTGGCGATGTTGGCGGCGGTGAAGGCTTTTTCGTAGGGCTCGGTGAGCGTGGCGGGCTGGTCGTGCTCATCGGTCTGCCAGAAGACGACGCCGACCTTGTGGTAGGCGAAGGCCTCGCGCGGGAAGATTTTCACGTGCTCGTCGGCGAAGCCGGGGGCCCAGCCCTGGGTGTAGCGCTGCTCGATCCAAGCGCGGTGGGCGTCGGTGATGCGGTGGCGTTTATTGCCAAAGGATTTGGGCTCCTTCTCGAACTGCTGGCGGGCATCGATGAGCATCACGCGGCCCTGGTGGCCGGCGGGTTTGTCGTTACGCAGCAGCCAGACGTAGGTGAAGATGCCGGTGTTGTAGAAGAGCTGGTCGGGCAGCATGACGATGGCGTCGAGCCAGTCGTTCTCCAGAATCCAGCGGCGGATCTCGCTCTCGCCCGAGCCGCAGTCGCCGTTGGAAAGAGGGGAGCCGTTAAAGATGACGGCGATGCGGCTACCGCCGTCGGCGGGCGAGGCCATCTTGGCCAGCATGGTTTGCAGGAAGAGCAGGGCACCGTCGTTCACGCGCGGCATACCGGCGCGGTAGCGGGTTTGCTCGAGGCGGCGGGCCTCCTTTTCGTAGCCATCCTTGCCGCCCCAGGTGACGCCGAACGGCGGGTTGCTCAGCATCCGGTTGAAACGCCACTTCGACTCCGGCCATTGGTCGCCCGGCTCCTTGCTGTGCGCATTGTGAGGGATAAGCGAATTGCCGAGGTAAACCGTGGCCTGTTTGTCGTTCTTGATGAGCAGATCGGCCTGGCACACAGCGTAGTTGGTGGGCGAAAGTTCCTGCCCGTGAAGCGTGACGTGTTTCTCGACCAGGGCTTTTTCTTCGGGCGTGTCGGCGCGCTCCAGTAAGTGCTCCTTGGCGACGGATACCATGCCGCCGGTGCCGCTGGCGGGATCGTAGATGGAGAGGTGTTTTTGCGGGATGGGAATCTGCAGCAGCTCGACCATGAGACGCACGACCTCGCGCGGCGTAAAATGCTCTCCGGCCTCGTCGCCGCTCTGCTCGGAAAAGCGCCGGAGCAACTCCTCGTAGATGTAGCCCATCTCCAGCCCGGAGAGCTGGTCGGGGCCGAGGGCGAGCTCTTTGTATTGATTGAGGATGGGGGCGAGGCGGTTGTTCTTCACCATCGTGGCGATGGTCGCGCGGTAGTTGAAGTGCTCGATGATGTCTTCCACGTTTTTCGAGAAGCCATTGATGTAGGCGCGGAAGTTTTCCTCCAGCAGGGCGTGGTCTTCCTCGTAGAGCGAGCGGAGCGTCCAGTCGGTGGAGTTGGCGAACGGGCACTGCTTGGGATTCAGCTCCAGTTCTTTGACCAGTTTCGCGAGTTGCTTCTCGGTGAGTGCGGGGCGGCTTTTAAAAACCTCGGCGGCCTTTTTCGCCCGCCAGTCGATCAGCACGCACTCCAGACGGCGGATGACGATGATGGGCAGGATGACGCCCTGGTATTCGTAGGATTTGAACTTCCCGCGCAGGCGCTCGGCGGATTTCCAGATATCGGAGGCGAGATTGTCGAGTTTGGGCTTGTTGAGGGAAAGGGCCATGAGGAGGCGTGAGGTGTGGTAGATAGAAACGAGTTGGGCAACGCCGGGATACCGGGTGCACTGAACGCAGCTACGTGGCCAAGAGTAGAAGACTCAGGACATAAAAAAACCCCGTAAACTTGTTTAAGTTATTGGGGTGTAAGTGGTGCCAGAGGCCGGGATTGAACCGGCGACCAAAGGCTTATGAGTCCTTTGCTCTACCACTGAGCTACTCTGGCGTTAACGGATCGCCACCTGGCGAAATCGAAGGGTCGGAGGCAAATTGTCCGGCTGGTAATTGTCAAGAGCCCGAACGCATGGAGTCGAACGGATGGAGGTTGGTGGCTCAAGTGTCGAACCAGCGTGGACCGTCGGAGCTCTCTTGGTGACGTTTTGGGTAACGGTTAAACCTTTTTGACCGGCTTCGCTTCTTTGGCCGGTTTGACAGGTTTGGTCGCTTTGGCCGCTCTGGTCGCTTTGGCCGGTTTACGCTTCGGGAGGCGCTCAATGTTTAGGTAGGTCTTTGAGCGCATCTGCTCTTCGTAGAACTCCACGAGCCGCACGCCTTCGCGCGGTTTGACGAGGTCCTTCTTGGTGGCGGCATCGATCTGGGCCTTCATCTTTCGGCACAGCTCTTCCCACTGGTATTGCACGCCGTCGATCACGTCGGAAACCCGGCTGCCGGCCAGGGCCTCTTCGATGTAGAAACCGTTGGGCTCGTCAGGCTCCAGGAAGACGTGAACCTCGTTGACGCGTCCGAACAGATTATGGAGGTCGCCCATGATGTCCTGGTAAGCACCCGTGAGGAATACACCGAGGTAGTAGGGTTTCCCGTTGAGCGGATGGAGGGCGAGGTGGTCCTTCGTGTCCTGCAGGTCGATAAAGGTGCTGATCTTGCCGTCGGAGTCGCAGGTGATGTCCACCAAGACGGCGTTGACCGAGGGCTTTTCTGCAAGGCGATGAAGCGGGGTGATCGGGAAGAGTTGTTTGAGCGCCCAGTGATCAAGGAGGGACTGAAAGACCGAAAAATTGCAGACGTATTGATCGGCAAGGAGGGCGTTCAACTCGTGAAGCTCTTCAGGAACGTAGCCGGAGTCGCGGGTCTCTTTGGCGATTTGCTCGCACACCTGCCAATAGAGAGACTCGGCGGCGGCACGGTTTTCCAGGTCGAGGTAACCGAGATTAAAGAGAGAAAATGACTCCTCCTTCTTCTGGATGGCATCGTGGAAACGCTCCAGCAAGCCGAGCTTGGCTTTGTTTTTTAGGAGCAGCTCCAAATCGGTGACGACCTTATGTTTCACCTTGGGCTGGTGCTGGACGCCGAGGGTCTCGCGCTTGTTGATGCGCTCAAAGACCTCGACGACTAACATCGAGTGGGGGGCAACCACCGCGCGACCGGACTCGGTGACGATGTCGGGCACGGCCACGTCGGAGGCGACGCAGATGTCGCGAATGTTGGCGACGACATCGCGGGCGTATTCCGCCATGGTGTAGTTCATGGACGACTCGAAGTTGGTGCGCGATCCGTCGTAATCGATGCCCAGGCCGCCACCGCAATCCAGGTAGCCCATCGGGAAACCCATCTTGACGAGCTGGCAGTAGAAACGGGTGGCCTCAATCACCGCGTTTTTGATCGTGATGATGTTCGGCACCTGGGAGCCGATATGGAAGTGCACGAGCTTCACGCACTGGGTGAGCTTGGCGGCGCGCAGTTTTTCCGTGGCGAAAAGAATCTCCGCCGTGTTGAGGCCGAATTTGGCGTTGTCGCCGGTGGAGGAGGACCACTTGCCCTCGCCACGCGTCTGGAGTTTGGCGCGGAAGCCGATCAGCGGCTTCACGCCGACCTCTTCCGAGATCGCAATGATGTCATCCACCTCGGCCAGCTGCTCGACCACGATGATGATCTTCTTGCCGATCTTGCGGCCCAGGAGCGCCAGCCGGATGTAGTCGTGGTCTTTGTAGCCGTTGCAGATGATCAGGCGGTTGGTGCCTTCGTGCATGGCGAGGGCGATCATCAGCTCGGGCTTGGAGCCGGCCTCCAAGCCGTAGCCGAAGTCCTTACCGGCGGTGACGATCTCGTCGACGACCTCGCGGAGCTGGTTGACCTTGATCGGGAACACGCCGCGGTATTCTCCCTTGTAGCCTTCTTCCTTGATGGCTTGACGAAACAGTTGGTTGAGCTGAGTGACCCGGTGGCGGAGCAGGTCCTGAAAACGAATCACCAGCGGGGCCTTTAAGCCCATGCCGAGCGCTTCGTCGACCACGTCCATGATACGAATCTCACGGCCATCGGCGAGCGGTTGGACGTTGACGAAGCCGTCGGTGTCGGCGCCGAAATGGCCGGTGCCCCAACGTTTAAAACCGTAGATTTCTTCGGACTGCGCGACTGACCAAGTGGAGGCGGGTTTGCTTTTCAAAAGAGGGAGGGAGGCGGCTGGGTTATGGCTTGCGTTCAGAAAGATGTAAGAGGTTATGTAGCTGTTTCATTTTTCAAAAACCACAACACGAAATCACAACTATGTCCCTACTTGTAGACGCCCCTTCAATTCTCGCCCAGCAACCCGCGCCCGCCCCGGGGGGATTGATGAGTTTCCTACCGTTTGTGCTGATTTTCGCGGCGATGTATTTCCTGATGATCGCCCCCCAGCGCAAGAAGCAGAAGGAGCACACCAAGATGCTCGACGCTCTCTCCACCGGTGACGAAGTCATCACCGCCGGCGGTATTTACGGCGAGATCACCAATAAGAAGGACGACCGTTTTGTGGTCCGCATCTCCGACGGGACGAAGGTTGAAATCGGCAAGGCCTTCATTCACGCGCTCGTCAAGAAAGCCGGTTGAAGACCAATCCCGCCGTAACAGCGTCGGTCGGTCGCCCGCGCCTCGCGACCTGTTTTTCGGCCCGATTAGTGCTGTTTTCAAAACCGACCTCCTTGTGCCTCGAAGGCACTCGGAGGTTTTCCCGTTAGCTTTTGAGCGATTCGTTACGCCATTCGCTTTCGGTGATAGACTCCTCCATTTTAAATCAAAAATCCACCATGTTGAAACGTAACCTCTGGAAGCTGACTTTGAGCTTCGCCATCGTCCTCTGGGCCTTGTCGTCACTGCTTCCTCTTCAAGACCGGCCCTTCGCCGATTTCGCCAAGGAAAAAGCCGAAGCGAAGTCCTCCGAGTTCGCTGCTCTGATTAAGGAATCCTCCGAGCGCGTCGCGGCCCAGCGTTCCCCGAGCGTCTTCGTGGCGCTCAAGGCCATTGCCAAGGAACGCAAGATCGACCTCACGCAATACTTCCCGCAATTCCCGATCGAATCCTCTTTGGGCAATGTTGAAAAGCGCAACGCGATCCTCCTCGATCATTTGCTCGCGACCTCCAAGGGCCGCCTGCAGCTCGGTCTCGATTTAAAGGGCGGCGTCGCCTTCACGCTTGAGGCCTCAGACACTCCCGAGACCGCCAACATCGGCGAGGAAGAGCGCAAAGAAAAACTCTCGAAGGCCATCGAGATTATCGGCGAGCGCATCAACGGCCTCGGTGTTGCCGAGCCGCTCATTCGCGCCGTCGGGCAAAACCGCATCGAAGTTCAACTGCCGGGGGTCAACACCAAGGACAACCCTGACATCGTCTCCAGCGTCCAGAAACCCGCCCGTCTCGATTTCCGCCTCGTTTACCCGTTCGGCACTCCGGCCATGCTCGGCGAAACGCCTCCGGGTTATGAAGTGCTCACGCTCGAACAAGACGTGCGCGGTCAGACGGTCACTGAGGATCTTTATGTGAAGCGACTCCCGTCCATGACCGGCGAGGGCGTGTCGGGAGCGTATCCCGTTATGGATGAGTTCGGCCGCTTTAAGATTAACCTCCGTTTCGACGAAGCAGGGGCCACCCGTTTCGCCACCGTCACCCGCGAGATCGCCGAATACTCGCGCCAGCTTCAGCAGGGCGGCAACGCGAACGCCCGCGCCCGCCTCGCGATCGTTCTCGACGGAAAACTCTACTCCGCGCCCGGCGTTGAAAACGAAATCTCCGGCGGCTCCGCCGAGATCTCCGGCAGCTTCTCGCAACGCGAAGCCTTCGAGCTCTCCAACGTGCTCAACAACCCCCTCGACCTGCCTCTTCAAATCAAAGAGCAATACGAGGTCGGCCCGTCGCTCGCCGCCGACTCGGTGGCCAGCGGCAAACTCGCGTTTATCATCGGCACATCGCTGACCGCCGCCTTCATCATCTTCTTCTATACCACGGGCGGCCTGCTTGCGGTTTTTGCGATGATTTTGAACGTCGTGGTTATCCTTGGCGTGATGGCCAGCATCGGCGCCACTTTGAGCATGCCGGGCATCGCCGGTATCGTGCTGACCATTGGTATGTCGGTTGACGCGAATATCCTTATCTTCGAGCGCATGCGTGAGGAGTTGAAGATGGGCAAGTCGCTCACCTCGTCCCTTGAGGCCGGTTTTGAGAAAGCCTTCTCCGCAATTCTCGATGGTAACCTTACCACGCTCATCACCGCCGGCATCATGATCGCCCTCGGCACAGGTCCGGTAAAGGGCTTCGGTGTGACTCTCGCGATTGGTATCTTCTCCACCATGTTCGCGGCGCTGGTCATCAGCCGCCTCTTCCTGAATATCGCGATCTACGGCGGCTACGTGAAAAAGATACGGATGTTCTCACTTCTGGAAAACACCAGTTGCGACTTCCTGAAGTATGCTCGCGGTGCCTTCATCGCCTCGTGGGTCATCGTGCTCATCGGCGTCGTCACGGTCGTCATCAAGGGCAAAGACATTTACGGCATCGATTTCAGCGGCGGCGACCAGGTTTCGCTATCGTTCGAGAAATCTCTCCCGCTCGCCGAAGTGCGCAAAGTAGCGTCGGCTCAAGGCATCGAGGGTCTAAGCATCGCCTACACCAAACAGATCGGCGGCGACACGGAAGTGCTGCGCCTGACCACTCCCTTCAACCAAGCCAAATCGCTGGTGCAGGCCCTTCAGTCCGCACACCCCGAGGCCGGACTCACGCTGATCAGTGAATCCCGCATCGGCCCGAGTGTCGGCGAGGAAATCAAGAGCAACGCCGCCTGGGCGATTTTCTGGTCGTTGGTGCTGATCCTGGTCTACGTGGCGTTCCGCTTCGAGATGGGCTACGGCATCGGCGCGGTTTTCTCGACCCTTCACGACGTCCTGATCACCATCGGGGTCTTCGTGATGATTGGCGGCCAGTTTAACGCCTCGATGGTCGCCGCGATTTTGTTGATCGTCGGTTACTCGATCAACGACACCATCGTCGTGTTCGACCGTATCCGCGAAGAGCTCACGCTCAACCCGACCACGTCGCTGCGCAACGTGATCAACCGTTCGCTCAACCTCACGCTCTCCCGCACGATCATCACGGGCGGCACCACGTTGCTCACGGCCATCGTGCTCGCCACGGTCGCCGGCGGAGAAGTGCGCGATCTAGCGGTCACTCTCATTATCGGCGTCATCACGGGCACGTTCTCGTCTCTCTTCATCGCCAGCCCGATTTTCTTCTGGTGGCACAAGGGCGACCGCAGCCATGTCGAGAAGAGCCATGATGTGAAGCCCACCTACGAGTGGGACGCTTCGAGCAAGGCTTCGAAATAAGCCGCGATGCCCATCGCTGATGCGCTGGACCTATAAGCCGTCCCCGGCCGATGAGGTCGGGGCGTTGAGCAAGCACACGGGCGTGAGCCCCGTGATCGCCGAGCTGTTGCTTCGCAATGGTCTCGGCGACCCGGCGGCGGCCGCGAGTTTTCTCCGTCCCGCGCTGGCCGATCTCAACGACCCGTTTCTCCTGCCAAATGTGGAGAAGGCCGCTGCGCGCCTGCGCAAGGCCATCGAAGCGGGCGAGGACATCGTCGTGCTCGGTGACTACGACGTGGATGGCGTGAGCAGCACCACGCTGCTCGTAAGCATTCTTCGTCGTTTCGGCTCGCGCCCACGCTTCGTGGTGCCGCGTCGCATGGAGGATGGCTACGGCCTGTCGCGCAGTGCCATCGACCGGGCTCTGGCCCAGGGGAAACCGCAGCTTTTTATCGCTCTCGATTGCGGCACCAACTCGCACGACGAGGTCGCTTATCTGGTGGGGCAGGGCATCGAGGTGATGGTCATCGACCACCATCGATCAAAGGAAAAGCCGCTGGATCAAGGCCTGCTCATCAACCCCCACGTCCACGGCTGCGAGGGTGACGAAGCGTGGCGCAACCTGTGCACGGTCGGGCTGGTTTTTAAACTCGCGCACGGCCTGCTCAAGCTCCTGCGTTCGGAAAACCACCCGGTGGCGCACGCGATCAAGCTGCGAGATTATCTCGATCTCGCCGCGATGGGCACGGTCGCCGACCTCGTTCCGCTTACCGGAGAGAATCGCATTCTCGCCCGTTATGGCCTGCGCATTCTTCAGGCCTGCGAGCGCCCGGGCATCCGCGCGCTCATGCAGATCGCCGGGGTGAAGCCCGACCATGGCGTCAACCCGGTCGATATTTCTTTCCGACTCGGGCCCCGCATCAACGCGAGCGGACGCCTTGCCGATGCGGCGCTTTCCGTGGAGCTCATGTTGAGCGACGACGAGCAATTCTGCAGCGAGACCTCGCAGCAGCTCGATGTGTTTAACCGCGAGCGACAAGACATCGAGCGCCTGATCACTGAGGAAGCCGAGCGCATGATCGAGGGCAGTTTCGCGAGCTGGCCGGGCATCGTGTTGTTTGGCGAAAACTGGCACCCCGGCGTCGTCGGTATCGTGGCGGGACGCGTGACTCGAAAATACAACCGTCCCTGCGTGGTGTTGGGCAACGAAGGGGAGTTCGCCAAGGGCTCCGGACGCAGCGTAAACGGTGTCAACTTGGTCGAGGTGCTCGGCGTCTGTGGCGAACAACTCACGAGCTGGGGCGGCCATCCCATGGCTGTAGGTGTCTCGCTTCTTAAAATCCACCTCGACGTTTTCCGGACCCGTTTCGCGGAGGCGGTGCGTGCGGCTGCGGGTGGCGACCTCATCGAGCCTATCCTGACAATCTCGGCATGGTTAACGGCGGACCAAATCCGGGAACAATTGATGGAAGAGCTGGAGTCGCTGCAGCCCTTCGGCCAGGGAAATCCCGAGCCGATTTTCGGTGTGCGCGGGGTGGTGCTCCGTTCGCGCCCCGAGGTGTTTAAGCAGTCGCATTTCCGTTTTAGTTTCGATGATTCCCGCGGACGCCGTCTGTTTGGCGTCGCGTGGAAAATGGCCAGTCGGATTCCTCCGCTCGGCGTTCCCTTGGATTTCGCAGTGGAGCTGGCGTGGAACCACTTCAACGACCGCAAGCTGCTGCAGCTCGAATTGGTCGATTGGCGTGTCAGCGAGTGACCCGTCGGCACTGGGGCGGATCTATGTGGGGGGAGTTCTGTCGCGAGATAGCCGATCATCGCGAGCAAGCTCGCTTCCCACGCGGAATCCCGAGGCGCCGGGGCAGCCACGGCTTGGATTTATCGGTATGAAATCGGAGAATCCCATTGACGCCATTGGCACGCCTCTTTTTCTCTGACCTTCCGTTACGGCAAAATAGCTCAGTTGGTAGAGCAGCGCATTGAAAATGCGCGTGTCCTCGGTTCGACTCCGAGTTTTGCCACCACTTTAGGAAAAAGCCGCGCCTCAGCTTTGTGAGGCGCGGCTTTTTTGTGGCCCGTTGTCGGCTTCGGGTGGCTTCACCAGGCGGCCACCGCGCGCGCGACGGCGGCTTTGTCGGCGGCGCCAAAAAACGACGTGCCGGCGACAAAGGTGTCGGCTCCCGCGGCACGGCATTCCGGGCCGGTTTTGAGGTCGACGCCACCATCGACTTCGAGCCGGAAGGTGAGCCCGCGTTCTTGGCGCCAGCGGTCGATCTGCGCCAGCTTGGGGAGCATGTCGCGGCGGAAGGGTTGTCCGCCAAAGCCCGGCTGCACGGTCATCACGAGCACAAGATCGACGAGCGCGAGAAATGGCTCGATCGCTTCGGCCGGTGTGCCGGGGTTCAGCACGATGCCATTTTGACATCCGAGTTCGCGGATGCGCGCGAGGGTGGCGGCATGGTCGTAAGCCGGCTCGATGTGGATGCTGATGAGATTAGCGCCCGCCTTGGCGAAGGGCTCGATGTAGCGGTGCGGTTCGTCGAGCATCAGATGAGTGTCGAAGAAGAGCGACGAGCCTTTGCGCAACGCCGCCACCGTCTGCGGGCCAAACGTGAGATTTGGCACGAAGTGTCCATCCATGATATCGAGATGAATCCAAGGAATACCCAGAGACTCGACCATTTGGGCGCTGCCGGCGAGGTGGGCGTGGTCGCCGGCTAAAATCGAAGGTGCGAGGATTGAGGCGTGCTTCACTCGGAAATAATCAGAGCGACGCGCCGGGCATGGGAAGTCGAATCATGCGTGATTCGATTTCTTGAGATCATGAAGAGCCTTAAAAACAAAACTGTAGATTGATTGGAGTGGCATGGGCGTCTCGCCCATGTTCCGGACCTCACGGGCGAGACGACCGTGCCACATTAAAACCAGCGCATTCCGTCGGCTACAGTTCTACTCAAAACGCTCTAGAAAAAGCGGGGACGATTTTGCTCCCGAAAACCATCTGGCCCCGCGGGCCGTGTGGTAAGGGATTGCCGACGTCACGGCTCACCAGACGTCTAACGTCGCACCGAGGACGTTTTTGGCGAGGGTCTCCGCCAAAAGGGGGACGTTCTGGAACTCGGCTTGGAGTTGCTGGCCGCGATCCGTAAAAACTTGGCGCGTGGCCTGGACCTTGCGGTTCGCGAAGATGGTCTTGTTGTCACGATTGTCCTTGAGGGTGGCTTCGGCGTTCAGCGTGACGTCGAATTTGCGGGCCAAACCGGTGTCGCCGCTTTCGCGGGTCTGACCATCGCGTCCGTAGTTCACGAGGTGCACGGTCAACGTGGCATCGGCGTCCTCCGGCGTATTCACCAGAATGATGCGCGGATCATGGAGGAAGGCTTCGCGGAGCTGAGTGCTGACTAGGGCGACGGCTTGGGGGATGTTGCTCTCGTTAACGACTGGGGCGACGTAGAGTGTGCGGAAAGGGAGCTTGCCGCCGGTCCCAAGGCGATAGTTGGTGCAGCCGGACAGGCAGAGGACGCCGGCGAGGCAAAGAAGAAAGTAGGCGCGCATGAGAGATGTGTCCGCAGGAGAGAGAGTAGCGAGGACGGATCAGAACATCCAAAAGCGCTTTTTGTCGGCCTTCGGGCGAGGGGCGTCGGGCGTCTTGGCTTCGGTTTCTTCGGCCTCGACTTCAGCCAGGCGAGCGCGCGCTTCGGTGGCGGACGCTGAATCGGGATAAGAGGTGATGGCTTCGTTATAAAACACGCGGGCGGCTTTGTAGTTGTCGCGTTTGTAGAAATAGAAGTCGCCGATCTTGATTTTGCTTTCAGCGAAGATCTTGCGGGCATCGGTCAAGCCCTTGTCCACGGAGGGCACATTGGGATCACCGGGGAAGAGGATCAGGAAGTCCTCGTAAAAGGTGATGGCCTGCTGAGTGGAGGCTTGGTCGTAATACGCGCCTTGGACGAGAGAGGCGTGAGTTTCGGCCAACTTGTAGTAGGCGTCCGGGGCGAGCAGGCTTTGCTGATAGTTGTTAATCATCCGATCCAGCGCGTCGATGGCCTCCTCGGGCTGCTTGAGTCTCTGGTGGCCGCGGGCGACGTTCATCAGCGCGAGCGGAGCGTAATCGCTGTAAGGCGCGGCTTGGACGATGAGCTCGAAATAGGTGATACCCTTGGCGCGGTTTTTGAATCCGGGGATGATGCCGAAGTAGCGATTGCGACCGCCCTCGAGCAACGTGTTCGCGATCCGGTATTGTTCGCCGATGATTTCGTTGAAGTGGGGCGAGTTGGGGTAACGTGCGAGGACGTTTACGAAGGATTCGAAGGCCTTGAAATACTGGCGACGTTCGAGCCGAATGCGGGCGGCGCGATACAGCGCCTCCGGCGCGTAAACGGAATTGGGATATTTTTTCGCGACGGATTCATAGCGAGACATGGCGGAGGAGCGGCTGCCGTTTTCCTCGTCGGCACGCGCCTTGTTCATGGATGCCAGCGCGTTGCGGCCTTCCTCGGGGATCAAATCGGCGAGCACGCCGCCTTCAACCTTCCAGCCGGTGCCGGGGGTCCAGACCAACTCGGCACGAACGGGGGGGCTGGTCAGAATCGCCAGCGCGAAACCGACAACGGCGAAGGTGGACAGGGCACGGACGATTGAATTGAACATGTCGTAAGAAGTTACCAGCGAACCAGCGCGGACCCATAGGTCAAGCCCGCCCCGAATGCAACAAACAGGGTGGTGTCGCCGGGTTTGATGCGTCCACTCCGGCGTGCTTCGTCGAGAGCGATCGGGATCGAGGCGGCGGAGGTGTTGCCGTAACGGTCAAGATTCACGAAGAAACGCTCGGAGGGGAGCTCTAGGTATTGGGCGATCACCTCGATGATACGGAGGTTGGCCTGGTGCGGAATCACGCAGTCGATGTGAGCGGCGGATATCTGGTGTTGTTCCAAAATATCCCGGGCGGCGTCTTCCATTTCGCGCACGGCAACTTTGAATATCTCGCGGCCCTTCATGGTGATAATGCGCGGTGCCACCAACGATCCGGCGCTGGAAACCGGAGCGTTGCTGCCGCCATTTGGGATGCAGAGGAGGCCCGAGTGGGCACCTTCGGCGTAGAGCTTCACGCCCACAATCTGGGCGGTGCCGCGAGCGGGGCCGAGGACGACTGCGCCGGCTCCATCTCCGAAAAGAACGCAGGTCGTGCGGTCCGTCCAATCAAGGACGGACGACATTTTCTCCGCGCCGATCACTAAAGCGTGCCGGTAACGGCCGGAGCCCAGCATGGCCCAGGCGGTGTCGAGGGCGTAGAGGAAGCCAGAGCAGGCCGCGTTGAGGTCAAAACAGGCGGCGTGGGTAGATACGCCGAGGTGGTTCTGCACGAAGCAGGCGGTCGCCGGCATGGGCATGTCGGGAGTCATCGTGGCCACGATGATCAAATCAATATCGCCGGCGGTGAGTCCGGCATCGGCGAGGGCTGCACGGGCGGCGGCTGCGGCCATTTCCGACGTGGTCTCGTTCTCGGCCGCTATGTGGCGCTCGCGAATACCCGTGCGAGAAAAAATCCACTCGTCGGACGTATCGACCAGTTTGGAGAGGTCTTGGTTGGTAAGGATCTTCTCGGGGGCGTAAGCGCCAGTGCCGAGGATCGCGATTGCAGGGGAACCCATGATGTCAGGTCAAAAAAGAGGGGCGCTTGAGGCCTTGGCGCGCCCAGATGGCCTCAAGTGGCGGGAGCCTCCAGCGGGGAGGCGGCCGGGCTCGGGGGTCTGATCAAAACATTGGCGCGAGCGGCATCGGCTTCGATGAGGTGGAGCATGTCGGCCTCGACGATTTTCCCTGCGGCAAGGATCGCGTTTTTGATCGCATGGCGACTGCTGGAGCCGTGCGCCTTGAGGACATTACCCCGCAGGCCGAGCAGCGGCGCGCCGCCATACACCTCGGGATTCATCCGTTTTTTGAGGGCCTTGAAAGCACCGCGCGACAACAGGGCTCCACCCATGCGGAGCGGGTTGGCCTTCAGCTCTGTCTTGAGCGTGTCGGAGAAAAAATGCGCCAACGACTCCCAGCTTTTGAGCAGCAGGTTGCCAACAAAGCCGTCACAGACCGCGACGTCGCAATGATCGGTGAAGACTTGGAAGCCCTCGGTAGGCCCCGCGTAATTGATCAGGCTGCCCAACGCTTTTAAGTGTTCGTGGGTGGAGCTGATCAAGGCATTGCCCTTGCCCTCTTCCGTGCCGATCGTGAGAAGGCCGACGCGCGGGTTGGGTATGCCGAGGACAACCCGGGCGTAGTGGGTGCCGAGAAGTGCATTATGAACCAGATGCTCGGCTTCGGCCTCGGGGTTGGCTCCGGCATCGATGAGAATGAAGTGGCCATTTTGACGCGGGATAATCGCCGCAAGCGCCGGCCGGTCGATACCTTCAAGGGTGCGCAATTTAATCGTCCCTCCGGCCATCAGCGCTCCGGTGTTGCCGCAACTGACGACGGCCGCTGCTTCGCCGGCCTTGACCAACTCGATCGCGCGAAACATCGAAGCATCCTTCTTTCGCTTTAACGAGGGAAGGGGCTTGTCATCCATCGTGATGACTTCGGAGGCATGAAAAAGCCTCAACGAGGGATGCCCGTCGAGGCCATGCCGCTTGATCAGCGGCTTCAGAACAGCCTCATCACCGACCAGGGTGATGGGGTTGAGCGCGGTGAATTCGGACAAGGCGAGATTTACGGCCGCGACCACTTCTGGCGGGCCTAAATCGCCTCCCATCGCGTCGACCGCGATACGCCCGGTTGAGCCGGAAGAGGAGACCATCGCAGGGATGGTTTAACTTCTACGCGATGGGGTTTGAGGATTAGACCTCGACGTTGACCACCTGGCGCCCGCGGTAGGTGCCGGAGGTGGGGTTCACGCGGTGGGGACGGCAGGCGGTGCCATCGGTCGGATCACGGGCGATTTCAGGAGCGATGAAGGCGTTGGCTGCGCGACGGTTGGCGCTACGGCGTTTGGACTGCTTGCGTTTCGGATTAGCCATGGTGGGTGTGGATTAAAGGGTGTGTGACGTTCGCGTGAACAGGTCTGTTATGAGTGGTAAAGGATCAACGTAGAGGGCGGCGCTTTCCGCCGTCAAGTTCTATAACGGTTCAGTGGCGGATAGATATGAATCAGGCGATTAAAAACCAGCCGGCGAGGACCGCCGCGAGGGCGAGTCGATAGATCGCAAACACGCCCAACCCATGTCGCGAAAGGTAGCTGACTAGGAATTTCACGGCCAGCGCCGCCGAGCAGGCGGCGACCAGACTCCCGAGAATAAGCGAAGGGGTTCCGAACACCTCGATCATGGCCGGGCCGGCTTTGTAACCTTTGAGGAGGGCTGCGCCGGTAAGGATGGGCAAACCGACCAGAAAACTGAACTCCGCCGAGCGGGCCGGCGATAAACCCGCGAAATAGCCGCCCACCATAGTGACCATTGAACGACTCATCCCCGGCCAGAGGGCGAGGCACTGCATGAAACCGATTCCCAGCGACTGTGCGATGGTAAGATCCGCCGGGTCCAAGCGGGACGTGCCGGTGCCCGGCTGTTGTTTACGCCAGCGTTCCGCCGCCATCATCAACACCGAGCCACTGACGAGGGCGACCACCACCGCTTCGATTGAGAACAGGTATTTGTCGATCAGGTCGCCGGCGGCGAGGCCGATACCGACGGCGGGCACGCAGGCGATTACAATATTTCGGAGCAGTCGAAGGCCGGCGTTGTTGCGCCCAAGTAAACCATGAAGAATTCCGACGAGGCGCCCCCAGAAAATCAGCACGACAGCGGCGATGGCACCGGCCTGAATCACGACGGTGTAGGTGTCGGCCGCGAGTTTTATCGTGAGCGGAACGCCGTCGGGATGCTCGGACGACGGCTTTTTATACCAAATGGGTTCACCGTCGGAGTTCTTGAGCGGTTCCTCGCTCTCAAGTTGCAGGGCGTGGTTCGCGATAATCAGGTGGCCCGTCGAAGACACCGGGAGAAACTCGGTGATGCCTTCAACCAAGCCTAGAATCACCGCGTCGCGGGCGCTGAGCTCGGCGAGCGGTTTCGCAGGCGCGGTTTCATCCACTTGGGCGAAGGCGAGTGGGCTCAAAACGAAACAAAGACCGAGGAGTGTGATTAGGCGACGCACGCGGGGTGTGCTCCCATAGCCGACCGGCTCTGTCGAGTTTATGCTTCCCTCACGAAGCGGTTTTTAGCTTCCATGGTGGCATCCATGCCAGACCTCATTGAACTCACCGCCAAGGCACAGGCCGCCCAGGAATTGTCGGCATCGGAGGTGGAGATCGCCGCCGCGACCTTGGCGTCGCCCGACACGGTGGAGGCCGATAAAATCGCATTTCTGACCGCACTTGGCGACAAGGGTGAAACCGCCGGTGAAATCGCGGCTTTCGCACGCGCCTTTCGCGCGCGGGCCATCGACCCGGGCGTCGGGCGTTGGTCGGCCGAGGCCATCGATATCGTAGGCACGGGTGGCGACATGGCGGGCGGTTTCAACATCTCGAGCCTGGTCGTGCTGACGCTCGCCAGCGCCGGCGTGACCGTGATGAAACACGGCAACCGTGGCATCACGTCGAAGTGCGGTAGCGCCGATTTGCTGGCGGCCCTGGGTGTTGATCTGGATGCGTCGCCCGACAAGGTGCGCGCCGCCCTTGAACAGCTGGGTTTCGCCTTCTTCTTCGCACCGGCCTACCACCCCGCGTTCAAGCATATCGCCCCCACGCGGCGTCAACTCGCCGCCCAGGGCCGGCGCTCGGTTTTCAATATCCTTGGACCGCTCATCAATCCCGGGCGTCCCGCCCACATCCTCCTCGGGGTGTTTGCCGAAAGCTGGGTCGGTAAACTCGCCGATGTGCTGGACCTGCTGGGGACAGAATCCGGCCTGGCTGCCCATGGCGTCATCGCGCCGGGTCATGGTATTGACGAACTCACTACAACCACCGTCAACCGCGTGCGCGGCATCGGCCGACTCCGGGAAATTGATGGGCTGTGGGGAGCCAGCGACCATGGGTTTAATGCCTCGCCGTTCGTTGATCTCGAAGGCGGGGACCTGACCACAAACCTCGCGATCGTGGACGCTCTGCTGGCCGGACGCGGTCCGGCCGGCCTCGTTGACACGATCGCGCTCAATGCCGCGACCGCTCTCTGGATAACCGGCCGCACCGCGTCGATCGCGGAAGGCGCGGAGCAGGCGAGGGCGTTGCTGCTAGGCGGTGCAGTGAAGGCCAAAATCGCGGCAACGCGTGAATTTTTTCAGAAATGAAACGCATCTATTTCGGGACGGATGGCGTGCGTGGGCCTTACGGCGGCCCCGTGGTAAACGAAGACTTTGCCGCGCGCCTCGGAGAAGCCGCCGGGCGTTGGGTGGGTGGGAGCGGACGTGTGCTCGTTGGATGCGATACCCGTGCCTCCGGCGAATCCCTCTTGAAAGCGGTTGCCGCCGGCCTCGCGGCAGCGGGACTCGAACCGGTTTCTCTGGGCATCTTGCCGACTCCGGCGGTGGCTCGCGCGGTGCGTTTATCGGACGCCGTGCTCGGCGTCGTTATCACCGCTTCGCACAATTCGGCGGCGGATAACGGCATCAAGTTCTTCGCCGGGACGGGCGTTAAACTTACTGACGAAGACGAAGCGCGAATAGAATCCTTGCTGCCGCCCCAGCCGCGCGCGCCACTCGGGACCGTGCTCGGCCTTGATGGCAAGGCCGACTACATCGCGGCCGCCGGCGGACTGCTTCCCCCGCAATCCTTGGCGGGCTGGCGCATCGTTTTGGACACGGCAAACGGAGCCACCGCGGTGACGAGCCCGGCGGTGTTGCGGGCGCTGGGTGCCGACGTGGTCGGAATCGGCGATGCACCCGACGGGCAAAACATCAATGCCGGCGTGGGCAGCGAGCATCCCGAAGAGCTCGCCGAGCGGACCCGTGCGACTGGCGCACGTTTGGGAATCGCGCACGACGGGGATGGCGACCGGTGTATTTTTTGCGATGAAACCGGCTCGGTCCTTGATGGTGACGAAGTGCTGACGTTGCTGGCCCTGCATGCGTTGTCCCAGGGGCGACTAGCCGCCTCGACGTTGGTCGTCACGGTGCAAAGTAATCTCGGGGTAGATGCCGCGATCCACGCCGCCGGCGGATGCGTCGCGCGCACAGCGGTCGGTGACCGTTATGTCATCGAACGCATGTTGGCCTCCGGCTCGACGCTCGGCGGCGAGTCGAGCGGGCATATCATCTGCGCGGATACATCGCCTACCGGTGATGGTTTGGTGGCCGCCCTCAAAGTGATCGAAGTCATGCTGGCGACCGGACGTCCTCTTTCGGAACTGCGAAAAGGACTGACCAAATTCCCGCAGATCACCCGCAATCTAAAGGTTCGCGAGCGGCGCGAACTTGCTGATTGCACCACGCTTTCACGGGAGATTGCCGCGCTTGAAACCGAGTTGGGCGTGCGCGGGCGGGTTTTGGTGCGTTTCTCCGGCACGGAGGCAAAACTCCGCCTGCTGGTTGAGGGATTTTCCGATGACGTAATCGGTGCGGCGATGGAGCGTCTCGTGCGGGCTGCGGGTATCGATTTGCAGATTGTATAAAGGCGGGGAATCTAGCGTTGACCCATGGGATGGGGGGGAGTTCTTTTACAACCTCCCCTATGCCAGAAATCCCCGTTTCCTCGCTCGATCCCCGTGTCCAGAAACAGATCGAAAATTCCCAAATCGCGCTTCAACGCGGTAACCTCGATTATGTGCTGGATGTCACCGCTCAAGTCCTGAAGTCCGCTCCCGGCTGCCTGCCTGTGCGCAGGTTGCAACGCGTGGCTCAGCTCCGACAGCTTGGCTCGAAAAACAAACTCTTCGCCAAGGCTTTCGGCTCGGTCACTCAAGCGGGCTTTCTTTTCGGCGGTGGCAAGAAAGACCCGTCTAAAGCACTGGAAACGGCGGAGAAGATGCTCGCCTCCGATCCTACCAGCGTCCCGGCCCTCAAGATGCTCGCCGAAGCCGCTCAAGGACTCGATATGCCGGACACTGTGGCTTTCGCCTGGGAGGCCATTCACGAACTGGCTCCCACCGACCGCGAAGCCCTTTTGAATTTCGGTGAAGCCTGCCTCCTGGCGAAACGTCCGAAGGATGCCCTGCGCGCCGCCGACGAATTGCTCAAATTGAAGCCGCAGGACGGCGACGCGCTCAGTTTGATGCGCAAGGCCGCCATTGCCCAGACCACCGAGAAGGGGAATTGGGAGGAAAAGGGCTCCTTCCGCGACAAGCTCAAGGACGAGGCTCAGGCGACCATGCTGGAGCAAGCCTCGAAGATCGTCACCTCCGACGAGATGACCCAGAAGCTCATCAACGAAGCGCTCGAACGCCTCAAACTGCAGCCCGATAATCTGAACCACTACCGCAGCGTGGTCGATGGCTACAAGAAGCTCGGCAAGCTCGAAGAGGCACTGGAATACGTCCGCAAGGCCCGCGCGCTCCCCTCCGGCACCGCCGACACCACGCTCGGCAAGCAGGAGAGCGAACTGCAAACCGCCATTTTGGAGAGACGTATCAAAGAACTGGAGGCGCAGGTCGCGCTTGCGCCGGACAATGCCGGCGGTATCGCGGCTCTTGCCAAGGCAAAGCAAGATTTCGCGGCGACGCAGCTCACCGAGGCTAAGTCCTACGTCGAACATTATCCGAACGACTACGCCGCTCGCTTTACCCTCGCGAATCTCTACTTCGAGGCGGGTGATCACCAGAACGCGATTGCCAACTACCAGCAGGCCCAGAAGAGCCCTAAGGTGCGCATCCAGGCGCTCGCAGGCATGGGCAAGGCACTCAAGGGCCGTAAAATGTTCGACTTGGCTATCGCCCAGTTCCAGACGGCGAAAGGTGAACTCCCTATCATGGACGATCTCAAGAAGGACGTCATTTACCAGTTGGCCGAATGCTACGAAGGCATGGGCAAAAAGACGGAAGCCATCACCGAGTATAAGATCATTTACAGCGAAGACATCGGTTTCCGCGATGTCGCCGACAAGATCAACGCGTTCTACTCAAGCTGAGCAAACGCGTTTGCGACTTCTCACGAAGGCGGGCCGTTATTGGCCCGCCTTTTTTGCGGCCGTCGCAGGCTCCGCGCCCGACTTCCATTCGGTGACCAGCACGGCGACCAACAGGAGCCCTAGGCTAAGGAGCAGGCGCGGTATGCTGTCGGGGGTTTCACTGAAGAAGACCACTGAGCAGACAACGCCGAGCGGAACCTTGGCGTTGTTAAACACCGCGAGGGTTCCGGCGTTCACTCGCGTAGCCCCGAGATTCCATAGGAAAAACCCGAGTCCGGAAGCGAGGGCTCCCAGGTAGGCGAGCACGCCCCATTGCGAAACGGTGGGGTGGAATGACATCCAGTCGGTAAACACGAATGAGCTGAGGACGGTGATCGCGAGCGCACCCGCGCACGGCCAGAAAAAGATGCCTGCATCGGTTGCGGCTTTGGGGAGCGTGGGCCGAATGTGTTTATAGGCGACCTGGCCGGCGGCGAAGCACAGGTTCGCAGCCTGCACCACCAGGAACCCGGTGATGATGGTGTCGCTAGTGCGATTCTGCCAGATAAGCACGCCGGCGCCGACCACCGCCAGCGACGCGGCGATCAGGTGCCGCCAACGGGTGCGGTTTTCCACGGCGGCATCGAGTAGCGCGACATACAGCGGCGTGAGAATCGTGGCCAGTGCCACCTCGTGCGCCTTCAAGTGAATGAACGCCGCCGTGTAGAGCATATACATGACTCCGAATTGAACCGCGCCAATGGTCGCCATGATCATCACGTCACGCCGGGGCAACAGGCGTGGCCGCAAAAAGGGCAGGAACACCAGGCTCGCGAAGGCGAGTCGCACCACGCTGATGGCAACCGGATCGAGGCCCGCGAGTTTGCCTTTGATCAGGCCGAAGGAAAACGCCCAGAGGAGGGAAACGAAAATGAGAGGAAGCATGCAGTTGATTAAGAGCCCGGCCGTCGCCCTGCGGTCTTAGGCGAGGCGAGCTTACCTTGGCTAGACTCGAAAGATTGCGCCCAGTTTTTTGCCGAGCAGCAAGCTCATGCCCACGATCGTTACGCCGAGAAAAACCATGGCCCAGACGCCGAGGGCGCTGGCGATGAACTTACCGTCGCCGAGGAGTTGGAAGAGCTCAAGAATCGCCTTGGTGATCGGATAAAAGGCCTGCTTTTGCGCCAACACGAGGGAGTCACTCACCTCCAGCATGGCGAAGGAGAACGCGAGCAGGCCGCCCGCGATGAGATTGGCGGCGATGAGCGGCAGGGTGATTCTAAACGTGGTCCTTAAGGGCGGACAGCCGAGGTTCTGAGCGGCTTCTTCGAGCGTCTCGCTGGTCTGTTCAAAGCCCGCTGCGGCCGACCGCACCACGTAGGGCAGGCGACGCACGGAGTAGGCGATGATGAGCAAAATCGTCGGGTCTTGCACCGGATTCAGAAACGAAAAAAACTTCCCCTCCTGGCTCATCGCCAGATAACCGAAGGCCAGCACGAGTCCGGGGACGGCGAGTGGCATCATCGCTAGAAAATCCAGCACCTGACGGCCAGGAATTTTTGAGCGCACCACAACGTAGGCGATGGCGATACCCAAAACCACGTCGATGAGGGTCGAAATGCTGGCGAACTTTAGTGAGTTGGCGATAGCCGGGACGGTCAGGCTGTGACCCAGCGCGAGCTCAAAGTTTTTCAACGTGAGGCTGTTTGGGAAAACGCTCGCATACCAGTCGCCGGAGAAGGCCACCAAGATCACTCCGATGTGGGGTAGCACCGCGAGGAAGGTCACGCCGGCAAAGGCCGCCGTGCATAGCCACGCGCGGGTGGGCGAGAGCAGTCGGGGGCCGCCCGAGCTCGTCGCCTTGGCCATCATGGCATAGGTCTGGCGGCCAAACAGCCCCTTGCCTATCGCGTAGAGCAGCACGGTGCTGAAGAGCATGATGGCCACCAATGCGTAGGGTGCCGGGTTGCCGCCGATATCTTTCAGGCCATAAAAAATCTGCACCGCGATCACGCGCGGGTAGTCAAAAATCAGCGGCACCCCGAGCTCGGTGAAAGACCAGATGAACACGATGGTTCCCCCTGCGAAAAGGCCGCTCTTGATCAGCGGCAGCGTAATCTTGAAGAAACGACGAAAACCGGTGCAGCCCAGGTTTTGCGCGGCCTCCTCCATCGCGGGGTCGACGTTGGCGAGGGCCGCCGCCGAATTGAGATAGATGATGGGGTAGAGCGAGAGCGCATTGACGATCGCAATCCCCCAGAACGGGCTCGCCGCAAACCAGTCGTAAGTCCAACCCTCGGGACGCACACCGAGTTCGATGAGGAAGGCGTTGAGCGCCCCGTATTGGCCGAAGATTTGTTTGATCCCGATCGCTCCGACAAACGGAGGCAGCACCATCGGGATGAGCACGACGGAGCTCAGCAATCCCTTGCCGGGAAAAAGAAATCGGTCGCTGATGAACGCGAGCGGCAGCGCGATCAGGAACGCCATCGTGGTGCTCGCACAGGCCAGCAGGAAGGAGTTGCCGATGCCGCCCAGATAAGTCGGATCGACCAGGAGTGCGGTGACGTAGTCGAGCGTCACGTTGCCATCCGCGTCGATGAAGCCGCCCTTCAAAATCTGGAAAATGGGCCAGATAAAGAATGCGGCAAAAAAAACCGTCGTAAGTGCAAAGACAATACGGGCAAACGATTGCGACATCGGCGCGCAGTGTGTTCACCGCCTGAACCCTCCCGCAAGGGGGAAAGTATTAGCCGATCCTATTTGTCACTTAATAGGTGACAAACTGGGTTGGCGAAGGCCGCGGATGAGGAGGGTGCCCACGAAGATGGCCGCTTGGACGAGGACGATGCAGGCCGAGGGCGACGCGGCGGCGAAGAAGCTGATGTAGATGCCGGTGATCGATGAACCGACCGCAATCGTGGTCGCGGTCGCCAGCATGCGATCAAAGCGCTTGGTCAGCAGCAGCGCGGTTGCGCCCGGGGTGATAAGCATGGCGATCACCAAGATCAACCCCACCGCCTTCATGGACGCGACGATCGCCAGCGAAAGCAGCACGAGCAACAGGTAGTTCAGCGCCCGCACCGGGCGACCCAGCACGCGGGCATGCGATGGATCAAAGCAGACCAGGAGCAGGTCGCGACGAACCATAAGAACGGTCACAAGGACGATCGCGGACAACACGCCGGTCTCCCACAACTGGGGCGTCGTGATTCCTAGGATGTTGCCGAAAAGAATGTGATCGAGGTGGAGGTCGCTCGGCGTCTTTGAAAACAACACGAGGCCAAACGCGAACATGCCGGTGAAAACTACACCCATCACCGTATCCTCTTTGATGCGGCTGTTGTTCTTAACCCAGCCCGTCGCCACCGCGCAAAACAGGCCGCTGCCAAACGCGCCGACAGCGAGCGGGATGCCGGCGATGTAGGCGAGCACGACGCCCGGGAGCACCGCGTGCGAAATTGCATCGCCCATCAGTGACCAGCCTCGCAACACGAGGAAGCACGACAACACCGCGCCGACCGTCGCGACTAACGTGCCGACGGCGAAAGCTTGGCGCATGAAGTCGAACTGAAAGGGCTCGATCAGCGTATCAATCATAGAGCGACCCTTTCGATACCGGCGCGCTGACGCGCACGGCGGGCGGCGAGGATCCCGTGCTTGGGGGCGAAGACCAGGGCCGTCAGGAACACCAACGTCTGCAACGTGACAATGCAGCCCCCCGTTTCGCCGTTGATGAAGTAGCTGGCATAGGCGCCGACAAACGAAGTGGTCGCGCCAATGCCGGCACCGAGCAAGAGCATGACGCCGAAACGGTCGGTGAGCAGGTAAGCGGTCGCCCCTGGCGTGACGAGAACCGCGATCACCAGAATCGCCCCGACCGCTTGGAGCGCGGCGACCGCAGTAGCGGAGAGCAAGAGCAGGAGTAAAACGTGAAGGAAGCCGGCGCGCAGTCCGAGAGCGCGGGCTTGATTAGGGTCAAAACAGAACAGCAGTAAATCCCGCCACTTGAGCGCGATCACGAGGAGGCAAATGCCGGCGACGATGACTACCTGAAGAACATCATCGGGCGAGATCCCCAAGATGTTTCCGAAGATGATCGACTTCAGGTTCACCCGGCTCGGATAGAGCGAGATGAGGAGCAGCCCGAGCGCGAAGAACGAAGTGAACACGATGCCAATCACCGCATCCTCGCGCACCGGGGTTTTCATTTTCACGAAGGCCATCGCGCCCGCAGCGAGGATGCCGCTCGTGAAGGCGCCGAGCGCAAACGGAACACCGGCCAGGTAGGCGAGGGCGACGCCCGGCACGACGGCGTGCGAAAGCGCGTCTCCCATCAGCGACCAGCCTTTCAGTGTGATGAATCCCGAGAGCAGTCCGCACACGCCACCGATCAGCGTGCAGGTCCACAGCGCCGTCAGCATGTAGTCGTATTGAAACGGAGTGAGCCAAGTCGTCATTTCGGGTCAGGCGGCGGCGCTGGCAGGTCCTGCTCCTTCTCGCGTTTGTCGATGAGGTTTTCGCGGCCGGTGCGGTCGCGGTATTCGAGGTGGCCTTTTTTCCCGAGCACCAGCGGACGCTCGTCATCGGTGAGCACGGTGACGTGGCGTCCGTCGTGATCGTTGACGGTGGAGCGATCCAGGTCGAAGTGGCGGAGCGCGCCGCCGAACGCGTTGGCGAGGTTTTCCGAAGTGAACACCTCGTCGGTGGGGCCGTAGGCCAGCACCGTGCGGTTGATCAGCACGACTTGATCGCAGAACTCCGGAACCGATCCCAGGTTGTGCGTGGAAACGAGGATAAGCCGACCTTCGGCGCGCAACTCGCGCAGGAGCGTGATGATCGCCTCTTCGGTTTTCACATCGACGCCGGTAAACGGCTCGTCGAGGAGGATAACGCGGCCGCGCTGCGCCAGTGCACGCGCGACGAACACGCGTTTTTTTTGTCCGCCCGAAAGCTCGCCAATCTGCCGATCACGGAAATCCCACATGCTCACGCGGCGCAGGCTTTCCTCCACGGCGGCGCGGTCGGCCGCCTTGGGGATGCGCAGGAAATTCATGTATCCATAACGCCCCATCATGACCACATCGTGCACGCTGACCGGAAACGTCCAGTCCACCTCCTCGGCCTGAGGAACATAGGCGACCCAGCTTTTCTTTTGCGCGTCGCTGACGGGGCAGGCGTTGATTTCCACGCTGCCGTTGGTGGGTTTGACGAAGCCCATCAAGGCTTTAAAAAGCGTGGACTTGCCGGAGCCGTTGACGCCGACCAGCGCGCAGATGGTGCCGCCTTTGAGGCAAAACGTGGCGTTTTGAAGCGCGGTGTGGCCATTCGAATAGGTGACCGTCACGCCCTTGGCTTCGAGGGTGAGTGTTTCGCTGGAAACGTCGGGCGTGGTCATGGCAGGGGATTAATAACGAAGCGTGAGCCCAAGGAAAGGTTGCACATCGGGCGCCTCGCGGGTGACGCCGAAGTTGCAACCGCCATCAAGCTGGATGTCGGCGCTGATGGCGTAGGTGAGTCCGATGTCCGCCTGAGCGATCCACGCGTTTCCGTTTTCATAACTGTGCGTGGAGACGAACTCGACGTATCCGCCAAGGCGGGACGTGAGATCGCGGCTGAAGGTAATGGTGTTGATCCATTCGAGGTGCCGGTCGGCACCGGCCGCATCGGCGAGCAGGTCAAACTCTGTCATGAGTCCCATGCCCCAGCCGGCGGGCAGGGCCACGGCCAGCGGGATGATCAAGCCGCCCTCGACCACGTCGTTGCCGGCGTCGCCCATCTTGAGCGGAACTTTGACGAACGGCATAAGGGCAAGCGCGGTGTCGCCTCCGTCGTTGCCCCAGAGGTTTTGCTTCACGCGAATCGTCAAGTCGCCCCAATCTTCGGTCTTCGTGGTCGCTCCGCCCGTGCGGATGCGTTCGCGCGAGTGGCTGTCGAAGATGAACTGAACGTCGGTGGTATTGGTGAGGCCGAGCTTCACGTTGACCGGCGCGACGTTGAGCGTCTGGGTGCGCACACCGTCTTCGTCGTCGTAGGTGAAATTGGCGAAATCGAGTTCGAATTGCCAGTGCCCAGCGTCCACCGTGTAGGGGCTTTCGGTCTGGTCCGGGCGGTCCGTGCTGAGTTCACGCATTTGATCCCTGGGCGTAGGATTGAAGAGTGTGTAACTGGATTTGTCTACGGCGGCCTGAGCGATGGTCGTGGACAAAGTGGCGAGCAGGAGGAGGCGTTTCATTTGGCAGAATCGGTGAGGAAGGCGCGGACGATGGTGTTGGCGTTAGTTTGAAGCAGAGCCAGGTAAGTGGGCGCGGGGCCTTTGGAATCGGTCAGCGAATCCACATAGAGCACGCCGCCGTAGCGGGCGCCAGTCTCGCGGGCAACCTGGCGGGCCGGTTTGTCGCTCACCGTGCTCTCGCTGAAGACCACAGGGATTTTATTCGCACGCACCTGATCGATAACGTGGCGAACTTGCTGCGGCGTGCCCTGCGCATCGGCGTTGATCGGCCAGAGGTAGAGCGGACGCAGGCCGTAGTCGCGGCACAAATACGAGAAGGCCCCCTCGCTGGTTACGAGCCAGCGTTGCGACTCCGGGATGCGGGCGAGTTGCTCACGCACCGGACCGTCGAGCGCGCGAATCTTGGCGGCGTAGATGGCGGCGTTGGCCGCATACGCTTCGGCGTGCGCCGGATCGACGCGGGCGAGGGCGGCGCGAATGTTTTCAACATAGATGAGTGCGTTGGTCGGCGACATCCATGCGTGGGGGTTGGGCTTGCCGGTGTAAGGACCCTCCGTGATGCCCATCGGCTCAATTCCCTGCGTGACCACGGCCTGCGGCACATCTTTGAGGTTGGTGAAAAACTTCTCGAACCAGAGCTCGAGGTTCATGCCATTCCACAGAACGAGATCTGCCCGCTGCGTTTTAACGATGTCACGCGGGGTGGGTTCGTAGCCGTGAATCTCGGCGCCCGGCTTCGTGATCGAGTCCACATCGGCATGCTCCCCGGCAACGTTGCGTGCCATGTCGGCGAGGATCGTGAACGTGGTCAACACCCGCGGACGTTCCGAAGCGGCGCGAGCCGATGAGAGGCCTACTGCGGCGAAGCCCAAGCCGATCACCGCCAACCAAGGTAAGAATTTGCAGTTCATATAAAAGTTAGTCTCGGCTAATTTCTTCACGCATGAATTAGGGTCAACTAATATTTATTGCCGCGCTTATTTTTGCGGTGAAGGCCGGCGCGGGGTTCACGAGGGCGGGTCTTGCCACCAAATTCTTCGACATTTCGCAGGGCGTGCATTCTGTTCCACCTTCCGCTCATGAAGAACTTCTACATCACGACCGCCATCGATTACGTGAACGGTTCGCCCCACCTCGGCCATGCCTACGAAAAGGTGCTGACGGACGTCATTGCCCGTTTTCGGCGCTTGATGGGCGACAACGTCTATTTCCTCACCGGCGTGGACGAACACGGGCAGAAGGTTCAACAAAGCGCCAAAAAGCGCGGCATCCCGCCTCAACAGCTGTGCGACGAGGTGTCCGAAGAATTCCGCGCGCTTTGCAAAAAGCTCAATATTTCCAACAACGACTTCATCCGCACCACCGAGGAGCGTCACAAGAAGGTTGTCCGCCAGCTCCTCCAGCAGCTCTTCGACAAGGGCGAGATCTACAAAGCCGAATACAAGGGTTTCTACTCCACGCGCCAGGAGCAGTTCCTTCAAGACAAAGACCGCAACCCCGACGGCTCGTGGCCG
The DNA here is from genome assembly GCA_031412735.1 of Rariglobus sp. GTDB lineage: Bacteria > Verrucomicrobiota > Verrucomicrobiia > Opitutales > Opitutaceae > Rariglobus. The sequence goes on along the minus strand of JANODO010000063.1, from coordinate 4,048 downwards.
GAGCTCTTCGGCGAGGTCACCGAAATCACCGAGTCGAACTACTTCTTCAAACTCCGCCAGTATCAGGACTGGCTGGTCGATCATCTCAAAACCAACGAGAACTTCGTCTTCCCTCGCTACCGTCAAAAGCAGGTCCTTGAGTTCCTCTCCGACCCGCTTAACGACCTGTGTATCTCGCGCCCCAAAGATCGCCTTGAATGGGGTATCACCCTGCCGTTCGACGAAAACTTCGTGACCTACGTGTGGTTCGACGCGCTGGTGAACTACTACACGGCGGTCATCGACAAGCCCGAGTTCTGGCCGGCCGATTTCCACGTCATCGGCAAAGACATCCTGGTGCCGCCGCACGCGGTTTACTGGCCGATCATGCTCAAGGCCGCCGGCATCGAGCCGCCCAAGTCGCTGCTCGCCCACGGTTGGTGGTCGATCAACGGCTCGAAAATGTCCAAGAGCACCGGCAACTTCGTCGATGCCGCCGAGTTCGCCGACAAATACGGCGTCGATGCCCTCCGTTACTTCATGATTCGCGAGATGAGCGTGGGACAGGACAGCGACTTCTCGCTCGCGCAGTTCCTCGCCCGTTACAATTCAGAGCTCGCCAACAACCTGGGTAACCTCGTTAACCGCGCGCTCAACATGACCAACCGCTTTTCCGGCGGACTCGTGCCCGCCGCCGAGACGTGCGACCAAGCCGAGCAGGATTTGCAGGCGCTCTGGATCAAGACGCGAGACGAGGTCCTTGCGCTGCATGAGGGCTTCCAGTTCCACATCGCGCTGGAGCGCACCTTTGCGTTCATCACCGCGACCAACGCCTACATCGAGAACCGCGCGCCGTGGAAACTCGGCAAGTCCGCCGATCCGAAAGATCAGGCGCTCTTAAAAACCACCCTGGCGACGATCACGGAGGCGCTTCGCCTCGGCGTGTCGTTGTTGCCCGCCGTCATGCCCGACACGACCGCGAAAATCCACGGCGTGCTCGGCTACACCGCCGGTGTAGTTTGGAAGGATGAGCTCATCTGGGGCAACCGCCTCACCGGGCTCAAGGTCGCCGAGACCGCCATCCTGTTTCCGCGCCCGCAGGCGGAGCCCAAGTCCGTTTGATCCGTCCCGTTCTCGTTCCTCGCTCTCTTACTCGTTCTCGATCCGCTCGGTCGCCTTTTAAGTCCTCGAGAACGACGAACGAGTAAGAGAACGAGAACGATTCACCCCGTGACCATCCTTCCCATCAACCCGGCCGAAAACGCCTCGCCCGAAGCCCTGGTCGCCTTTCTGCGCCAGTGCCGCGACGCGGCGCGGTCGGATGGACGCGAACGGCTGGTCAGCATTTCAATCAAGGTCAGCGCCCTGGATCCGTTGGCGGTGCTGGAGGCGATTTTCGAGCCGGGCGAACTCCATTTTTACGCCGAGCGTCCCAACATCCAGACGGTGATCGCGGGGGCCGAGGCGTTGCTCACGCACGAATCTTCGGGACCCGATCGGTTCGCCTCGGCGCAGCGCTTCATTGACGACGTGCTGGCCCGCACCATCGCGGTGGGCGATGTCGACGCGCCGTTCGGCGGGCCGCATTTTTTCAGCGCGTTCACGTTTCTGGACGAGGCGGAGGAAGGGGATGCGTTTCCCGCATCTCGGGTATTCGTGCCTCGCTGGCAAGTCGCACGGGCGGGGGACGTCACGACAGCGGTCGCGAATCTCCTCGTCGCGGCCGATTCCGACCTCGCCACCCTGGCCGAGCGGATCTGGCGTGCCCACGGAAAATTCAAACACTTCGACTACGCGAAGCCGGTCGACGTCTGCGCTGGCGAAAGGCGCGGCACGTTTCAGACCACTGAGGCCGGCGATTTTCGCGCTGCCGTCGCGGGTGGCTTGGCGGCGATCAGCAGAGGAGCGGTCAAGAAAATCGTGCTAGCCCGCGCCCAGGACATGCAGGGCGAAATGCCTCTACATCCCCTGCGGTTGCTCAATGGGCTGCGCGACCGTTTCCCGGAGTGCTACAGTTTCTCCGTGGCCAACGGACGCGGTCACAGTTTCATCGGCGCGAGCCCGGAGCGACTCGTGCGCGTGAGCAAAGGAGTCCTTGAAACCGAAGCGCTCGCTGGGTCCGCGCGCCGGGGAATCGGTGCGAGCGAAGATGCCGCCCTTGGCGCTGCCCTGCTCGGGAGCGAGAAAGACCTGCGTGAACACCAACACGTCCTGGATTCGATCATCCGTCGGCTGGATCCGCTGGGGCTTGAGCCCGAGTTTTCGCGGGAACCCGGACTGCGCAAGCTCGCCAACGTGCAACATCTACATACCCCGGTGACCGCGTCGATGCCTGCCGGTATTCACCTGATGGACGCGCTGGCCTGCCTCCACCCAACGCCGGCGGTTGGCGGCACTCCGCGCGAGGCGGCGGTCGCCCGTATCCGCACCTTGGAAGGCTTCCCGCGCGGGCTATATGCGGGAGCAATCGGCTGGATGAACGCCCGCGGCGGGGGCGAGTTTTTAGTCGGCATCCGCTCGGCTCTTATTGCGGGAAATACTGCACGCGTTTACGCCGGGGCAGGGATTGTCGAAGGCTCGGATCCGGAGCGCGAATACGCCGAAACTGAGCTCAAGTTTCGCGCGATGCGCGAGGCATTGCTGGGCTGATCGGCCACGTGCCGCAGACATTCCTGTCCGTGCCACGTCCCCGCTACTGTTTTTCCACCAACTCACGCACCGCCTCTTCGCTTGCGGCCGCCATGCGGCGGGTGCCCAGATTCGTTTCGACCTCATAGAGGTTGATTGCGCCCACCGATTTGATGCGACGGATGCTCTTAACCACCTCCTTGCCTGACCCGCCCGCAGAACCCCCTTTCACCATCTCACCCACGGGCGAGAGGCTTTCTTCAATCACCAGAGCGCCGCCGGCGGCGGCTTCGGTGGTCAGGTCAAAATCAGGCAGCTCCGCCCACGAGTTGATGATGCGAAACGTGCCTTTCCGGGTCTCGTTATTCCAGGTAAAGCCATTGATGACGATCTGGTGGCCGACGTCACCGCCGTGCCACGATCGTTCAGCAATGAAGCTGGGGGGCAAAGCCTGCCATATTTCGCGCGGAAATGCCGCTAGCAGTGGACGTCCCTTGCGCAACTGGTCACGAGCCCACGCAAACGGCTCAACCTCACCAGGGAGCCTGTGTCGGATGGGAGGCGACCGATGGCTGGTGAAAATGCTGCTCAACCCCTGGATATATCGCGGCTCAAGCCAAGGGGTATCGGGCGGAGTGCCATTGATGATTTTGTAGATATCGGGCGTTTTGATATAGTAACCGGCGATATCCAGCCAGTGGATACGGGCGTAAAGCATGCACGTGCCGCCAATCTGGTCGCGCATGACGTTGGGCGGGCAAAGCTGGACAGTCTCGAGGGAACCCACAACGGAAGATGTCACCACCGTAGTTTTTGCCGCAGTTGGATTGATCGTGTCGGCAGCCACGACCGAAATCGTCCCTTTGCTCGCCGCCATCGGGTTTTTTTTGCTCAGCGCGACCAACCATTCGCTGTCCTCCGGCTTCAGGGATGCAACGGGAACCATGGCCTTCGTGCCGTTGGCCAAAACCACCACGATGTAGCTGCCGTTTATTCGAGCCTGAGTGGCAGCTTGATATTCAGGAGAAACCGCCGCGCCGGCTTTGCACGCGATGACCAACAGGAGCACGAAATAGAAGAGCATAGCAGACTCTGTTAATCATCATCATCGACCTAAGTGCAACCGCGCAACCGGGTGCTTGACGAATGCACCGCGAAAGGGAACCCCTTGTGCATGAGCGACACCGCCCCCGACCAAAATTTCGTCAACTACAAGCAGGCCGAGAAGAAAGCCCTTGAAATCGTCGCAGCAATGAAGACCGCGAGCATCAACAAGGTGGACATCGAGCTGGCGTTGCTCGTGGCGGTCTTCGAGTTGCATAAAGACACCGTGCCGTCCGCCACCATCGCGTCGGTCGTTCAAGGACACCTTAAGCAGTTGGTGCCCCACTACGCGTCAAAGGCTCCGGGCAAGTAGTCCGCCGTGGGAAGCGAGCTTGCT
>JANODO010000062.1:0-9489 GCA_031412735.1 Rariglobus sp. | reverse complement strand
CGAGTCGATGCGGATTTTCTCGGGGTAGCGACCGAGGGTGCGACCGTTGAGCCAGACCATGCCGCGGGAGAGGCCGGCGTAGGTGACGCGCAGGATCGGCATGTTGCCGCTGGTGGCGGGTGGCGCGGCCTTGAAGGTCGTGCGGTAGAAGGTGGGCTGGCCGGAGGTGTCGCCGATGGGCTTCCAGCTCTTGATACCGGCGGGGGCGTCACCGAGGCCGCCGCGCAGACGCCAGCCGGTGAGGGTTTGCTTCTGGCCGTTGAGGTTAAGGACGACGTCGGTGATGATGCCCTTCATGTCGTAGGTCGCGAGGTCTCCGAGGAAGTTGTAGCCCTTGTTGCGGCCGATGTGGGCGGCGAGGATGGCGATGGTGTTTTCGCCGGCGGCGTAATCGGCGGGCGAGTTGGGCGCGTCGAGTTTTTGGCCGTTCACATAAACGGAGACGTTATCCTTGAACTTAAACTGGAGGGTGCCGCGACCGGCCGACGGGGCGGTGACGGTGGTGCGATACCAGCCGAAGTTGCCGTTATCGCCGTCGGAGCCGAGCTGGGGTGGTTTTTCGGATTTGAACCAGGTGGAGTCGTTGAACTTCGGTTCGGCTTCGCGGCTGACCGACATGCTCCAAGCGCCGAGAACGGGCGCAGGAGCGGTTTCGAAGGCGGTGTTCGCGGGAGCGCCGAGGTTCACGGCCGGACCCCGGGCACCGTAAACGGCGACGCGGCCGGGCGAAGGCTGGCCGTAGAGACGCTCGAGCAGCACGGAGACGCGGCCGCTGGTCTCGACCAGACCGCGCACGTAGGCGGGGCCGAAGACGAGGGACTGACGCTCGCGGGAGCCGAGCAACCAGGTATTGAACGTGAGATCTTGGTTGATGACCAGAATGCGCAAATCAAGACCGGCGGCGACGGACGTGAAGGTGGTTTCAGTCACGCCCTGATCCGGCACGGTGACGCGCTTGGTGACACGCCCGCCCATGGCGGATTTTGAAGTGAAGACGATTTCGCCGGTGTCGCCCGGCTGGCCGTAAAAAACCACGCTTACGACACCCTCGTGCACGGCGCGGGTGAGCACGGGCAGGGTTGATGAAACCAGGGTCACGTCGGGGGCGAGCTTGACGTCGACCGGGAATGGAAATGAACCGTTGCGAGCGAGGCGGACGGAGCCGCCGCCGCTCAGTTTGGCGGTGTTCTCTTCGTTGGTGCGGTTGCGCAGGAAAACAAACGTGCCGGCGTCGGAGCGGCTGAGGCGCGCGCCCATGAACTCGACGCCGGGGCCGCTGGCGAAGTCTTTGAAGCCGGGGGCCTCGGCGCTGTTGGCGAGGATGTCGGGGAAGCCTTGGGCAAGCTGGTTGGCGCGCTTCATCCGGTAATACATGGGACGCAAGTCGCCGGTCTGGCCGATGGCGGCACCGTAGTCGTAGCTGGCGCCGGTGCTGTTATCGGACCAGTTGGCGAAGTTCGAGCCGCCGTGGATCATGTAGATGTTATAGCCGCCGCCGCCGCGGGAGAGGTTACGCCAGACGGCGTCGTCGATGGCGGAGTTTTTCTTGCGCGAGAGGGTGCGGTAGGCGTCGAACCAGCCGGCCCAGAATTCGGTGGAGAACCACGGGGTGGGCCAGCGGGAGGGATCGATCTGGCCGCCAGGAGCAGGGCTGCCGCCGTGATTGTATCCACTCATAAAATACGGAACCTCGATTCCGTTTTTCGGGGCTTGGGCGGCGAGGTGGTCGAAGTAAGGGTCGCCCCTGACCACGCCCCAGCCAGCGGGGTGCTCGTTTTCGAGCTGGAGAAGGATCATGTTACCGCCGCGATGGATCTGGTGGGGGGCCATCATGGGCAGGATCTTATCCGTCCAATGATCGCTCCATTTCAGGTAGGCAGGATCGGCGGTGCGGAGCTTCATCGACGGCTTGAACTTGAGCCACACGGGCCAGCCACCGGCATCCCACTCGGCGCAGACGTAGGGGCCGATGCGCACGATGGAGTAGAGACCGACCTCCTGGGAAATCTTCAGGAATTTCTCGATGTCGGCGTAATCGGAGAAGACATATTCGTTTTCGCGGGGCTCGTGGAGATTCCAGAACGCGTAGGTCTCGACGGCGGCGAAACCGCCGTGTTTGAGCCGGGTGAGGCGGTCGGCCCAGAGCTCGGCGGGAACGCGCGGATAGTGAACGGAGCCCGAGGCGAGGTAAGTGCGGTGACCCTCGATGGTGTAGCCGGCTCCGTCGTAATCGATGAATTTACGGGCGGCGGCGGAGGGCGGGTAGAGATCGCTGTTGCGAACCGTCTTGGGCTTTTCCGGCGGCTTGGCGGCGGGCGTTGCGGGCGGGGTTTGGGCGAGGAGAACGGGACAGACGGCCGCGAGAATGAAAAGGGAACGAGCGTAGTTCATAAAAAAGGAAGCGTGGCGTCAGGGCGTGGATTTGAGTTCGTTTAAGAAAGCGAGGCGTTCCCCGGCGAGGCGGACGACCATTTCCATTTCGCTGGATCTCAGAGTTCGGACGAGTCCGGCGAGCGCGAGCGAACCGGGATCTTCATGGGCCAGGCGGCAGGCCAGTTCGTAGCGCAATTTTGCGCGGGACGCGGGGGCGGCCACCTGATCGGCCTGCTGCATGGCGAGAGTTATCGAGGGAGCGGAGCGGGCAAAAGCGGAGTAGGCGGCATCACGCGCCGCACCGGTGAGGTTGCGGTCAACCCAAGTTTGCGCAGGGGTGGCATCGGCAGCTTGCCAGCGGCAGAGGATCGAGAGCACCAGCGGACTTTCGGGCGGAATGCCGAATTGAAGCGCGAGTTGCAGGGCGCCTGCGGGATCGTGAACGGCGACTTCGAGGCACGCCACGTAAGCGAGCGCCGCCCAACCGAGATCATCGGTCAGGGTGTCGAGCCAGCGCACGGCGTCGGTGGGCGACGAAGCGACCCAGGCGCGGAAGCTGGCGAGGGCGTGGAGTTGTTGTTCGGGCCTCTGGAGCGACCAGTCCACGTTGGGATAAACAAAATCCGCGACGACGGGTGCGGGCTGGGCAATGCCGGTGCGGATCGGCTGCGGGAGAGCGCGCGGAGTGGCGGACTGATCCGGGCGTGCAGGTGGGCGGCGAGCGACCACGCCGAGGCCGACCAGCACGGCGAGTCCCAAGCAGGCGAGCAAGGTGTGTCGAACGGTGGCGGGCTTCATGACTATGTGGTGGAAAAGGGAAAGGGGACGCCTCGGCGAGCGAGGCGTCCCGGGGTGGTGGTTGCGACGTGCGGTGGCTTATTTGACCTCTAGCATTTTCCAGCGCTGCTGGGGTTGGTTGGTGTCGCTCCAGAGCTCGACCGGCGTGGGGCTCGTCGTGCCGGCGGCGCGCACCTGGGCGCGGCTGGCGGTGGCATGCATCGGGAAGAGCTCAACGTAACCGTCGTCCTGTTTGACGGCCTTCCAGCGCTGGTTGGTGCCGTTATTATCCTGCCACGAGATGAGGGCGGCACCGTTGGCGGTGGAGCGTCCGTTCACATCCATGCGCTTGGTGGTGTTGTGCAGCGGGTAGATCTCAAAGCTGCCGTCGGCCTGGAGCTCCGCTTTCCATCGCTGGTTGGTCGCGCCGGTGCGCGTGGCGACCTGGAGGGCCGCGCCGTTGGTGCCGGAGGAGCCGGCGACTTCGAGGCGGAGGAGGCGGGCGTGCTTGGGTTCGAGCTCATAGACCTCGCCGTTGCGCAGCGGCGCGTAGCCAACAAACACATCCTCGGCTTTGCGGAAGCCACCGGTGTGGTCAGCGGCGACACTGCTGTTGACGAGAAGGATGTGACTGTAGGCCGGGATGCTGATGGAAACGGCCGTGGCCCCGGCGCTGACGGCGAGGGCGGCCGGAGTCTCGACTTCCCAGCTCTTCAACAACCGGGTCTGCGGAAACGGCGACACGAGGCTCGCGGTGTAGCTGATCGGGGAGGCCGTGATGTTATGAACCAAGCGCACCTTGCGGTTGCCGTTCTCGGTGAACTCGAAGCCCGAGAGTCCGGCGGCCAAGCTCAGACGGGCGACGTCGGTGGCCGGAGCGTTGGACGACGGGTTGATCTCCATGACGGCATAGCGGGACGTGCCGGCCGGGTAGGTGACGAGCGTCGTGGAATCTTTCGAGCTGTCGATGTCGTGGAGCTGCACCATCGGCGAAGTCCACCGCAAGGGATCGGCATCGTTGCGGATGGAGTAGCCGAAATTGGACACCGGCCCCGTGTAGTTTTTGTCGTGGATCTTGAGGTTTAGCGGCCCGGTGAAGGTGTTGTCGTCCACGCGCGTGAGCGAGCTGCCGACGAAGGCGATGCGTTGGGACAAGCCGTAGAGCTGGCTCGACGCGTTGCTCTCGGCGGAGTTCACGCCGATGATGCGCGTCGGAGTGAGCACCCATTGCTGGCGCATGTCCCACGCGGCCGCCTTGGTGCTGGGCGTGAAACCACGATAGGTGGGGCGATAGGAACTGGAGAGGCCATAAACTTCCTGCGAGCGCGAGGTCTGCACCTGCTCGCCGGTGGTCATGAAGTTCCAGATGTTGCCCCGGTTCCAGTCGCCCTCGGCGCCGCCCAGGACCTTGATCTGGGGCATGGCGCCGTGAAACGCCATAATCAGCGGATCCTGGCTGGAGGTGGCGGCCGTGTTCAGGACGAAGGATCCCGCGAGGGAGTTTTTGCCGCTGTGGAGACCGGTGTTCACCTCGAGCACCTCGGGTGCGCCGAACTGGACGTTGCGACCGACGCCCACCGCGCCGTAGGTGCCGTAGCGGAACCGCGGGCCCTGGATGTTGCGGTCGAAGACCGTGTAATTGTCGGGCAAGGCAAGCGGAGTAACGCCGGATTTATAGAAAAATGCCTCGTAGAAGCCGATGGCATTGTTGGCGATCGTCGCGGAGTAGCCGTCGCCGTCCAAATTGGCCGACATCAGCGCGGGTCCGTTCTGGATTGTGGCGTTGTATTGGGCCTTCCATGCCGGGGAAGATGTCCATTCGTTGTAGCCGCGCCCGTAGGTCTGGCTGATCAGGGAGGTGTAGATGCGGGATTCGCTCAAGGCGTGGGTGATCGAGGGCGAACGGCTCAGGATCCAGTATTCCATAAACTGATACATAACCAGTCCGTGGTAGTTGGCCCCTTCGTTTTGGTATCCCACATAATGGGTGCCGCCATCGGCGAGCAGAGCCCGGGTGAAGATCTCCTCGATGCACTGGCGCCCCTGTTCGACCCAGGCGGCGTTGCCCACGGCGAGTCCGCCGAAGTAAACGTGGTTGGCCCAGCGCTGGTCGAGGTTGAGCTCCATGTCTTTGATCTCTGCCGTGCTGTTGTTGAACAAGCGGGGATATTGGGTGATGAGGCCCGAGACGGTGGTGTTCACCCAGCCGGTCCATGTTGAGTCCATGGCGGGGGGGATCGCCGACGGCTGATAATGCTTGAGCATGGCATACGACGAGTAGGCGTAGTTCGTGTAGGCCGGTCCTACGTTGGCCGGGTTTAATCCCGCGTCGATGAGCACGAGCAGACGGTCAAGCACCGCCTGCTGCTGATAATAGGGGCTCTGGGGATGGAGGTAGGCGAATACGCAGGTGCGGGTTTCGGTGTTGGCGGCCGAACGCAGAGTGCCGGTGCTGAAATCCACGGTCGTGACACCGAGCTTCATGCCCGACCACATCGCGGCGAAGTGCGGATTGATGCTTTGTTCGGGAATCGGGGGTAGCGAGGCGGGCAGGGCGGCGTGGCTCGTCTGGGAGGCGATCAATCCAATGCCGAGGGAGGTCAGCAGAAGGCGCAGCTTTCTGCGCGGGGTATGGGGTTTCATTTTTGGGGTGTTTTTGTTTAAGGAAACGCGAAGGCGATTCCAAAGGGGTAGGGAAAGCGTTTAGCGCGATGCGCTCGGGTTCGGACTGGTTGGCCAGGCGACGCCGAGGTGGCGGGAGAACAGGGAGCGGAGCTCGCCCTCGAACTTCATGGGGTTGTGGCCGGTCGCTAGTTCCAGCGGCATGGCGTAGCCGAGCGAGGACCAGCCCCAGAACGGGTTCATGCCATTCCCCTTGCCGGTGTCGGCGTCGTAGAACTCGCGGGTGGTTGGGTTTTCGTCGAGGACGAGGCGGAACGTGCGGTCGGCCAGCTCGCGGGCGATGTCGTTGAAACCGTAGTCAACCAGACCGTGCATGATCATGTAATTGGTCGGAATCCAAGCGGTGCCGCGCCAGTTGCACTCCTTGCTTTTGACGCCTTGGTAGTAGTCGGGCTCGGTGGCGGCGTAGGTGGCGATTGGATACTTGAGCCAAAACGTTTTTTCGTTGGTGAGGTGCTCGCGGACGAGACGCTCCGCCTGTTTCGGCGAGGCGATGCCGGCCCAGAGCGGGATGAAGCCGGAGATGGTTTTTATGCGGATGGGCTTTCCGGTGCGCTCGCTGCGGTCGTAGTAAAAGCCGTCGGTCTCGTCCCAGAATGTTTTGTTGATGAGGGCCGCCAGGGCGGTGGCGCGCCCGGTGTAGGCGCGGGCGACTTCCGGTTTGCCAAGCTTTCCCGCGATGAAGGCCATGGCCTGGAGTTCGCGATGGAGGTAGCAGGCGAGGTCCACGCCCTCGCATTGAAAGGTGTCGATCTTGCCGGCGCGGCTGTCCTGGTTGTCCATGCCGCTGGAGTCGGCGCTGTTCCACATGGGCAGGCCGTTGTTGTCGTTGTCATACCAGAACCAGCGGTCGAGGTAGCGGCCGAGCTGCTCGAAATAGGAGGCGCGCAACCACTCGTAATCACCGCCGAGCTGCTGGGTGCCGAGGACGGCCATTTGCGCAAGAAAGGGCTTGAAGTGGTGCTTGGTTTGCTGGCGCTGGAGCATGCGCGAGATGTAGCCGTTGGGCTTCTGGATCGACATGAAGGCGCGAAAGTTTGCCAGGCCCACATCGGCTTTCCCGTAGTAGCTGAGGTAGATGCTCTCGAAGTAGAGATCCCAATCGTAGAACTCCTCGTAGGCGTAGCCGGTGAGCATGGGTTCGGGGAATTTGCCGAACATGCGAATGCCACGTTTGGCGATGTCGTGGTTCAACTCGCCGAGGCGGGTCTCCAGTTTTTGCGCGCGTTCGGCGCCGAGTTGGGCGCGAAACGCGATTGCCGGTTCGGATGCGGGTGCTCCGTGTAGGCTGCCAAGGATCGCCAAGGCGAGGAGTGCGTGGGCTGGCCGGATCATCATGGGGTGGGGAGAGGCAGGATGTGGACGCTTCCGGCGAGGCCGGCTTGTTCGCCGGACGGCTGAACCAGCAGGGTCAGCACGCGTTTCCCGGATTTGGGAGGGAGCTCGATAATCAGCGTGCCGGCGGCGGCTTCGGTTTTCTCGGCGACCTTGACCCCGTCGAGCCAGGCTTCGGCGCGGCCCACGAGCTGGTTGAGGGTGATGCGGCCGCCCCTGGAGATGATGGCCTTCCAAGGGGTGAAGCTGGCGCGGTAGAGGAGCCATTGGCCGGCGACGGTTTTCTGGAGGTTGCCCGGAGTGACATTCATCCAGGTGTTCATGTCGGCTTCGGACATCTCGATATTGGCGTCGGGCTTGGCGGCCTGGGCGGGGGCGACGCGCCATTTGTTGACCGCAAAACGCGGCTCGGCGGCGGTCTGCACGGAAGGCGCGGCAACTGCCCGCACGTCGAGCGTGATCTCGGCAGGCTTTAGGCCGGGCGATTCGGCGCGCACGCGCAAGGAACCGGAGCCGACACCCGATTGGACAATCAACTGGGCGAGTCCGTGGAAGACGCGGCGGGTGGGCCCTTTCTCGGGATCGTGGCAGTTGTGGTCGCCGTTGCCGTGGCCGATGTTCCGGCCCGGGCCGGCGAGGGTGAACGTGACGAGGTTGTCCGAGCGCGGCACTACGCGACCCTGGGCGTCCACGGCGCTGACGGTGATCGGCAAGGCGTCGCGGCCATCGCCGTCGAGCCAGGCGCGGTCGGGCGTGAGGGTGAGGGCGGCGACGGCGCCAGCGGTCTCAACCTGGGTGCGGGTGTATTCTTTTCCGTCCTTGAAGGCGACGGCTTCAAGTTTGCCCGGTGCGTAGGGCACTTCCCATTGAACGTAGTCGAAGGCTGGGCGCGGCTTGCGGCCGAGGGAGGCACCGTTGTGGAAGAGCTCCACCTCTTCGCCGTTGGTCATGACGATGACGCGGACGGGTTTGCCCTCCTTGCCGGCCCAGTTCCAGTGCGGGGCGATGGCGAGGACGGGGCGGTCTTTGATCCAGTTGGACTGGTGGATGTAGTAGGCGGTTTTGGGAAAGCCGCAGGTGTCCATGATGCCGAACACGGAGGAAACCGAAGGCCAGCTCAGGCGCTGGGGTTCACCGCGGTAATCGAAACCGGTCCAGACGAAACCGCCGGCGAGGAAGGGACGCTCGGCAATCATGCGCCAGCCTTTGCGGTGGGTGCGGCCCCAGGAGGCGTTCTCGTCGTCGTAGGAAGATATGACGTTGCGAGCTTTGTCGGTCTCGAACTCGCCGCGGGTCATGAACGCGGAGGTGTCTTCGGCGCTGGTGATGGGCAGGTTCGGGTGCTTGGCGTGGAAACGATCGTAGGATGAGTGGACGTAGTTGAAACCCATGACATCGACCGCCTCGAAGACGCCGTTTTCGTTGTTCATGCCGCCGTTCATGGCGGCGGTGACGGGGCGCGTGGTGTCCCAACGGCGCACCTCGGCGACCATGCGACGCACCATGTCGCGGCCCTGCGGAGTGCCCTGCATGGGCTCTTCGTTAAATACCGACCAGAGGATGACGCTCGGGTGGTTGCGATCACGTTTCAGCAGGGTGCGCAACTGGCCGATGTATTCCGGCGTGTGGTTGAAATTACGGTTCTCGTCCATCACCAGCAGGCCCAGGCGATCGCAGGCTTCGAGGAACTCGGGGGCGGGCGGATTGTGGGCGGACCGATAGGCGTTTGAGCCCAGCTCTTTCAGGCGGCGGACGCGGTAATCCCAGATGCCCTCGGGCACGGCGACGCCGACGCCGGCGTGGTCCTGGTGGTTGCAGGTGCCCTGGAGTTTGACCGGCTGGTCGTTCAGGAAAAAGCCCTTGTCCGCGTCGAAGCGAATCGTGCGGAAGCCGGCGCGGGTGGTGGTCTGGTCAACGACCCGGCCGTCGCGGCGGGCGGTGACCCGCACGGTGTAGAGCGTGGGTGTTTCGACGGACCACAGCCGGGGCGCGCCGGGAAATGCCAGCGGGACGGCGGCGGTGACCGGGCCCAACACGGGCACGGAAACGCGGCTTTTTCCGGCGACGACCGGCTTGCCCTCGGGGTCGAGCAGCTCGGCCTCGACCTCGGTCTCAACTGGGGAGAGCTCGATATTGTTGAGCGTAACTTCGACCGGGATCGACCAGCGGCCGGCGGTGTCGCGCACCGGGTTGGCGTAAACGCCGTAGGTCTCGATGTGAACGGGCGAGCGTTTGACGAGGTAGGTGTGACGATAGATGCCGCCGCCCTCATACCACCAGCCCTCCTGGACGTTGGCATCGACCCGCACGACGATGGTGTTG
>JANODO010000061.1:0-25705 GCA_031412735.1 Rariglobus sp. | reverse complement strand
TACCGCAGCCGGAGGGACCGACCAGCACCATGAACTCACGGTCTTCGATTTCCAGGTTGATGCCGTGCACGACTTTCACGTCGGGACCACCACTGCCGGGGTATACTTTGACGAGGTTTTCGATGAGAACTTTGGCCATTGGGTAGAGACAGGGTTGAGCGGAGCCGGGTTCGGCACGACCTGCCCACGGGAGAAACGTGTGGATACCCGGAATTGAAGCAACCAAGTAGGCAGGCCACGCGTTGCGGGAGCTGCTAGAAGGTTAACACGATTTTCCCAAACTGACCGCCCCGCTCCATCAATTGAAACGCATCCCGGGCGCGCTCCAGGGGAAAGACATCGCTCACCACCGGGGCGATTCGATGCTCCTCGATAAACGCCAGCATCGCCTCCCAATCCGCCGGACTACCCATGGTCGAGCCCACGAGCGAAAGCTGCCGCCAAAAGATTTTACGCATGGGCAGTTCGGGCGGGTTGCCGCGCGTAGCGCCAAAAAACACGATTCGCCCCCCGGGTGCCGCCAGGTCGATCAGCGCCTCGAAACCTTCGCCCCCCGCGCTGTCCACAATCACATCGAACAACTTCTCAGCATGCCCGTGAGCCGCGGTTTTCGCCCAGCCCGCATGCGTGTAATTAAACCCGCCCGTTGCCCCCAGCTCGATGGCGCGGGCGATCTTCTCGTCACTGCTCGACGTCACGTAAACTTGCGCTCCGTGCGCCACCGCGAATTGCAACGCGATGAGTGCCACGCCTCCGCCAATACCGCTAATCAAAATCTTTTCGCCCGCTTGCAACTTCGCTCGGGGGAACAACGCCCGATACGCCGTGAGCCCCGCCAACGGCAACGCCGCCGCCTCGGTCCACGTGAGATAGACGGGCTTCGTCGCCAGCTGGACCACGGGCACGGTGACCACTTCGGCCAAGGTCCCCGCCCGCGGCAGCCCGAGAATCGTGAAGTCGGCGCCCTGCGCCCGCTCCCTCCCGCCCCAGCCAAACGCGGGGTTGATCACCACCTCGGTTCCGACCCACGTCTCATCGACGCCCGCCCCGACGCTTTCCACCACGCCCGCGCCGTCGGACCCGGGTTGCGAGGGAAATTTCAACCCCGCGTATTGCCCCGACTTGATCCACACATCGCGGTGGTTGAGCGCCGCCGCCTTCAGCCTCACCCGCGCCTCCCCCGCGACTGGCTCGGGAACCGGCAGATCGACGATCGAGAGGGCATTGAGGGCGGTGAATTGAACGGCACGCATGATAACCGGACGTTAGCTCAAACTTCGTCCGACGCCAAAAAATTCAGTAAATTCCACCCTTCCGCGCCGCCGCTTTTATGCTTGGTTGGCCCTGTGCTGCTTGCATTTCACAAACCCTACGGCGTGCTCTCGCAATTCACGCCCGAGCCCGGCTCGGCCTGGCGCACGCTTGCGGAATTCAACCTGCCGAAAAACGTCTACGCACTCGGCCGCCTCGATGCCGATTCCGAAGGTCTCCTCCTGCTAAGCGACGAAGCGGGCCTCAACTCCCAACTCCTCGATCCCAAACACGCACACCGCCGCGAATACTGGGTGCAAGTCGAAGGCCTGCCCACCGACGCCGCTCTGGCCCAACTTGCGCGCGGCGTAAAACTTGGCGACTACACCACGTTGCCCGCTCAAGCCCGCCGGCTGGAGCGGTCGCCGACGCTACCGCCTCGCGACCCGCCCATCCGCCTCCGCAAAACCGTCCCGGATTCGTGGCTCTCCATCGCGTTGATCGAGGGCAAGAACCGCCAGGTCCGGCGCATGACCGCCGCCGTCGGCCATCCCACGTTGCGCTTGATCCGCGCTCGCATTGAAAACCTCGAACTCGGGACGCTCGCCACGGGCACGTGGCGAGAACTCAGCGGACGCGGGCTGGCGGCGTTGACCTGATCCCAAGCTCTCTCCCACGAAAGCCGTTCGTGTGCCTACCGTTTCGCCACGTCACACCGTCCGAATGCACTTTCCTGCTCCCGCATCTTGCGGCGCAACCGCCGAAACGCCCATGAGCATGCGAGCAAGATCACCACAAAATATACCCCAAATCCCACCAGCCTCGACGGTGTAAGATCGCCGAAAACCCCGCCAAACGTCACTCCGACCACCGAACGCGCCACGTTGATAGGAAAACTCCACGCCACAAAAATCCGCAACGGCACGCCGGCCAGAGGCAGCACATAAATTTGCGCGAAATACGGCACCCCGGGCAGCAACATGGTAAACAGCGTGAGCGACGTATGAGTTGTAGCGGGCAAACGCCGGCGCAGCGGCTCCAGTCGCCGCGCAAAAAAGCCCGGCGCTCGTTTCACCAACCCGTAAGCCGCGAGCAATTGGAGCAAGGTTGCCAACGCCACCAGAGCGCACCCCAAGCCGATTCCAAAACGCAGGCCTGCGACCGCGTGCACCACCGTGATGGGAAACGCCAGCAACGGCAGCACCACCATCGCCGCAAAGACCGCAAATCCGTTCACCCCCTCGGCCTTGTGATGCACCGCCGCGACGTCGATCTGTCGATAGCCAAACAGCGTAACGACCAGCGCGATCACCCCCAAGCCGAGTAGCAGATATTGCCCCGGCTTAAGGCGCCGCCCAAAGAAACGCATTCGTCCACAGACTCGGTTCCGCGCCGTCGGTTCAGCCCGGAAAAGGCACGCCGACCGGGAACAAGCCTCGCATGCTCGTAGTGGAGTCCTCCTGGGTTGCTCCTAACACCCCGCAAACAAACAACTAATCCTTTTCGCCGTCCCTTGCCTTTCTTTCTTTGTCGCCCTCCCTTGGGTCCTTCACGCCCTCTTTTTTACGATGATCGACTGGACCCACTGGCATAACGAACCGCACCTCATTGGTGGCCTTATCCTGCTCGGCTGGCTCTATGCGCTCTGCACCGGCCCGCTGCGGGAACGACTTGCCCCTGGCGAAGTTTATCCGCGCAGCCAAGCGATCACGTTCTACCTGTCCATCGTCATCTTCTACCTCGCGGTCGGCTCCCCCTTCGACCAGATCGGCGAACGCTTCCTCCTCAGCGGACACATGGTGCAACACCAGCTCATCATGTATGTGGCCGCCCTTCTGTTTCTCCTCGGCCTGCCGAGCTGGCTGGTTTCCAAAGTCACCGCCCGCCCTACTCTGCGCCCGGCCGTCGGCGTCCTCACGCATCCGATCATCTGCGGCCTCATCTACACGTTGGTCTACTCCGTCTGGCACGTGCCCGCCTTGTATGACTGGGCCCTGCAAAACCGCTGGGTTCACATCACCGAACACATTATGTTTTTCGGAGCGGCGCTGTTTTTTTGGTGGCCGATCGTCAGCCCCTCGCGCGAATTCCCGCCCATTCGCTACGCTTCGCAAATGCTCTATGTCTTCTGCGTGACCATCGGCATGACCCCGGTGTTCGCCTTCCTCGCGTTCTCCAGCGACATCCTATATCCAACCTATGAATACGCACCCCGGCTTATCGCCAGACTCGGACCGGCCGAGGATCAGCTCTTGGGCGCGGTCATCATGAAGGTCGGCGGCTTGAGCCTGACGTTTGTCCTGCTCGCGACCGCGTTTTACCGCTGGCACCAAGAGTCGGAGAAACGAACGGGCAAGGTCTAGTCCCCAGGCTCCTTAGGATTGGATTTGAATCGAGGGAGGGCCGACCTCCGTGTCGGCCGACGCTGATATAGGGTAGGGACGTCTCTCCCAGACGTCCGCCTCGGCGTCCGCAGACCATTTTGACCCGCGGGCGCGTCGGAGAGGCGTCCCTACCCTCACCGCTCACGCGCTCAATGCCCGCACACGCAGGCGTATTCGGCATTCTTGCAGCCTCCGCAGACTACCGTGTTGAGATTAAAACGCGCCACCGCTGCCTTCGCTTCGGGCGTCGCCTTGATCTGCACCACCGTCGGGAATCCGTTGCCCTCGGGTAGCACTGTATCGGAGAGCAACACGTTGCCCGCTTGGGAAAACGTGAGCCGGGTGGGCGCGGAACGCTGGCCGGTGGTCACCACGACAACCTGGCCGGCGGGCGCGATGGCTTTTCCGTCGGCACCCACAAACGTGATCTGCACCTTGCGCTCCGGCGTGACGAAAAACTCAGCCTTGGGCGTGACCGCCGTCAGCAGCCGACCTCGATTGGGGCCGGCTGAGATTTTTTCATGAGCCGAGGCCACCGAGCCGGTGAGGACGAGCAAGGTAAGCGCGAGAATACGAAGAACGATGGATTTCATGATGTAGTATTGGGTGAAGAAAAGGGGTTCTACTGCGCCGCCGCCGCACCACGCGCGAGGGCACGCTCGGCCGCTTTGCGGCCGAATGTGTAGAAGATCAAAGGTGTGACCAAAAAGTCCAACAACGTGGATGAAACGAGCCCGCCCACGATGACGACCGCCACCGGATGCAGGATCTCCTTGCCGGGTTGATCGCCCGCGAGCACCAGCGGGATGAGCGCGATGCCCGCCGCCAACGCCGTCATCAACACGGGCACCATGCGCTCCAACGTGCCGCGCTCCACCATCGCCCGCGTGAAGCCCTCGCCCTCGTGTTTCATCAGGTGAAGATAATGCGAGATCATCATGATGCCGTTGCGCGCCGCGACGCCTCCCACCGCGATAAAACCAACCAGTGTGGCGATGCTGATGTTGTCGAGTTTCAGCCACGTGAAGACCAAGCCGCCCACCAGAGCCAGCGGGATATTGAGCATCACTTGGAGCGCGAGCGACCAGCTTTGGAAATAATTATAGAGCAGGAAAACGATCACGCCCAAAACCAACGCGCTGAACAGGGCGATCCGTTGCGTCGCATCCTGCTGCGCCCGGAACTCGCCTTCGTAGGTGATAAAGTATCCCTCGGGCAACGGCACCTTGGCCTTCACCTCGGCTTGCAGGCGCTCGACCAGCACGCCGACATCACGCGCCGTCGGTTTGATCGCGACCGTGAAGCGACGCTGGCTGTTCTCGCGGAAAATCACATTCGGTCCCCTCGCCTCGCGCACGTCCGCCACGGCGGAAAGCGGCACACGTTGACCGTTCGCCGCCTCGACAGGCAACCCGGCGATTTTTTCCGGCGAATCGCGCCACGCGAGCGGCAGGCGAATCACGAGATTAACCGAGCGCTGCCCGTCGCGCAGCTCGGCGACTTCCTTCCCACCAATGAGCGCGCCGAGTTGGTCGTTGAGCGCCCCGGGCGTGACACCGTAAGCGGAGGCACGTGCGCGGTCCGCCTCGATGCGCAGCTGCGGGATTGATGACTGCTGGTCGAGCTTGGCGTCTTGAAACCCGGGGATCGTTTTCGCCACCGCCTGCACTTCCGTGCCGAGGCGACGCAACGTGTCGAGATCAGGTCCGAAGACTTTGATCGCCACGGGGGCGGAGACACCGCTGAGCATGTGCCCGATGCGATCAGCCAGCGGGCCCCCGATCACCGAGAACGTGCCGGGCACGGTTTTAAGTCGGCGATTAAGCTCAGCGAGAATGTCTGCACGACTGCGACCGCCCGTGTCTCCGCTTCCAAAATCAACGTCAAACTCGGCGGTGGAGACCGGCACGACGTGATCACCGCGTTCGGCGCGCCCAAGGCGGCGTCCCACCGTGCGCACTTCGGGCACGGCGAGGATCTGCTCTTCGATAGCATCGGAAATACGATTCATCTCTTCGAGCGATGTGCCGGGCGCCGAGGTCACCGCGATGAGCGCCGTCTCTTCCTTAAACGCCGGCAGAAAATCCTTACCCATTCTCGGGTAGAGCAAGAACGCTGCGACCATACCTGCCGCAACCATCACCAATACGGGCAGTGGATAATCCAGGCCGACGCGCAACGAGGTCGCGCGCAAAAGGCGCTTCAGCCGGCTGACTAGCCAGCTATCGGTGTGCACCTGTCCGGCCTTCGCCTTTAACAAAAACGAGCAAAGCACCGGGATAAGCGTCAGCGAAACGACAAAGGAAGCGCCCATGCTCACGATGGTTGCGATGGCGATGGGCGCGAAGAGCTTTCCCTCGACGCCGCTCAGCCCGAGCAGCGGAAGAAACACCAGGACGATCAAGACCGTCGCGTAGAAGATGGAACTGCGCACTTCGCCCGACGCGGCGGCGATGACCTGAAGCCGTTCGTCCGACAAGGTAGGGCGGTGACTCCGCTCACCGTCTCCGGAGATTGCTGCATCGGACGGCGCGGAGCGGAGTCCGCGCCCTACCCTGACGGCGTTTTCACGCAGGCGGCGGAAAACGTTTTCCACATCGACGATGGCGTCATCCACGACCATGCCGATGGCGACGGCGAGGCCGCCGAGCGTCATCGAGTTGACCGAAATGCCGAAGCGTTGAAACACGAGCAACGTGATCGCGAAGCTCATGGGAATCGCCATCAACGTGATCACGGTCGTGCGCACGTTGAGCAGGAAAAGAAACAGCACAACCGACACCATGATGGCACCGTCGCGGATGGCTTCCGTGAGGTTGCCGATGGCGTGATCGATAAAATCCTTCTGCTGAAACAAGGGCACCGTCTCGACGCCGTTGGGCAGGCCCGGCTGCAACTCGGAGAGCGCCGCTTTAATCTGCTCGGTGAGCGCGCGGGTGTCGAAACCGGGCGACTTGGTGATCGACATGATAACCCCGTAGGTCGGCGTTTTCTCCGGGCTGCGGCTCACGGTCGCATCGCCGCGCATCGGTTCGATGCCCCAGGCAACGGTCGCCACATCGGCAAGGGTGACGGCCCGGTCGTTCACGTGTTTGACGACCGTGCGTGCGAGTTCGGCGAGGTCGGTGGTCATGGCGAGATTGCGCACCATGATCTCGGTCGGCCCCGTGTTGATAAACCCGCCCGTGGTGGTGCTGGCGGCGTGAGCGACGGCGGCTTCAAGCTCGGCGAAACTCACGTTGTAAGCCTGCATACGATGCGGGTCGGGCTGAACCTCGATCTGCTTCACGCCGCCCCCCATGTTGAGGATTTCGGCGATGCCCGGGATGCTTTGCAGCCGCCGACGAATCGTCCAATCGGCCAGCGAACGCACTTCGCTCGGCGGAAGGTATGCGGGTTGGCCGGGCGCGACGGTGGAACGCACCCCCACGAGGAGAATCTCGCCCATGAGCGAGGCGACCGGCGTCATAAACGGCTCCACGGCCACGGGCAGTTGAGCACGGGCCGATTGCAGGCGTTCCTGCACCCGCAGGCGGGCTGCGTGGATGTCGGTGTCCCAGTCGAACTCGGCGTAAACCAGCGACAGCGACACGTCGGAATTGGACCGCAAACGCGTAAGACCGGAGACGCCCAGCAGCGCGCTCTCGAGCGGCTGGGTCACGCGCGTCTCAACTTCCTCGGGTGCAAGACCCGGTGCCTCCGTGAGAATGATGACGGTCGGCTTAGTGAGATCGGGCAAAACTTCGACCGGCAGGCGCAGGCCGGAGTTCAAGCCCAGCACGAGGATGACCAACGAGAGCCCGAGCACGAGGGCGCGGTGCGTGAGCGACCACTGAATAAGGCGATTCAGCATGGTCAGCGTTTTTCGTGGTTCGAGGGAGGAACCACCTCCGTGTGGTCCGGATCGGCACGGACGACACGGAGGTCGTCCCTCCCTTTCCGCGAGAACAGCGCCGCGAGGAACGCCACGAAGAACACGCCCGTCAAAATCTTCCAAATCGGGTTGTCGTGATGATCGCCGTGCGCGTTGCCAGGGTCGTGCCCCCGACCATCCGTCGCCCCAGCGCCGGATTTGAGTTCGGATCCGTCGGCGGCGTGTTCATGACCGTGCGCCGCATCCAGCGCTTCCTTGAGCGAAACGGTGCCACCACCGGCGAACGCCAGTGAGTAGGCGCCTTGCGTGACGACCTCGTCGGCAGGCAGGAGTCCGCTGACAATCTCCACGAAGCGGTCGTCGCTCTCGCCAATGACGACCGGGGTTTTCACAAAGGCGTTGGGCAGGTCGAAATCCTTTACGTAAACGAAACGATTGGCCGGTGTGCCTTGAAGTGCTGCGCGCGGGACGGTGGTCACGTCGGTGCGTTTGCCAGTGACGATGGAGAACTCGGCGCGCATGCCGGGCCGAAGCGTGAGCGCGGGGTTGGCAACATGGAACGCGGCCTCGACCGTTCCGCTCACCGGATCAGCAACCGCCCCGAGGTGTTCGAGTTTGGCCGGGAAGACTTCACCCGAAACGGCGGTGACTTTGATCTGAGCTAACTGGCCGGGCTTAAGACGACCCGCGAGCTGCTCGGGCACGCGGGCGAGCGCGTAGACTTCGGTGAGGTCGAGGATTTCAGCGAGCACGTTCTCGGGTTCGACGGGCTGGCCCACGACGACATGGGTGGCGCTCACGATGCCGGTGATCGGCGCGGTCAACGACACGGTGGGCGGCGGGTTGCCGACCTGGCGACTCTCGACGAGCACGGCGAGTTCACCCTTCGTCACGGGATGGTCGTGTTTGATGCGAACCTCCAGCGCGCGCCCCGCGATGCGGCTGCTAACGACCGCGCGGTTGCCGGGGTAAACCTCAATCCGGCCCAGCGCGAAGATCGTCTCCTCGAAGTCGCCGGGCTCGACCTGCACGGTCTGGATGCGGAGGTTTTTCACACCGGTCTCGTCGAGCACGATGGTATTGGCGCGACGGGTGGCGGCAGCGTCTTGCGCGGCCAAGGGGAGCGCGAGCAGGAGAACGGTAATGAGGACGAACGGGTTCATCGGGCGGAAAGGAGGGCGGTCGTAATCGGGAAGGTGGGATCGGTCAGGGCCTCGAGGCGGACGAGCGCGGCGGCGGCGGCGATGTCGGCGTCGAGAATCTCGCGGCGGAGGACGGCGTGGGCTCGCTGCGCCTCGGTCACTTCGAGAAGCGACAGTTCGCCCTGGGCGTAGGCGCGGCGGACGGTGGCAAGGGCCTCCTCCGTGGCGGGCAGCGCGGCGGCGCGGAGGTCGCGGGCGACGCTGCGGGCGGTGGCGAGGTCTTGCCACGCGGCGGTAAAGGCGGCGCGCAACTCGGCATCGAGAGCAAGCGCAGCGTGTTCGGAGCCCGCGAGGGTTTCGCGGGCGGCGCGGATGTTGCCCTGATTTTGTCCGCGGAACGGGATCGGCACGGAGACGCCCGCCACAAACGCAGCATCGGAACCTTCGCGACGGAAACGCACGCCGCCGGCCACGGTGACGTCTTGCGCGGATTGCGACTGGGCGAGTTGGAGCGAGGCGCGACGGCTGGAGATCGCGGCCTGCTGGAGTGAAACGCGCGGGTGCGCGGCGAGTGTAGCGAGGAGCGCGTCTTGCGCTGGCAACTCGGCAGGAAGAGGCAACGCACCCGCGAGAGCGGGCACATCGGCGGCTCCCCCACCCCACGACGCGGCGAGCGTGGCGCGGGCCTGGGCGAGGCCGGATTCGGTGCGCACGTGGTCGGCGCGAGCCAGGGCCAGCGTGGCGAGGGCGCGGGCGGTTTCAACCGACGAGGCGGCGGCGGCTGTGACGCGGAGCGCGACGGCGTCGGCGGTTTCTTGTGCGAGGGCGAGCGCCTGCGCGGAGTGCGCGAGGCGTTCCTGCGCGGCGAGCACGTTCACGTAAGCGGCGACGGTGGCGGCGAACACCTCGGCGCGGCTCACGGCAAATTCGCGGCCGGCGACATCGCGCTCGCGGCGGGCGACGGTGACGCGTTTCTCGCGTTTGCCACCACGCTCGAAGGCCTGGCTGACCTGCACGGTGGTTTCGAGACCGTCGGTGCCTCGGAGTGCGCCGGTGCCGGCGAAGTTTTCGAGCTCAACGCCCAGCAGGGGATTGGGGCGCACAGCGGCTTGATCGACCAAGGCTTCGGCCGCGCGGCCCGTGTAGGCTTGCGCGAGCAACGCAGGGTTTCGCGCCTCGGCGCGGCGCAGGGCTTCGGCCAGCGAAAGTTCTTGGGCGGACAAGCCGGCGGCTGAGAGGAGAAAGAGAAGCGAACGAAACATGGAAAACAAAGGAGCCAACAGAGGTGGGTGAAAGGCCGTGAGCGCACGCACGCAAGGCGTCGAACGGCCGGAATCAGGCAGCGCAAATCGTCCGCGCAGGGACGATTAAGCCAAAACCGAAGGTGCCCCGGGCAACAAGGCCGTGCGGGCGGTGAACTGCCAGGTGCGGGCGAGTTCGGGCGGCGAATCAGTCGTGTCGGGCGAGAGCGGGGCGATCCACTCGGGTGCCCTCGCCCGTTCAACCCAACCCGCCAGCCAAAGAGTCAAGACCGGGGCTTCGAGTTTCACGAGGCCGGCCGATCTTTTATACGCGCCGTCTTCAACTGCGGCACAACTGTCGTTAAAGCACGCGTGGGCGCAGTCGTTTTCAGCGGGCACTTCTTCGTGGTCGTGCCCCAGAAACCCGGCCGCTTCCAATCCGCAATGCAAGGTCGCCGGCAGCCAAAGGACTGCGAGCAAGCAGGCAACGAAAGTAAAGAGACGACGCACACCAAACCCAGACCGCACGAGACAAGGCCTGTCAACCGCTGGTTTCCATGACCACCGGGCGGAGCGTGAAGAGTGCCCCAAGCTCCGTCCGGCTCTCATCGCGGATGACCAAGGAGGTGGTTTAATCACCCGCCTCGTTTGATTTCCGCCCAACGTGCGCCCACCTTTAGTTTCTGCAGCAAAAGGCCCCTGGAGTGACGGGGTGGACGAGAGGAGTTAAAGGGAAATTTTATGGTAGCAATCAACGGAACTGACACCCACGACCTCGCAAAGGCCCCGACCGGAATCCAAGGCTTGGACGAACTAACCGGCGGGGGACTGCCCCGAGGCCGGCCTACACTTTTGTGCGGCAGTGCGGGCTGCGGCAAAACACTCATCGCGATGGAGTTTCTCGTGCGAGGTGCGACGGAGTTTGACGAGCCGGGCGTCTTCATGGCTTTCGAGGAGCGCACCGAGGAGTTGGCGACCAACTTCGCCTCGCTCGGCCATGACCTCAATGCGTTGGTCGCGCAAAAAAAACTCGTGCTGAACTTTGTTCACATCGAACGCAGCGAAATCGAGGAGACCGGCGAGTATGACCTCGAAGGACTGTTTATCCGACTTGGGAATGCCATCGACAGCATCAGTGCCAAACGCGTGGTGCTCGACACCATCGAGGCGCTCTTCTCCGGGCTCTCCAACACCGCCATTCTGCGAGCCGAATTGCGGCGCCTGTTTCGCTGGCTCAAGGACAAGGGTGTGACGGCTATCATCACCGGCGAGCGGGGTGAAAGCAGCCTCTCGCGCTACGGCTTGGAAGAATACGTGGCGGACTGCGTGATCCTGCTGGACCACCGGGTGACCGAGAACATGGCTACGCGGCGGCTGCGCATCGTGAAGTATCGCGGCTCGACGCACGGCACGAGCGAGTATCCCTTCCTGATCGATCACGGCGGGGTTTCCATCATGCCGATCACCTCGATAGGATTGAAGCATGTGGCCGGCACCGAGCGGGTGTCGTCCGGCGTGCCGCGCCTCGATGCGATGATGGGCGGCAAAGGTTATTTTCGCGGCAGCAGCGTGCTGGTGAGCGGCACGGCGGGTTCGGGCAAGACCAGTTTGGCGGCGCATTTCGCAGCGGGCGCCGTCGGTCGCGGGGAACGTTGTCTGTGGTTCGCCTTCGAGGAGTCGGCCAGCCAGATCGTTCGCAACATGCGCTCCATCGGAATCGATTTGGAGCCGGCGGTCACGGCCGGGCTACTCCGGTTTCACGCGGAGAGGCCGACGATCTCCGGGCTGGAGATGCACTTGGTCAATATTTACAAACAGGTGAAGGAGTTTAACCCCCGGGTCGTGATCATCGACCCCGTGTCGAACTTCAACGCGCTGGGGAACGAGGCGGAGATCAAATCGTTGCTGACCCGGCTGATCGATTTTTTTAAGACCCAGCAAATCACCGCGCTGTTCACGAGCCTCACCCTCGCCAACACGGGTTTAGAGTCGAGCGAGGTCGATGTATCTTCGCTCATGGATACGTGGCTGCTCCTGCGCGATTTGATCAGCGGTGCAGAGCGCAACCGCGCCCTGCACCTGCTCAAGTCGCGCGGCATGGCCCATTCGAACCAAGTGCGCGAATTCCTGCTGACCAACCAAGGAGTGGAGTTGCGCGACGTGTATCTGGGGCCGTCGGGTGCGTTGATCACCGGTAGCGCGCGGGATGAGTTGGAGGCGAAGGAGAGAGCCGAAGGCCTCCTGCGCGAGCAATACACCGAAGGCAAGCAGCGGGAATTGGAGCGCAAGCGGCAGGCGATGGAAGCGCGGGTGGGCGTGCTGCAGGCAGAGTATAAAGTCGAGCGGGCGGAAATCCTGAAGGGGATCGAACAGGACAGGCTACTGGCTGGCGCGCTCGCCGGCGACCGCCTCCAGATGGGAGAGCAGCGGCAGGCCGATGCGGTCACCGCGCAGACAATCGTTATACCGAACCAATAGCAGCCCTCACGATGAATGGATCCACTCCCGATACTCCGATCACATCGCCAGCGGAACCCGCCCCAAAATGGGATTTGCGGCTCTATGTGGCGGGCCAGACGCCCAAGTCATTGGCGGCGTTTGGCAACCTCAAGCGCCTGTGTGAGCATGATCTGCCCGGGCGCTACACCATCGCGGTCGTCGATCTGCTGGTGGATCCTCAGCGGGCCGATGACGACCAGATTGTGGCCCTGCCCACACTGGTGCGCCGGTTCCCCGAGCCGATCCGCAAAGTTATCGGCGATCTCTCCAACACCGCGCGCGTGCTGGCGGGACTCGACCTTAAACCCGGGACCGTGGAAGGCGACCATGGTAACTGAACTTAAAACCGCCGAAAAAATCGACCCCACCACGGCGGAATTTCAACGCGCGTTGAGCCACGGCGGGGACAGCCGCTATGTGCTGCGCCTTTATCTTACGGGAAGCACCCGCCGCTCGATCCAGTCGGTCAATTCCATCAAGACGCTCTGCGAGCGCTACCTCAGAGGGCGCTACGATTTGGAGGTCATCGATCTCTACCAGCAGCCGGAACGAGCCGACGCGGCGCAAATCTTTGCCGCGCCCACCTTGGTCAAGGAGTTGCCCCTGCCGCTGGGGCGCTTGGTCGGCGACCTGACCGATTCCCATCGCGTGCTGATTGCGCTGAAAGTGAACCCGGAGGCGGAAGACGCGCTCAACGCCATCCGCAAAGGCGAGGTGGACGGCCTGCTGATTGCCGGGCCGGAAGGCCGGCAAGTCTTCACCCTGCACGGCACGCAAGAGCCCTACCGATTGCTGATCGAACAGATGAGCGAAGGAGCGCTGACGTTGTCCGAAGCGGGTTTCATCCTCTACGCCAACCAGCCTATGGCCGATCTGCTCCAGATGCCGCTGGAGCGTTTGATCGGCGCGGAGTTCCGGGCGTTCGTAGCTGCGACGGATCAGCCGGCCCTTGCCGAATTGATTGGAAAAGCGTGGGACGGCGGCAGCCGGGGTGAGCTGTCGTTCCGTGTCGCCGATGGATCGTCGGTGCCGTTGCGACTGGGGTTAAGCCGGCTCTCGCTGGGGGCCGAGGAGACCTTGGTCAGCGTGGTGGCGACCAACCTCACCGAGGCGCGAAAAAAGGAGGCCGAGTTACGCCAGCTGCACGCTGTCTTGGAACAACGCGTCCTCGAGCGCACGGCGGATCTCGCCGCCGCGCGTCTCTCCGCGTTGAAGCTGATGGAGGAGGCGATTGACGCCCGCCAGGCGAGTGAGACCGCCAACCAGGCGCTCAAGCTCGAAATCACCGAACGCATCCGCGCCGAGGCGGCGGTGGGCGAGAGCGAAGAACGTTTCCACGCCATCGCCGACAACATCCCGCAACTGGCCTGGATGGCGGACGGCGAAGGCCATTTCAGCTGGTTTAACCGGGCTTGGTTTACCTACACGGGCACCACGTTGAAGGACAATCTGGGCGACGGTTGGAAGGCCGTTTACCACCCCGATTACGTCCAGGGCGCTTCAGCCAAGCTCGAACACTCCCTGCGAGACGGACTGGATTGGGAGGACACCTTTCCATTGAGAGGCCAAGACGGCCAGTATCGCTGGTTCCTTTCCCGTATGAATGGCATCCGGGACGAGTCCGGAAAGGTGGTGCGCTTCTTCGGCACCAACACCGACGTGACCGCGTTGCGCGAGGCACAGACCCGGTTGGCCGAAGCCCTCGACATCATCGCACGACGGGCCGAAGAGCTGGAGAAAACCGTGGCCGAGCGCACCGGTAAACTGCGTGAAACGATTGGAGAGCTGGAAGCGTTTTCCTACAGCATATCGCACGACATGCGAGCGCCCTTGCGGGCGATGCAAAGCTTCGCCGACATTCTGATTCAAGAGTGCAGCGACCAGCTCAGCGAGGACGGGAAAGAATACATCCGCCGCATCGCCACGGCCGCTGAACGCATGGACGCGCTGATTCGGGATCTTCTCGTTTACAGCCGGGTCGTGCGCGCCGACCTACCGCTCGACGACGTGGACCTATCGGCACTGCTGCGCGGGATCGTCGAGGACTACCCCCAATTCAACGCCGCCGGAGCGGATATTTCGATCATTCATCCGCTCCCTCATGTTCGCGGTAACGCGTCATCGCTCACACAATGCCTTTCGAACCTGGTCGGGAATGCCGTCAAGTTCGTGGCCCCCGGGGTCAGGCCCACGGTGCGCATCTGGGCGGAGGTTCGTGGCCAACGGGTGTTCCTGTTTGTGAAGGACAACGGCATCGGCATCGACCCGCAGTTGCACGAAAAGATTTTCACCATCTTCTATCGCAACAGCCGGGACTACGAAGGCACGGGGATCGGCCTGGCGATTGTTTATCGCGCCGTGCAGCGCATGGGCGGTGAAGTCAGCGTGGTCTCCGAGCCCGGTAAAGGGAGCACTTTCCAACTGGAACTTGCGAAAGCCCCCCGCGCATAAGTCCATGACCGAACCTTTAGTCTTATATGCGGAGGACGATCCAAACGACGCGTTTTTCATGAGGCGTGCGTTTCGAGAAGCGGGGATCCCCAACCTGCTGGTCGTCGAGGATGGCAGGGCGGTGGTCGATTACCTATGCGGCCGCGCCCCGTTCCAAGACCCCGTGACGTGTCCGCCGCCGACTTTGGTTTTGCTGGATATCAACATGCCGCGCCTCTCGGGTCTGGAGACCCTCGCTTGGATTCGGGGACATCCCGTTTTCATTGAAACGCCGGTGGTGATATTGACCTCTTCAAGCCACCCAAAAGACATCAGCCGTGCCTACGAAACGGGGGCCACGGCGTTCTTTTTGAAGCCGGGCGGCGCGACGGCGCTCGTTGACGTCGCCAAAGCGCTGCGCGGCATCTTGATGTCCGGCCAAATCCGCGAGGCCGATTTCGACCAGGTGCCCGGTTGTCTCAAGCGCCCCGGAATTCTTTGACCCCGTTGCGGCGAAGGCGTGACCGGGAGGTCCCGCACCATTTAGGCAGAAAACAACTTCGGAATTCAGGCCAAAAGTCGCGGACCACCAATCGCGAAAAGCCCGCCCGAAGGGCCTGAGCGGTAACGATTGTCGCTGAACAAACGATCGACCTCACCCTCGGGCGTGGCGCGCAAGCCGAGCGCGAGCGAGTCGTGGTCAGGCGAAAGTGACACCGAGAAGGCTGGCACCACCGAGTTCCCAACGCACATCGCGCCTTCGACTGAATTTCCACGGCTGATACCAATCACAACGCGTAAGGGGATTTCAGCATGGCCCGATGTAGCCCCGACCGGTGGTCGGGGTTTCTAAGAGACGCCTGACCACCGGTCGGGCCTGCACCAGACGAAAGTCTCATTTCATGCGGTAACTGGTATGAGGGGTAACCACCGGCCCAAGCGGATCGCGATCAATCCTGAGGAATCGGCCGAAGATAGTTTTCGGAACGCCCCGGCGCTCCCGCCTGTGGCCTTGTGTTTGGACTAGGCGCATCACCGGCGCCGGAAGGTGGCCCGCTAATTGCAGCCTGCCGCCGGCCTGCGTGGTGATCGGGTCGGCCCACCCCCAACCCGCGATCCGTGGTCAGCGGTAGAGTGCCGTGATGGGCGCTGCGGTCAGCACGTTGTATTGCCGCATCGCGAGCCGCCACCATTCGGCCAGCGATGAACTCGGCTGTCTCCACAGTTCTTCGTGCAGGCAGATCATCGACTCGGCGTCCAACAACAGAGCCAGGGTTTCCTTGGTCGTAAGTTGACCGGGGCCTTCGCTCAACAAACGGTGGCGAAGCAGGGCGAACCAATCGCGGGATTCCTCGCTAGGGCGGCGGTTTCGCAGCATCGCGACGTGCACGGCGTTGATGTAAGGATCCAGGACCGCTTGCAGGAGCCCGTAGTCGTTTCTCAACGCCTCGATGGGCCGCATGTGTTTGTAGCAAGCGGCCAGGTTTTGGGTCAGACGACCGAGTTCATGCGGGGGCTGAACTTCTTCCGGAGTGAGAAAGAGGCCGACCCGGCGCGCATGGGAACCGAGCGAACTCTTACTTAAGATAATCGATACGGGAACCGACAGAACCAGGCCCGCCAGCACCGGACTCAGCCACCAAAAAAACGACGGCAGCAGAATGAACGACGAAACCCCCCAGACCAAACCGAAGAACGTCTGACCGCCATGCGTGATGATCGCCTCGCGCCAGTCCGTGCCGTCTTCCGCACCCCGGCGTTGCGTGACCCAAGACACGCCTTGACCGAGCAGGGTGAAGAACACGAATTTGCTGTTAAACAGCATGTGCACGGGAGCGAGGAGCGCTGAAAAAACGATCTCGGCCGCAGTCGATAAAATGACCGGACCACGACCACCAAAACGAGCCGCCTCGCCTGATCGCTGAAGGACCGTGATGACGCTGATAATTTTGGGGAGAAACAGCAGCAGCATCGTGAACAGAAACAAGGCGAGCGCTTCCGGCACCTCGACAATCCGGCCGAATACTCGCGCATAATGCTCCGAGTAAACATCTCCACCGGGTGCCAGCACTTGGTTGAAGACGTGGATCGTGCTCAGGACGAGAAACAGCAGCCAGAGCGGACAGGATACGTAGGCCATCACCCCCATGAGCAGGTGAAACCGGTTGGCCGGGCGAAATCCCCGGGCTGCGACGAGCCAGGCGTGCTGCATGTTACCCTGGCACCAGCGGCGGTCCCGCTTGGCGCTATCGATCAAGGACGGAGGCCCCTCCTCATACGTGCCCTCGATGTCGTGAGCGAGCCACACATGCCAACCGGCTTTGCGCATCAACGCGGCTTCGACGAAATCGTGGGAGAGAATACGCCCACCAAAGGGCTCGCTACCCGGCAGGTCCGGAAGCGCGCAATGCTCCATGAACGGCTGAACGCGAATGATCGCGTTGTGCCCCCAATAATTGCCGTCCTGCTGCTGCCAGTAATTCAAACCCGCGAGAAAAATCGGGCTGTAGAGCCGGTTGGCGAACTGCTGCATGCGGGCATAGAGCGACTCTCCATAAACTAACCGCGGTGCGGTCTGAATGAGACCGGTCTGCGGGTTTTTCTGCATCATCGCGACCAACTTCACGATGGATTCCCCGGACATGATGGAGTCGGCATCGAGCACCACCATGTAGCGGTAGCGTTTACCCCAGCGGCGAAGAAAATCCGCCACGTTGCCCGCCTTCTTGTTGATCTGCTGGCGACGCTTGCGGTAAAAAATTCGCCCGACGCCGTTCACCTGTTTGCACAGTTCGGCCCAGGCAATCTCTTCCTGAATCCATTGATTGGGCTTGTTGGAATCGCTGAGGATGAAGAAGTCAAAGTGCTCCATCTTCCCCGTCGCCTCGAGCGAGCGGTAGATGACCCGAAGCCCCTCAAAAACCCGGCTTACGTCCTCGTTGAAGACCGGCATGACAATCGCCGTGGTGGCCAGCGGCACCTCTTCGTTTTTCCAATCGACGGTGCTGGTGATGCGCTGGCGGTCGCCGCCCCGGTTGATCACATAAAAGCCGAGCATGGCCGTGGCAAAGCCGACCGCGATCTGCGCGAAGAGAATCACGAAGAGCACGAGCAGCACCCATTCGAGTCCGCTGATGCCGCCGTGCTGCCAGAGCAGATCCGCCATGAACCACGTGGCGATGCTGGTGAGCAAAAAGACCGACGTGTAGAAAAGCGCGCGGCGGCGGCGCAGACGCTCAGGCAGAATGAATTGATGGACGGAGGTCCGGGAGGAGTTCATGCGCGGTTAGCGAGTCACGTAAAAAATACCAAAGAGCGCGCCGAGAAAAACGGCCCACAGCAGCGCGAGTCGCAGCAGCGGCCATTTTTCCATGCGCTCAAGCGTTTCACCGGCGGCCTCGGTGATCGGGCCGAGGTCGATCTCACGCGGCACCATGCTCGACACCGCCATGTCGGGACCGACCTCGATGGAACTGGCGCGCATCGCCTTCGCAAAATCATCCGGAACCGTGCGCGAATCGAGAAACGCGTAGGGCCATTTTTGCGGACCATCGCACAACAACAGCGCCACGCGTCCCTCGATGGGAATGCGGTCTGGCGGGAGGGTTTTCACCTCCAGCACCGCTGCGAACCACTCGTCCATCATAGAGCGCATTTCCTCGGCGGCGAGGGTGGTGGGCTCCAAGGCCGGATTGGCCGCATGGCGGTGGGCGGCGCGTTCCAGCACCGCCTGAATCAGGCGGCTTTGGTGCAGCCGGTTATGGATCCGATGAGCCCGCAGGTAATCCTCGGCTCGAACGTAAGCCGCGTTCCACGCTTCCATCGTCCCGGTGCGGGGACGAAACGTAGCGAGATGAGCCTCTACGGGTTCCACAGATAGCTCCATGTTTCCGTAAGGATATGCGGCGGCCGCTTGAGGTAGCAACGGAGTTCGACGGGGCGGCCACTGCCATCGGGCTTAAGCGCGAACGCGACGCGCCAGCTGCCGTTTGCAGGGTTCTTTTCAACACTCTGGTGAACCAAGGTCGCACCGGCACCGACCGAAACGCTGGCGCTGATCTCCGGGGTGGCTTTCTGGTTGGACAAATAATTCCCGGTGAAATCGACCCAGAACCGAACGAGTTCCGGCTCGTGCGTAGCCGAACGACCAATACGCGTCGAAACCACATAGCCCGCTGGCGGCGTGCGACCGCCCTTCCCTTCCATGAACCAGTGTAACTTGTATTCGAGGCTCAGCGGTTCTCCCAGGGCGGGCAAGGTCTTGGGCACCCAAAAGGCCACGATGTTATCCTGGGTTTCGTCCGGCGTGGGCAACTCGACCAGGCGAACATCGCCCTCGCCCCAGGAACCGATCGGCTCGACCCACGTGCTGGGGCGTTCGTGATAATGCGCTTCCAGGTCCTCGTAGGACTCAAACTTGCGATCACGCTGAATCAACCCGAAGCCCTTGGGATTGTTGTCTGCGAACGCCGCCACCCGGATCCCTTTCGGGTTGCCGAGCGGTCGCCAAAGCCATTCGCCATTGCCGCGCTGCAAAAGAAGGCCGTCCGAGTCGTGAACCTCGGGACGCAAATCCTCGTAATGATTCGAGGCGGTTTCACCAAACCAGAACATGCTGGTCAGCGGCGCCACCCCAAACAGGGCCACATTTTTGCGGCGGTAGATCGCACTCTTGACCTCCATCACCGTCGAAGGACCCGGTGTGATGATAAACCGAAACGCCCCCGCCACGCTGGGGCTGTCCATCAACGCGTAAACGGTGATGCGGTTGGCTTTGTCGACGGGCCGCTCGATCCAGAACTCCTCAAACGAGGGAAACTCCTCCCCGCCCGGCTCGCCCGTGTTCAGCGCGAGTCCACGTGCCGAAAGGCCGTAGCGCATGCCTTTGCCCAACGCGCGGAAGTAGCTCGCGCCTTGGAACACCGCGAGTTCATCAAAATACTCGGGGCTGTTCAGCTGGTTATGAATGCGAAAACCGGTGAAACCCATGTCGCCCGGAATCGAGCCGAGACTACGATTTGCACCGAAGTTAAACAGATCCTTCTCGTAGCGGATGGGCTCGACCTTGCCGTTCGTGACCTCCGACAGCTGAACCGTGCGATTATAGATGAAGCCGGGATGAAAGAACTGAAGTTGAAACGCCAGACGCTCGCGGCGCCACCAAGCGGACGCCGGATTAAACCGCACATCACGATACTGGTCGTAGGTGAGATTGCGCAGCGACTCAGGCACGCGGCTTGGCCGCTCGGCGTAAGGCTTTGCCGCGAGCGTTTTCGCGCGGTATTGCAGCACTTCGAAATCGAAGGGCACGTCGCTCGCCCGCGACGTTGTGAGCAGTGCAGTCAGGCCAAGTCCTAGCAGAAGAAGTCGTTTCATTTTTCCAGAAAAAATCCTCGTTGTTTGTCGGTGATCGTCAACCCGGCGCGTTCCATCACCTTAAGTAAATCTTCCCACGTCGCGCGTTTAGCCTTGCGCGCGGCGACCGGGCCAACCGATTCCTGACGCAAGAGGTAGCCCGGGTGATAGGTCACGATGACGGGCTTGCCGGCAAATTCTCTCCACTGCCCGCGCACGTCGGTCAGGTTTTTGAAAGCCCCGGGGCCTAACAACCCCTTCGCGGCGGTCGCACCCGTGACGACGATCAGATCGGGATTAACGAGCTCGATCTGCGCCTGAATAAACGGCCGGCAGAACGCCAGTTCCTCCGCTGTGGCATCCCGGCTGCCGACCTGCTCCGTGCCTGCGGGCGTCGGCACCTGCGGACGCCAAGTCATGATGTTTGCAATGAACACGTCCTCACGCTTCACGCCCATCGCGCCGATCATCTTGGTGAGCAATTGCCCCGCCGGACCGACGAAAGGCTCTCCGCGCGCCTCTTCCTCCATCCCCGGAGCCTCATCGATAAACATGATTTTCGCATCGAGCGAACCCACGCCGAGCACCACTTTTTTGCCCGCCCGCACATTGGCCACGCATACCGGGTGGTTGACGACCAAGTCACGCAACGCGGCCCAGCGCGTGGGCTTGTCGCCCGCAGGTAACACGATCACCGGCGGGGGCGGCAGGGCTGGGGCCGCATCCGGCTTCGGCACCAGCTTGGCCTCGACTGGCAACGACCGAGCGGGGGCCACGGTCTTCGCGGCCGTGAGCGCAGGCTGCACAGCGGAGGGCGATCCCTCGCGATCACGCACGGACACCGGCCCGGCGTTCTTCGCTGCGGGTCCCGCGCTTCGGGACGCGACGATTTTACGGAGTGCCGCGATGCTTTCTTCGGACACTGGAACCGACGTCACGCCTGTGGATTTCAGGCGTTTGAGTTCGTCGGTCAGAGCAGTGAGCGCGGCGCGCATGAAGAGGCTCAACACCGGTGAGCAACCGCCAGCTTCTCGACATACTTGCCCAGCAAGTCGAACTCCAAATTGACCGGCGAGCCCGCCTGCTTCTCACGCAAATTTGTAACCTGAATCGTCGTAGGGATTATCCACACCGCGAACGTGTCGCCGGACACCTCCGCCACCGTCAACGAAATGCCATCAATGGTGATACTGCCTTTGTGAATCAAATAACGCCCCTGCCCCGCCGGCGCATTGACCCGCAGGTAATGATCCCCGCCGCGCGGCTCGAACGTTTCGATAATGCCCTGGCCGTCCACATGTCCGGTGACGAAGTGTCCGCCGATTTTCCCGCCAAAGCGCAACGAACGCTCCAGGTTCACCGCAGTCCCCGCCGCGAGCGTCGAAAAATTCGTGAGACCCCGCGTCTCTTCCAAAACATCGAACCACAGGTGATGCTCATCAAAGCGCGTCAACGTGAGGCAGCAGCCGTTAACGGCGATACTGTCGCCGAGTGCCGCGTCCTGCAAAGCGGCGCTTGCCGCGATCTGGAGTTTCCACGCATCGGAGCCTTGGGTAAAGGCGACGACCGTGCCGGTTTCTTCAACAATGCCAGTGAACATGGAGATTACTTCAATTTGACGCGCAACACGGCGGTCTCGCCGCTGCGGCTGGTGAGCAAAACAAAATCGGTGCGCTTGGTGTCCGCCTCGATGGCCACGAGCTTCGATACCGCTTCGGCGTAGGTTTTCACCTCGGTGCCATCGACCTCCAAAATCCAATCGTCGGGCCGCAAACCCGCCGTGCCGGCCGGACTGCTGTTTTTCACGAACTGCGCAATGACTCCCTTATGACCGGCCAGCTTCACCCGACGAATAATGCCGTCGCCATAGACAAACTCGCGGGCGGTGAACCCGAGGGTTTCAAAGTAAGTGCGGTCGGCCTCGCGCATAAGCCGAGGTTGGTCGGCGAGGATCGCCTTGATTTCCATGCGCTCGGTGCCGCGCAGCACCGTGAGCGTAAAGGTATCGCCCGGTTTACGCAGGCCGAGTTCACGATCAAAGTAGGTTACCACGACCCGGTCCGGCTTGAAGCGCGGCAACGGACGCCCGTCGATCGCGAGGATGATGTCACGATTTTTCAAACCTGCGACTTCGGCAGGGCTGCCCTCGAGCACCTCGCTCACCACGCAGCCGGACTGGTCGGCAAGTTTAAGAAACGATGCGACCTCGGGGTCCATTGGCTGCAACCCATAACCACCCAGCCACGTAATCGGACGCCCGGCGACCGTCGTCGGTGCGCGTCCAAGCCACGCCGTGATATCGGCGGCGAGTTGAAACACGCTGCTCTCTTCCATGTTGAGCAACATCACGGGCAATCCGCGTTCATTGCGCGAATACTGGATAAACGTCTGCCCAAAGCCCGCGACCGCCACGCCCGAAAACGCGCCTTCACGATCAAAAACCGGCAGGCCCGGAGCCGCGACTTCCCCCAGCGCGATGGCGGTCCGCTCGGGCAGTGACTGCACATGCGAAATCCGGCTCGCCATGAAATACGGCGCAAAATCCTCGTCCTTCCCCCGCAGGCCGATTCCCCAGAACTCCTCGCCCAACGCCGGCTCCCGGCCGGCCGGCCTGGCGGCGAACGCGGTGACGGGCACCAGACCGGCGCGAAGCTTCTCCTCCACCCGGACAAAGTGCCAGCCGCTCAACGAGTCCTGCCCGAGGTATTCGCCTGCTGAATACTCGCTGGCCGAACGCCCCGGCAGGTAGACGCGAAAGTCCTTCATCTTTGAGGGCTGCACGAAGTTATTGATCGCGCCCGGCGGCAGCACGAGCGTCCCGGCGTGGTCGGCGACCAGCGCGAAGGCGACCGTCGGCCGCCGGTCAAGTTCGCTCTCGGTGAAAAACTCCACGGCCACCACCGATTTAATCCGCTCCTTAAACAGCTCCGCGAGGTCGGCCGCCCGTGCGCCGACGTGGCCGAGCGGGAGCGCGAGCAGGAGCCAGAGAATCTGAAAAAGGAGGCGGAAACGGATGCAGAAAGGGCTTATCATGGCTTGAAAATATACAGCGAAACGCGGCGGTCGGTTTCCGCCTCGACGAGCGTCGGAGCGGGCTTGGCGACAAACGCGGCGTGCTGCGCCTTGGCGACCTCCAACGATACGATCTTTTCTTGGTTAATCTTGGTGATGATATCGCCGCGGTTCAGTCCCGCGACTGCGGCGGGAAACCCGGGCTGCACGCCGATGACCAGGAGGCCGGTGTCGTCATCGAGTTGGTTTTCACGTGCGTAGGCGCGCGACACCTTGCGCACAGTCAACCCCCACTTTTCAAATGCCCACTCCTCGCCTTGGCGGCTTTCGAGTTTTTCGGTCACGATCGCCGGCGTGAGCGTCTGTTCGCTCCGTTTCACAACGAGTTTCACCGTGTCGCCCACCGGAAGACTCGCGATCTGGTTTAGGATCGGCGGCAACTGCTCCGGGAAACGCCCGTCCACCGCAGTGCTATTGACGGAGAGCACGATGTCTCCGCCCCGCAAACCGGCACGCGCGGCGGGCGAGCCGGGGTCGACACTGTTGATGAGCACACCGGTGTTTTGTTTGAGCGAGTAAAAGCCTTCCAGATCCAGCAACGCCCCCGGAACGATTCCGATGTAGCTGCGCGTGATCGCACCGTCCGCCGTGAGACCGGCGACGACCCGTTTCGCGATGTTGGCGGGGATCGCGAAGGCGAGATTGTCCGCGCCGAGATAACCCCGCGAATTGATGCCCACCACGCGGCCTTTGTCATCGACGAGCGGCCCGCCTGAGTTGCCCGGGTTGATGGCGGCGTCGGTCTGCAGCCACGTATTAAAGAGACCGGTCTCGTAGCCCTTCACACCGCGATTGTCCGCGAAAAAGCGGCGATTATTGGAGATGATGCCTCGGGTCACCGTGCGGGTGAGCCCGTGCGGCGTGCCGACCGCGTAGACGGTCTGCCCGGGAAACAGTTTGTCCGAATCGGCGAATCGGGCGTGCGTAAACGTGAGCCCACGGCGTTTCACCTCGGCCAGGTCGATGCGCAGCAGCGCAAGATCGGTCCAGTGATCCCAGCCGACGAGAGTGGCGTTGACCCGTTCCAGGCTGGCCAACGTGACGGACAACTCGACCGCGCGAGGACTGGCCACATGGGCGTTGGTGAGGATGAGCCCGTCGCCCGACACAATCACCCCGGAACCGATTCCCGCTGTGAACCGACGGGCGCCGGCTTCAAAGGACTCCTCGCGCACGTCGATGCGCACCACGGCGTCCAACAGATGGTCGAAGCCGCGCGAGACCGCCGCCTCCACGGCCAGCAGGGAGCCCCAAAACACGAGGGCCCAAACGGCGACTTTTCGAGTGATTGACGACGTGGGCGATTCCTTCACGGTGGCGGGTTTCATCCGATGGCTACGCATTGCAAAGATTACGAGTTTCTCCAGATCGAGCCTCATTGGCAAACCTTCTGGGAAAACAATCACTCCTTCCGCACCGAGAACGACACGTCGAA
Source organism: Rariglobus sp. (assembly GCA_031412735.1). GTDB lineage: Bacteria > Verrucomicrobiota > Verrucomicrobiia > Opitutales > Opitutaceae > Rariglobus. The sequence goes on along the minus strand of JANODO010000061.1, from coordinate 1,022 downwards.
GCCGAAATACTACGTGCTCGACATGTTCCCCTACCCGTCCGGCGCGGGCCTGCACATCGGCCACCCGGAGGGCTACACCGCCACCGACATCATCGCCCGCTACAAACGCGCCAAGGGCTTCAATGTCCTCCACCCCATCGGCTGGGATGCCTTCGGCCTGCCCGCCGAGCAGCACGCGGTGAAGACCGGCACGCACCCCGCGTCCAACACCCAGAACAACATCACCAACTTCCGCCGTCAGATCAAAGCCCTCGGCTTTTCCTACGATTGGGAGCGCGAAGTCGACACGACCGACCCAAAGTATTTCCGCTGGACCCAGTGGATCTTCCTTCAGCTTTTCAAGAAAGGCCTGGCCTACGTTGACGAACGCCCCGTGTGGTGGTGCCCGGAGCTCCGCACGGTGCTGGCCAACGAAGAAATCGTTGATGGCAAATCCGAGGTCGGCGGCTTTCCCGTCGAACGTCGCAACCTGCGCCAATGGGTGCTGCGCATCACCGCCTACGCCGAGCGGCTGCTCGCCGACTTAAAGGACGTCGACTGGCCGGACTCAACCAAACGCATGCAAGAGGCGTGGATCGGTCGCAGTGAGGGCGCGGAACTCCTCTTTAAATTGGAGCAAGACCACCTCGGTGACCTGAAGGTGTTTACCACGCGCCCCGACACTGTATTCGGCGTCACCTACATGGTGATCGCCCCCGAGCATCCCCTTGTCTCCGGCCTCACCCTCCCCGCGCAACGCGAGGCCGTTGCCGCCTACCAGCGCAAGGCCGCCGCCAAGAGCGACCTCGAGCGCACCGACCTCGCCAAGGACAAGAGCGGCGTCGCGACCGGCGCGACCGCGACCAACCCCGCGACCGGCCAGCCCATCCCGGTCTGGATCGCCGACTACGTGCTCGCCGGCTACGGCACCGGCGCGATCATGGCCGTGCCCGCGCACGACGAGCGCGACTGGGAGTTTGCGAAAAAATTCGCGCTGCCCATCCGCGAAGTCGTCTCGCCCGAGCCGCGCCTCGGTCTCGGCG
>JANODO010000060.1:0-11236 GCA_031412735.1 Rariglobus sp. | reverse complement strand
TTCGTAGGCGCCGGTGGCGGGGTTGAAGACGGTGAACGACACGGGGCCGAGCGTGTAGGCGCCGGCTTTGGTGGGGATGAGCACGATGTCTTCGGTAATCGAGGCGTCGAAGAGGGCGTTGTTTTTATTGGCGCGCTTGGGCTGGGGTTGGACGACGCGGAAATCCTTCGACACGGAGCGCGCGGGAAGGCCGGCCACGTCGGGCCAGTTGCCGGTGCCATCGAGGGTGAGCGTCCACGTGATGGGCTCGCCGACGGCGGCGGAGGTCGGGACGACCTTGGAGTCGAGGGTGAACGTGCCGACGGCTCCGTTGAAACCGCCGGGAGCGGGGGAAGGCAGCGGGCGGACGGTGAGATCAACGCGCGGGCTGGTCACGGCGAGTTGAGTGATGTTGGAGCGGGCAAAGAGCCCGAACGCGGTGGACCCCGTGCTGATGTTAACGAGCTGGGTCGCGGGCTGGAGCGCGTAGGTGCCGGGGGTTTTGGCGATGGCGCGGGTCTTGTAGATGATCGAGACGCGCTGGTCGTTGTTGATCAGGGCGTCGATCTGCTCGGGGTTGGGCCACGGCTCGATGGAGAGCGGCGTGGGGTCCCACTCGAAGTCCTTGTTGAGGTTGTAGAGATAGCGCTTCGAGGCGTTCAGCGTGTAGGTGAGCGGGAACACTTCGCCGGCCCACACCGTGGGCGAGGGAAACGCGAAACGCGACTGGGCCACTTGGTCGATGGAAAGGCCGCTCTGACCGATGGTGGCATCGCCGATTTCAAATGTGGCGGACGCGACGACCTGGCGGCCTTTGTCGGTTTCCACGCTAAAGGACGGAATCACCAAGGTGGTGCGGTCGGTCGGGCGCACGCGGTAACTCAGGGTGACGGTGCGCACGGAGGTGGCCTTGAAGTTAACGACCGTGTAAGAGGAGCTTGAGGTGCGACTCGGCGCGCCAAACGTGAGGCCGGGGACCGATGGCAACGATACGGTGTCGGTGGATGGTTCGCATTGGTCGAAGACGAGGCTGAGCTCGCTGAGCTGGTTGAGCGCGAGCGTGCCGGAACCGGGCTCCCAGCGGACGGATTGCGCGCTGGCGGCCAGAGTGGCGATGACGAAAGCGAGGAAGGTGAGGAGGTGTTTAAGCACGGAGCGGAGTCGGATTTTTTTTAACCACTAGGGTGTGTTTCGCAAATGAACCGGGCCAGCGGGAGAGAGAAAGGGTGCTCGGCCAAGGCGAGCGAGACGGAGGCGGGCCAGCGGCCCGTGCCGTCGAGGGCAACGCCGGGCCAGCGCCCTTTCTCTCTTCCCTCGTAAAACGCGAGCGATGGGCTGGTTTATTTGCGAAACACACCCTAAACATACGAAATACACGAAAGTCGGAGAATCGGAGGAGTTGCCCACGGAACACACGGAATACACGGAAGAATCGGATTGAATGCGGGCGGGGGTTACCAGTCTTTGCCCTTGGCGGCGGGTTGTCCGGTGGGCTGGCCTTGGAGGAGTTGGAAGAGGTGGGCGGGCGAGTCGTTTTGTTTTACCTGATCGAGCTTTTGCAGCGGGACGGATAACGACGGGTCGAGGCGCGCGGGGTCGGTGGAAGGGTTGGCTTGCGCGCCGCCGACTTGCTGCATCTCGCCGGGCTCGGGGGGCGGGGGGCGGGCGGAATCGCGAGCGAGCTCGCTCCTACGTTCGGAGGCGGGGGGCGGGTCTTTTTTCATGTCACCGAAAGCGGACTGGCCGGGCTGGTCGGGCTTTTTTTGCGATTCGGAACTTTGGGGTTTTGAGTCGGAGGATTTTCCGCCGCTGCCCTCTTTGCCGTCCTCGGGCTTCGACGAGTCGTCTGACTTGGATTCGTCTTTCTTATCATTCTGAGAGGACTCGCCCTTCTCGCCGTCTTGGCCCGGGTTTTCGGGTTGGTCTTTTTTGTTTTGCTCCGGCTTTTTTTCGTCGGGTTTCGACTTTTCCTTTTCGGGCGGTTTTGGCTTCGGGAGCAAAGCGTTCAACTGTTCGCGTAGCGCGGGCCAGTCGGCGGCTTTGGCGTCGAGCGCTTGACCGGCGGCGACGCCGGCGAGCGCGTCGCGGACCGCGCCCTCGGGCACCGGCTCCTGGGAGGATTGCGCACGCTCGCCAAACGTTACGGTGGCGCGGGCGAGTTCGGCATAGTCTCTGGCGGTGGTCTCGTCGCGCGTGGCGAGGCGGCCGATGAGCTGGGTGACGGGAGCGGAAAGCGGCTCCGCCGCAAATGACGAATGACCAATGACGAATGTCGAATGAAGAAGGAGGAGCGCGAACAGGGCGGTTTTCAGGGGTGTGGTGGCGAGTTGGATCGGGCGGGGTTTGGGGCGGACGGGGAATTCGCGCCAGAAGCTCAGCAGGAACAACGCGAGGGCGGCGGCGAGGGGCCATTGGAAACGTTCGGCGAGCCGCACGCGGTTGGTTTCGGTGAACTCGCCGCGACGGCCTTGCTCGACGGTGGATTTAACCAGTTGCGAAAGATCGACCCACGAGCTGGCATCGGTATAGGTGCCGTCGGTTTTGTCGGCGAGTTCGCGGAGCGTGGCGCTGCTGAGCTTGGAGAGCACGACGGCGCCGCGCTCGTCTTTCATAAACGCACCGGCTCCGTCGGGGATCATCGCGCCCTCGCCGGTGCCGATGCCGAGACCGAGCACGCGGATGCCCTTGGCTTTAAGTTCGTCGAGGTGCTTGCGCCAGGTGTCGGTCTGCGATTCGCCGTCGCTCAACACGACGAGGAAGCGGTCGGCGGCTCCGGAGGTGCCAAACGCGGTGAGTGTGGTTTCGAGGAGGGCGTCGTAGTTGGTGCCGCCTTCGGGCAGATAGCCGGGGTCGAGCACCGGGAGGAATTCGCGGAGGATTTCGTAGTCGGCGCTGAGCGGGCTTTGCAGGAACGCGGTGCCCGAGAAAACGATGAGCCCGACGCGTTCGCCTTTGAGTTGTTCGAGCAGACTGGTGATGAGCAGGCGTGCGCGTTCGAGGCGGGACGGTTTGACGTCTTCGACCAACATGCTGCGGGACAAATCGAGCGCGATAATGATCTCGCGGGCTTGCTCGAAGACAGGCTCCTCGAGGCGTCCCCACTGTGGGCGGGCGAGGGCGGCCGTCGCGGCGACGAGCGCGAGGTAGAGGAACCAGCGGGTGCGGACAGAGCCGCGCCGCTGGAATGACGAATGATCAATGACCAATGACGAATGAGTCGCTTCGGCGTGGCTGATCTTCGGGTGTGAATCAGGTGTGCTCCGCCGGCGGCGGAGGTCGCGCAGCAGCACCGCGAGCGGGATCAGCAGAAGCCAGAAGGCGTGGGGCCAGTGGAAGGTCATGGGTTGAAATGACCAATGACCAATGTCCAATAACCAATGGGGGAGACGGACAGGCGTGGTTTAATCATGGTTGGCGGCGTGCGCTGAACACGGCGGCGAGAAGCAGGCAGGTGAGGCCGGGGAGGGCGAGCCAGGCGAAGAGCTCGCTGGTGAGCAGGAAACTCTTGGCCTGAAACTCGATTTTCTGTGCGCGGTCGATGGCCTCGAAGGCGGACGCGATGGCTTTGGCATCATCGGCCCGGTAGGCGCTCCCGCCGGTGAGGTTGGCGATTTCGATGAGGGTGCTTTGGTCGAGGTCGGAGGCGACGCGGCGGTAGCCGATGGTGTTGCCTGCTTCATCGAAGACCGGAAAGGGCACGAGGCCGTCGCGACCGGCGCCGATGGTGTAGACGGGGATGCCGCGGCTCTTGGCGACGGCGGCGGACTGCATCGGGGCGAGCTTGCCGCTGTTGCTGGCACCGTCGGTGAGCAGGACCGCAAACGCGCCTTGGCGAAGGCCGGCTTGATCGCGGGCGGCTTGTTCGAGGCGGGTCAACGCGAGGCCGAGCCCGTCGCCGATGGCGGTGCCGTCTTCGATGAGGCCGATCTTGAGGCGCTCGACTTGGCGACCGAGCCAGTCGTGGTCGAAGGTGAGCGGGGCGAGGGTGTAGGCGCGCCCGGAGAAGACGACGATGCCGATGCGGTCGCTGGGGCGTTGGGTGATGAACGCTTGGATGACCGGCTTGATCGCTTGGAGGCGATTGATGCGACCGTCGCCATTTTCGTAGTCTTCGGCGAGCATCGAACCGGAGAGGTCGATCGCCAGCATGATGTCGTAGCCCTCGGTGCGGACCTCGCGTTTGTCTTCGACGCGTTGAGGGCGGGCGAGTGCGACAATCACGAGGACGAGGCCAAGCAGCGCGAGTCCGGTGGGCCAACGCGACGGCGACGCGAGCGAGGGCCGGTGCCAGGCGGCGGCGAACGGCACGAGTAAGACCGGCACGGAGCGGCGTCCGCGCAACCACACGACGGCGGGCAGCAACACCAGCGCGAGCAGCCACCACGGAGAATGGAAAACGAGGTCTTTCACCGGAGGTCAGCGGGCTTGGCGGGCGTGGAAAAAACGCACGAGCGCATCGAGGCGGTCTTCGTCGGTGCCGACGACGAGGCGGGTGAGTGTATCCGGAAACAGGGCACGCCAGGACGCCTCGCGTTCGGCGCGCCATTGCGCATGAGCGGCGCGCTCGGCGGAGGAGTTTTCCAAGGTGACGAGGCGTCCGCTCACCGGATCATAGGCGGCGAAGGCCTCGCCGGCCGGCAACGCACGGTCCCAGGGGTCATCGACGCGAAAGCCCATGGGTTGATAACGTTTGTGCATGACCGCCCAGCCTTCCGGCGCGGGGCGCGGGGCGAAGTCGCTTAACCAGATGAGCACGCTGTGGCGCGGTGCGGCCCGGGCGAGGAGACGCCACGGCGGAGCCGTGAATGACGAATGACCCATGTCGAATGACGAATGCAGAGACGGCGCGGGTGCGCCGAGCAAAGACGCGGCGGCGTGGAGGATGGGGCCGCGTCCGCGGACGGGTTCGCGGAGGGTGTAGCCGTCGGGCTTTACGTGGACGAAGCCGACGCGGTCGCGGTTAACTGCGCCAAGCAGCATAACGAGCCCGGCGAGTTCCAGGAGAGTTTCCCGTTTCGATTGGGTTCCGGAGCCGAACTGGAGGCTTGGCGTGTCTTCGAAGACGATCATCACGGTGACCTCGCGCTCTTCGACGAATTTTTTGCGGTAGGGTTCGCCGAGGCGGGCGGTGACGTTCCAGTCGATGTCGCGCACATCGTCGCCGAACTCGTATTTGACGACCTGGTCGAACTCCATGCCGCGTCCGCGGAAGGCGGACCGGTATTCACCGCTCAATACATTCTCGACGGCATGCCGCACGCGCCATTCGAGCTTGCGCAGGAGCGCCAGCGGGGAAGCGAGGGTGTCGGGCGTGGAGGCGAGGGGCGGCACGGGAGGGCGGATGGATCGGAAAAGGTAGGAGCCCATTTATGGGCGATGGTTTGAGGAAATGCGGTGATCGCTCATCGCCCATAAATGGGCTCCTACCTTCCGGAAAGAACTCAGGCCTCGGGAACCGGGGTTTTGGCGATCACCTGGGCGATGAGTTGATCGCTGGTGATCTCCTCGGCTTCGGCTTCGTAGGTCAGTCCCACGCGATGGCGGAGGACATCGGGGGCGATCTCTTGCACGAGGCCGGGGCTCACGTAATCGAGTCCGCGTAACCACGCCAACGCGCGGGCGGCTTGGTAGAGTGCGAGCGACGCGCGCGGCGAGGCACCGAAGCTGAGGTAACGTTTCTTGCCGGCCTCGGGCGCGGCCAAGGCGCGGGTGGCGCGCACGAGGGCGAGGATGTAGGCTTGGACAGCGGGCGAGAGGTGAACTTTGTCGACCTCGCCGCGCAGTTCGAGGAGTTCGTCGCCGTTGGCCACGCCGGTGAGCGCGGGCTGGCGGGTGACCTGCCCCCAGCGCTGCATCATGGTGGCTTCTTCGTCAAGGGACGGGTAATCGACGATGAGTTTGAAAAGGAAGCGATCCGTCTGCGCTTCGGGGAGCGGGTAGGTGCCCTCTTGCTCGACCGGGTTTTGGGTGGCCATCACGAAGAACGGGCGGGGCAACGCGTGGGTGTTACCGCCGATGGTGACCTGGCGCTCCTGCATGGCTTCGAGGAGGGCGCTTTGGACCTTGGCGGGAGCGCGGTTGATTTCGTCGGCGAGGACGAGATTGGCGAAGATCGGACCTTTATGGGAGGTGAACGCGCCGTCTTTGGGCGAGAACACCATGGTGCCGACCACGTCGCTCGGGAGGAGGTCGGGGGTAAACTGGATGCGCTCAAACTGGATGCCGAGGGCGGTGCCGAGGGATTTAATGAGGAGGGTTTTCGCCAGACCGGGCATGCCTTCAAGGAGGACGTGGCCGTTGGCGAGCAAGGCGACCAGTAGACGCTCGATAACGGCGTCCTGACCGATGACGGCTTTGCCAATTTCGTCGCGAAGTTTTTGGGACCAAGTGGGACCGGTGATCATGAAAGAGTGAAGCAGGATGAATTTTTAACCACGAAACACACGAAATACACGAAAGCGGAGATCAATACACGGAACGGTAGAAGGGGGAGTGGGACTCGCTTGCGCAGAAAGTGTTTCGTGGAGAAAAGGATGCCAGCGTGGATTTACCAACTCAAATTCAAGAGCGGCTCGATGCCCTCGGCGTCTTGGCGACCGACGTGGAGGAGCGATTTGTGCGCGGCTCCGGCCCCGGCGGGCAAAAGATCAACAAAACCAGCAGCACGGTGTGCGTGAAACACCGGCCAACGGGAGTCGAGGTGCGGTGCCAGCGCGAGCGTTCGCAAGCTGCGAATCGCGAGACTGCGTGGACTGAGCTGTGCGCGAAACTTGAGGGCCGCCTGCGCGCGGCGGAGCTGGCGCGTCAGCAGGCGGCGGCCAAGGTCCGCCGAACCAATCGCAAACGCAGCACGCGCCAGAAGGCGATTTCGGTGGCCGGAAAGCGGCACCGCGCCGAGATCAAGGCGGGACGGAGACCTTCTGGGTGACAGGGCCTGTGTCGGGAAAAAGTGCGGCAGGCTGCTCGGGCGAAACGAGATTAGTAGAGCAGGCTCTATAACTTTTGCCCGAACCGGATTGAGGTGGATGGAGTCAACCACGCGGGACAAGGCGGCACTGTTTTTCCCCCAGCGTCCGGGTAATGGCGTCGAGAGCACCAGCGGAGGCGAAGACCGGCTGACGGTAGTTGTCCCGGTTAATGACATGATAGAGCGCGCCCGCCTCTTCCAAACGAAGTTTTCTTGGCATGGAGCCCAGCAAAAGCACAAACACCGCCACAAAATCAGGACGTATCTATGTAACAACGCGACCCCTTTTCGATAGTTCGCGCAGCCTTCCGCCGAACGGGGTCGGGAGACCCCGTCTCCAGTTTCGAGCCGGAGCCTCGCGAGCGAGCTCGCTTCCCACGCCGGAGTTCCCGGAGGCTTTAAAGTGGCGCGGATTGTCCCTCAACGCGCGCAGTCACTCTTATAATCGTTCTTGTTCGCCAGGAGATCGGGATGGGTTTGCATACGGGAGCCGGGACCTCCCGGTCCCGCAGTCTTCCGCCGAACGGGGTCGGGAGACCCCGTCTCCAGTTTCGAGCCGGAGCTGTCGGCATCTAATCAAGGAACTTTAATTATTTTGCAAAAAATTGCACAATAAAAGTATTGGAAAGATTTTTAGGAAGCAGAGTGTGTAGATGTTTTACCCCACCCCGCCGAGCGATCTGCCTTTCCAAGCTCGCCGAAAGCCCCTTTAGCGACACCCCCTCCCGTCCCACTTATTCCATGAGCAATCCACGTCATCTCCCCTCCGCCTCGGCGTATTCGCGTAAAACTTACAAACCCTCCGCCGTCCTCCTTGCCGCGATCGTAGCCGCAGGGTTGGCGTCTACCGCCTCCGCCCAAAAGCTGGATAACACCACTGCGATGAACCTGGCTGGCAGTTGGACCGGTGGCACGATTCCTAACTCCGGAACTGTAGCTGTGTTCGACAGCACTTTGACCGTCGCCAGATCTGCCGTCCTTAGTGGGGCTACGGCGTGGGGTGGTATTCAAGTCACAAATCCGGGTGGTGCTTTCACTATCGGGAGCGGCAGTCTCCTGACCTTGGGTTCCAGTGGCATCGATATGTCGACTAGCGGCACTGTCTCCCAGAATCTCATCATAAACGCAGGAATCATCACCGGAGCAGCCCAGACTTGGAGCATCGCCACCGGCCGCTCCCTTCAGATCGGAACCAACTCATCGCTCGTCGAAACCGGTGGCGCCGTGAGCGTCTCTGGATTGGGAACCTTAGACTTCCGTGCCGGCACCGCTTCCACGATTTCGGGTCTCGTCTCGGTCACCAACGTCTCCGTCAACGGAGGCACCTCTGCGCTGACCTTTGCCAATACCGCCAACTCCTTCGCCAGCCTCGCCATCTCTGCCGGCAAAGTGTCGGCTTCGGTGATTGGCGCTTCGGGTGCCAACAGCTCCATCGGCATCGACAACGACATCGCCATGGGTGGTAGCAATCAGAGTGGTGTGCTCGACTACACCGGTTCCACCGCCTCGACGAATCGTAATTTCACACGTGACGGCCGTGGTGCGGCTTCCGGTATTAATGTGACCACCGCAGGTCAGACCCTGACCATCACAGGAACCACCTCCTCCGGAACTCAGCTCAATGCGGGCTCCAACGGCTGGGTGTTTGGTGGTGCGGGTAATCTCGTCCTTAACGGTGCGCTTAATAATTCCACGCTCCAATCTAGCACCGGCACGACGATCACGAAAAATGGCACCGGCACACTGACTCTTGGCGCAGCCAACGCTGCCTCCGGAGTGGTTACCGTTACCGAAGGCACCCTAATCCTGGGTAATGGTTCTGCCTTAGGGGTAAACTTAACCGCCTCCGTCAACCGGGCTGCCGGTGCGAATACGACCTCGGTTGCATCGGGTGCGGCGGTCGATTTGGGCGGCCAAGCAATCGCAGGTGAGGGCTTCACGATTTCTGGCACCGGAGTCGGTGGCACGGGCGCTATCACCAACAGCAGTGGTGCGGCTGCTAGCATTAATGGCGGGAATATTAGCGTCGCTACCATCACAGCTAACGGATCCACGACCACCGTTACCGGAGCTCCTACCGTGAGTATCAGCGGTGGCGGGGGATCGGGTGCCGCTGCGACGGCGATCATTGGCCTCACAGCCATCACGTCGGCCGGCGGATCGGGGTATACAGGCACAGCACCCACAGTGGCGGTGAATAACACCGGCAGTGGCGGCACCGGCTTGACGATCAGCACGGCTATTGTATCCGGCGCAATTACTTACACCATTACCAATCCTGGCTCGGGCTACACTTCGTTGCCCACGCTTAGCCTCACGGGCGGAACCGGAGGGAGTGGTGCTTCGATTTCTGCCGCTTCTTTGGGTCTGGCCGGTCTGACTTTCAGCAGTTTCGGAAGCGGCTACACTTCAGCGCCTACGGTTACAGTGAGCACGGCAGAAGGTCTCACGGGTGCGACCGTCTCAGCGACCTTGCCCACTCTAGCCCTCTCTGCGAACAGTTCGATCGGCGGCACGGGTAATATCTCCATCTCGCTTCCGGTTACGGGCGCTTTCGCCCTGACAAAAGTGGGTAACAACATCCTCTCGCTGTCCGGCAATAATACTTACAGCGGCGGCACGAGGGTGAATAACGGCACCTTGGCATTTGCCAATAGCTTCACGATGAGCGGTGCCAACTCGGTAGCTTTGTCGGCAACGGGTGCTGCGGGAACCGACTACGCGACCATCACCAGCACGGCGGGCACGCTGACCTTTGGCGGCACTCTTAACATCGACCTGAACTTTACCTTGGCGGGCGACTCCACCTTCCAGGTATTCCAAGCCTCGACCGGCGCTTTGGCCGGCAATTTCAGCTCGGTTAGCATCGCTGGCACCTACGTCAGCTCGCTGACGAACAACGCGGGCACTTGGACCGGTAGCGCGGGAGGCTACGATTTCTCATTCGCTAGCAGCTCGGGTTTGCTCACGGCCTCCGCCATCCCCGAGCCCTCCACCTTTGCCGCTCTCGCGGGCCTTGGTGTCTTGGGTCTGGCGATCACGCGCCGTCGTCGTTCGGTCTAAGCTTGCGTTCAGTTAGGGAACTACTGCCGCCGTGCCTTGGGGGAGGGCACGGCGGCTTTTTTGTGCCCTAGTGGAAGGCCTACTCGGAAACCGGTTCTACTCTGTGAGACCAACGTCCGGTGAGTATTAAACTTTAGGAGCCGAAGATTTGACCACGGATTTCACGGATTACCACGGATAAAAAAATCAATCCGTGCCCATCCGTATAATCCGTGGTTAAAGTCTGAAGGTTTCAGGCTGTTCTTCGGATCAGAGGGCAAACCCCAGGGCACACCTCGATGTCCGTGGTCGCGCGTTTGACGTCCGTGATCGGGTAGGGCGCGGACTCCGTTCCGCGCCATCGGGAGACGGCGGTGAGCGGAGTCACCGCCCTACCTGGTCTGATGAAGGCTACTTCGCGTGGCTGTCGCAGGCGTTTTGTGGGGCCAGCCTCCTTACGTCGGCTGCCTACGCTTCGAGCTTGGAAAGGCCGACGGGGACGTCGGCGTTCCCGGGGTAGGGCGCGGACTCCGCTCCGCGCCGTTGGGAGTCGACGGTGAGCGGAGTCACCGGCCTACCTGGTCTGATTAAGGCTACTCCGGCACACGGGTAATCACCCTAGGGGAATGCCATTGCCTCGTTCCAGCCGCCACGCTCAATCTTTGCCCGCCCGGTTAGTTCCATTACCCTTTCGGGAGTGGCTTTTTTCTGAAATCCCAACGCAGAGCTCATCGCGAATCCCCAATCCCATGAATCTTACTAGCACCTCTACCTCGACCCAGTCACAAGATATCGGCCCTATTGGTGCCGGCGCGCGTCAGGATTACGCGATCTCTGTGGCCAAAAAAGCGCAAGACCACGTGAAGCAGGAGGGCGCAGCGATCATTCAGCTCATCGAATCCATTCCTGCCGCGTCGGCCATGAATCCGTCCGTCGGCACACAGCTCAACGCCAGGGCTTAGTCGGCGGGCGCAGGCGGGCGGGCGGGGACAGCTTCCTTACGTCGGCTGCTACGGTTCGGGCCCGGAAAGGCCGACGGGGACGTCGGCGCTCCCGAGGGTAGGGCGCGGACTCCGTTCCGCGCCGTGGACCGCGAACCCGTCGACGGGCACACAGCTCAACGCCAGGGCTTAGTCGGCGGGCGCAGGCGGGCGGGCGGGGACAGCCTCCTTACGTCGGCTGCTAAGGTTGGGGCCCGGAAAGGCCGACGGGGACGTCGGCGCTCCCGAGGGTAGGGCGCGGACTCCG
>JANODO010000059.1:0-4078 GCA_031412735.1 Rariglobus sp. | reverse complement strand
GCGTGCTCAAGTTCAATTTCGGCAACGGCACCAACATTCCCCAGATCAGCCTCACCACCCCGGGCTCCACCCTCAACGGCACCTGGAAGCACCTCGTCGCCACGTTGGATTTCACCTCCGGCACGACCAACGCCCGTCTCTATGTGAACGGCGTGCAAACGGCCTCAGATTCGCAGCTCATCCAAAGTTCGTTCAACTCCAACAGCAACCTGAACATCGCCGCGCGCGACAACGGTTCCGGTCAGGCCAAGGGCCAGCTCGACCAGTTCACGATCCTCTCCCGCGCCGTCACGCCCGGCGAAGTCACCCAGCTTTACACCACCGGAGCCATCGGCAACGAAGCGCCCACGGTTTACGCCGCGTCCTCCCTCAACCCGGTCGTGTGGCCGGCTAACAAAACCAGCCTGCTGGCCATCGCCTCGGATGACGGACAGCCCGCCATCCCCGGCACGATTTCCTGCGCGTGGACCAAGGTGAGCGGTCCCGGCACGGTCACGTTCGCCAACGCTAATGCCGCGATCACCGACGCCACCTTCAGCGTCACCGGCACCTATGTGCTGCGCATCACGACCAGCGATGGCAGCCTGTCGAGCACGCGTGATATCACCGTCAACGTCCTCACCAATGCCGCGCCGACCGTCTATGTCGGTGCCAGCGCACGCACCGTGAACACCAGTGCCACGATCGCTCTCACCGGCGGCGCCCTCGACGACGGCCTGCCCACCACTCCGGGTGCGCTCAGCTACGCGTGGTCCCAGGTCTCGGGCCCCGCCACCGCCACATTTGCCACGCCGCTCGTCGCCAATACAGGCGTCACGCTGCCCGCCACCGCCGGCACCTACGTCTTCCGTCTCAGCGTCAACGATGGCGCGCTCATCGGCACCAAGGACATCACCATCGCGGCCGCCTCCAACCTCGCGCCGACCGTGGCCGCCAGCAGCACCTCCCCCATTATCAGATGGACCACCGGCGGCGCGAACAGCACGTCATTGACCGCCACAGCCACCGATGATGGCCAGCCCAACGGCACCCTCTCCTACACATGGAGCAAGGTGAGCGGGCCGGGCACCGTAAATTTTTCCACCGCCACCGCGATCACCCCGGCGACCTTTTCGGCACCGGGCGTGTATCAACTCGCCGTCAGTGTCTCCGACGGCTCGCTCGCCACGACCGCCAACATTTGGGTCAACGCCGTCTCTCCGACCTCCGGCCTCGTTGGCAACGCGCCGACCGTCGAGCCCTTCACGCCCACCCCGGCCCCCTACGAGCATCCGCGCGTCTTCTTCACCGATGCGGATCGCCCCGCGATGCTCGCGCGCTCGACCACCGTGCCATCCGTCATGAGCGGCATCGCTTCGCTTCGATCCTCGGTCGCCTCGACCTTGGACGCGGCCAACACACCCATCGGCAAAGCCTACCTCGTGGTCAAAGCCGGCGACAGCAACTACTACATTCGCGATGTGATCGAAGCCCAAAATCCGCTCTACGGAAGCATGGCCGGCAATTGCAACGGCCTCTACAGCGCCCTCGCCTCGGCGAGCTACCTGGCCTGGCTCGATCAAAACAGCCCGACCCGACTTAAGGACCTCGCCACTGCCGTCGCGACGGCTGCCCGCAACCACGCGAGTTGGTATGTCACTCCGGCACCCAACACCTCCGACATGGGCTACGACGTCTATGCAGAACTCGGGTTCTGCTACGATCTCATGTATGACTGGATGACCGAGGACCAGCGCGGCACCACCCGCGCCTTGCTCTCCGCGATGACCAACACCCGGCGCACGTATGCCTGGAGCGAACGCGACACCGCCTTCTCCACCAACTGGCGCACCTTCCACGACCACATCGTCATTCCCGCCCTCGCGATCGAAGGCGAAGAAGGCTACGACGCCGTGGCCACCGCCGACAACAAGACCGCGCTCAAGCGGTTTTGCACCAAGTGGGGCATCACCCCCGAAGGATTAACCCGCGAGGGTCCCGGCTACTTTGGTTTCGGCATGACCAACGCCGCGCCCGCCGCCCTCGCCCTCTCTCGCCGAGGCGAAAATCTTTTCGTCACCACCTACCTGGGACGGGCTGTGCAGGAATATTTTTATCAGATGGCCGCCGACGGCTCCGGCCGCATGACCGGACACAACGATGCGCAAGGCTGGGGCAGCGGCGCCGGCATGGCGTCTTATTACGACGTCGTCAAATCCGTGTTTCCGACTGATCCCACCGTGGATCTGGTTCACCGCAAATCCATGGAAGCGATGAAGACCAGCACCGCGACAGAGCTCAGCCAGCCGCTCGTCCGGGCGATCTTCGGCCGCGCGCTCATCGACCAAAACGACACGTTCACCGCCGTCGCCGCCGCCAACAACATGCCGCTGACGATTTATTCGCCCCAGCGCGGCCTGGGTGTCACCCGCTCCGGTTGGGACAACAACGCCCTGCGCCTCGACTTCGATTCGCGTCACGACCTTATCGACATCGGCCACGTCCACTCGGATCGCAATAGCTTCTACCTTTCCGGCGCGGGCCGGGACTGGATCACCGACTCCGGCTACCACAACGAGGAAAACGACATGCACAGCACCGTGCTGATCGACGGCCTCGGCCTCGCCGGTTCGTCGCTCAACCCGCGCTGGCCCGCCCTCCCGAGCAAGTTCGTCGAGTCCACCGACACCCCTCTCGTTACCATCTTCGCCGGCGATGCCAAAGCCGCCTATTGGTATTCTTGGACCAGCAGCACCACGTTCTCCTACGCCAACCCGAGCAACGGCGTGCCCACGCCCTACCGTTGGGCCGACTTCTTCCCTCCCGGCTACGAGCCGCCCGCCGCTCAAGTCGGCACCAATTTGTGGGCCTCCAACTACGTCAACGCCGAGGCCGATCCCGCCAATCCCACCCAGCTTGCGCTCTACAACCCGGTCGAAAAGGCCTTCCGCACCACCGTGATGGTGCGCGGCAATGGTTCCGCCGCCGCCGCTTACGTGCTCGTCCTCGACGACATCAAAAAAGACGCCGTCGCCCGCCAATACCAATGGTCCGCCAGCACCATCGGCGACGGCATCAACATGATGGTGCAACCCGGCGCCACCGACTCGCAGGCGATCTTCTATCGCTCGCCCGATGCCGCCGCCGGCGCGGGCCTGCCCCGCCTCCTCGTCCGCGTGGTCAGCGCCAATGGCACCGGCTCGCCGATCGGTCTTGTTGATTCCGTCATCGGGGGTGAAAACGCCCGCCGCCTCGTGATCACCCGCGACAATGTGGTCGCGCCCGATTTCAAGGTCCTGCTCTTCCCCCATCTCGACGGCGCCCCGTTGCCGACCACCTCGATGAACGGAAACGTGCTCACCGTCCAACAAGGTGCGACCATTGATAAGCTCACGCTTGTCGTCGGTTCTGACGGGCGCACCCGCGTAAGTTCGTTTGTGCGCGGCGCGGCCACGCCGCCCGTCATCACGGTGCCTTCCATCGTCCGTGCCGTCGTGACCGGCACGGCGGATACCGGACTACCCTTTGCCGCCGTGACGTTCACGGCCACCGCCGTCAATTCTCTTGGACAAGCGCTCACCATCGACGCGAGCCCGGCTTCGGGCGCCAAATTCAAAGTCGGACGCACCGAGGTGCGCGTCGCCGCCACCGATGCCAACGGCTCCGTGTCCGTCGCCACCTTTGAGGTCGAAGTCAGCCCGCAAGGCCCGTCCGCCCAGACCGGCGGCATTAACCGGCTCACGTGGTCCGGCATCGCAGCCGAACGCTACATCGTGCGTCGCTCCAGCCAAAGCGGCGGACCCTGGACGACCTTGGCGGATACGATCACAGGGGTTTCGTATAGCGACAACGGCCCCGAATCCGGCCCCTTCTACTACACCATCACCGGGGTTAGCGGAGGGGTTGAAGGCGCTTCTTCCAACGAGATCTTGATGCAAAAAGCACCCGGCATCTGGAGTGGTCAGGATATCGGCACCGTCGGCCTCGCCGGAACCGAATCCTTCAACGCGGGCAGCTTCACCGTCACCGGCGCCGGCACGCTCATCGGCGGCACATCCGAAGCGATTCGCTTCGTCGGACGCCCGTTCACCTCGGATGG
>JANODO010000058.1:0-12490 GCA_031412735.1 Rariglobus sp. | reverse complement strand
TTTGGCACCTCGATGTCGGCTCATCACATCCTGGGGCTGGAGAAGGTCCCAAGGGTTCGGCTGTTCGCCGATTAAAGTGGTACGCGAGCTGGGTTCAGAACGTCGTGAGACAGTTCGGTCCTCTATCCGCTGTGGGCGTTTTCGATTTGAGGGATTCATTCTCTAGTACGAGAGGACCGAGAATGACGAACCGCTGGTGTTCCGGTTGTAGCGTCAGCTGCAGCGCCGGGTAGCTATGTTCGGAAGAGATAAGTGCTGAAAGCATCTAAGCGCCAAGCTCATCCCAAGATAAGATCGAATGCTTATTCTTAAGCGAGAGATCCGGATAGACCATCCGGTTAATAGGGTAAAAATATAAATAGGGCAACCTATTACGTTTATTGCTACTAATAATCTCTTCATTGTGATAGCTATGATTTTGGGCGTTTATTTTACCTATTTTTCTGGTGACAATATGTCGGGGGATCCACCCGTTCCCATTTCGAACACGGTCGTTAAGCCCCGCACAGCCCATGGTAGTTGGACGAAAGGTCCCGCGAGAGTAGGTTGTTGCCAGATTATTATTTTTATTACTCGGATATAACGGGGTTCCGAATAATTGGGAAAAGTACCCTCGATGTAGTTCAGAAAATCGCCCGGACAAAAATCTTGCGTCGCGTGTTTCTTGGGGAACGTAGCAAATGCTACCCTATCCCAACTAGCAGACTGCAAAAAATCGGTCTCTTTTGATATAGAAGCCCGTCGATTTCATGATTTTCGCGGCGGCCATGGGCTCCGCGCTAGCGTTTTCGCGCCGTTCTCGGCGCGGTCCGCGGCGTGTCGGGGGCCGCAGCGCGGGTGGGCGTGCACACCGCGGGCCCGGCGGTCGTCGCGCCCGCGCCGCCTCCTGCTGTCCGCTCAGCATCAGCTTCGCCATGCGCACTAGGTTCCAAGTCGCGACGACGTATTGGCCGTGCGCGTGCGTGCGCTCCACTCCGCGGTAGCGGCTTTTGCGGAAGCCGCCGGTGGTTTTCGCCCAGCCGAAGATCTCCTCGATGCGCTTGCGTACTTTCTGGCTCGCCGCGTGCGCCGCGGCGCAGACTGCGCGCAAGGTCCTCTGCCCGGCCTTGAGCGCGGGGTTCGGCACGATGCCGAGCGCGCGCAGGCCGGTGACGAACTCCGCCGTGTGATAGCCTTTGTCGCCGCCGATGGTCCGGGGCTTGAGGCCGCGGTTGCGCAGCTCGACCGCCTGGTCCACCGCGACGGCCCATTCGGGCGCGCCGACGGCCGGCCGCACCTCGAACAAGACGCACAGCCCGTGGCGGTTTTCCATCGTGGCGTGGCCGGCGAAGCTCAGGCGCGCCTCCTTGCCGGGGCCTTTGGGCACGAGCTTCGCTTCCGCGTCGGTGGTGGATTCGTGCATGGCGTTGCCGCGTTGCTCGCCTTTGGAGTCTGTCCAGCTGTTGCCACTGACCGTCCCCTGGTCCGTGCCCTTGGGCTTGAAGCTCTTCAGGGAGGCCCACGTCTCGATGAGCGTCGCGTCCACGCTGAAGTGATCGTCCGACACCAGCCGTTGCGCCGCGCCACCTCGACGACCTCGTAGAAGAAGAGGTCGTCGACCTCGTGCGCGCGGATCGTATGGCGCGGCGGGCCGTCAGGCGGGCATGACCGCCAAGTTTGTCACCGTGGACCGAGACACCGCGTTGTTGTTGCCGCCGGACATGCGGGAGTAGGTGCCGGAGGACCACCTCGTGCATTTCCTGCTGGAGGCGGTGGCACAGCTCGACCTGCGGGCGGCGCGGGTCAACGAGCGCGGCAGCAGCAGCGCGCAATACCCGACCTTGCGCACGAGCTTCGCCTCCAGGTCGGTGGTGGCCTCGTGCGTGGTTTCGCCGCGTTGCTCGCCTTCGAAGTCCATCCACCCGTTCCCGTAGCCCGGTCGCTGGTCGGTGCGCTTGGGCTCGAAGCTCTTCAGTGAAGCCCACGCTTTGTGGCAATTCGACGAACCAGCCGAGAAGTAAATCGGTTTGCAGCCGGGGCCAGAGCTTGCGCTCGCTGCGCGCCATGTAGAGGGCCTGCCGGACCTTGCCCTTGAGCAGCGTCTCCGGCGGGATTGACCGGAGAGCTCGCCGTCGGGCCGCGTAGATTTCGTCGAGGCGTCCGCTCATCGCGTAGCGACTCGTCTTAGAGGCGCTTGATCGGCCGGATGAGTGGTCGGCGGGGTAACCCCACGGAATTTCTAGCCGCATTCGCCACGAGCGGCGTGACTGCTGGCCCTCTCGCAGTTGGCCAGCCGACGGAGAGCAAGGCGCGGCTGTGGCCGACGCCGTTGTCGCGCATGCGTTCGTAGCGGCATCGAGGATGAGAAAGGGATGTTCCTCCGAGAGGCGGCGGGTCATGAAGCGCGTCAATTCCTAGTTGAGTTTCTTGTTGATGTCGCTGACCGCGCAGGCGCTGAAGTCGTGGCCGCAGAGCTCCTCGGTGATCGCTTCGCGCGGCGCGTGGAGACGCCCTGCCCATACATCTCCATCGGCGCGGACATGAGGACCTTCTTCGAGGACTTCCTGCGGGAGCTTTTGCATAAGCTTTTTGAGGGCGTCGTCCTCGGTGAGGGCGCGCAACAGTTCTTGTTTCGTGAGGTTAGTCGTCTCATCGTTCCGCTTCGGGCGGGTCATGGTTTTATCTCCTTCGGGTGGTTGTTGGTTTCTCACCAGACTACCTGCCATGATCCGCCTTTTTGCTGAACTCTTCGGACGCTACCATCAATCGATCCTGACCGCGCGATCCAGCCTCCGGGTGAGCGCGATTTGCAGGCGTTCTAAAACGCCGGCGGCCAGCCCCGCGCTGGCGCCGCCAGCATCTCATCCCGCTGCCGCAGCCCAGCGCATGCGGGCGACCCTCCCTGCCCAGCTCGGTCCTCAGCACGAAAATGATGGCGGCCAGCGCCCCTCGATCGTCGAGGCGCTTGCGCCCCAGCTCCACGTCGTAACCGAAGGTGGTTCGGGGGCCGCCGATAGTGATGCTTGGCACGGGAACACTCCACGCTCGGGTCAAAGCTGGTTCGTTGAGAGGAACTTCCACCGCCACAATTCGTGGGTTCCCCCACCTCTGTCCAGTGGCTCGCGCTGGAAGAGAGTTTTCCCGTTGAAGTGGCCCCGCTGCGGCAGTGTCATCGCGCGAAGCTCGATGAAAGCCGTTTTCTCACGCCTGCAACTGCGACGGTCATGCGCATAAGCGGCGGCGGAGCGCGCGGTGTCACCCTAGCCGTGCCCAAGGGTGATCGCGTGCGGCCTGCGACTGATGGCATGCGCCAAGCCGTGTTCTCCAGTCTCGGAGAGCGCGTCGCAGGGGCGCGCTTCCTTGATTTGTTCGCCGGGAGCGGCGCCTATGGCCTCGAGGCCTTCAGCCGCGGCGCCGCGGGCGGAACGTTCGTCGAGCAAAACACCAAAGCAGTGACCTGCTTACGGCAGAATATCGCCGCGGTTTGCAAAAGTCTCGGGCGAGAAATCTCGGGCAACGAAATCAGAGTCTTGCAGGCTGATGCTTGCACTGTGCCCGCGGCAGGTGACTCACCCGATTTGATATTTATCGATCCACCTTACGAACTTATCCCCAGAATTGCCCCGCTGCTGTTTGCGCGGCTCAAAACCCTCGTGTCGCAAGAAGCCAAAGCCCTCGTGATATTCGAGATGCCTGGTGAAATGGATCTCGCAGCCGAGGGCTGGGAATTGCTCAAACGACTCGGCAAAGGTGCTCGACAGCCCACGGTGGCGTTTTTTGCGCGGAGTGGAAAGTAAGTTCGATGGATCTCAGCCGCGCTCGCACGATGGAAAGTGCAGCGATGGCGG
Source organism: Rariglobus sp. (assembly GCA_031412735.1). Classification (GTDB taxonomy): domain Bacteria; phylum Verrucomicrobiota; class Verrucomicrobiia; order Opitutales; family Opitutaceae; genus Rariglobus. Next base: position 8,663 of record JANODO010000058.1, on the reverse strand, counting down.
CGATGTTCACACGATGCGCACGCGCATCTGAGTTGAACAAGCGACCAGCCCTGTGCGTGCAACGATAGGCGGAGCGTCCGATTAGAAGAATCTTGGGAGGTTTGGGGGGCTCACAGAGTTGGACAGGTTGGGAGCTGCTGGACCACAAACAGCTCGGTCGGCGGGCGGCACACGGCGGATACATCCGGCAGGGTAGGCGCTGCGGGATCGCCTCCTCAGATTGACGCCGTGCTGCTCAGCCATGACCGCCGTGACCCTTCGGACTTTGCTCCGCTGCGGCGTCTCACAGGAGCCGCAAGGGAAGCCGTGTTGGTGGTGCCCTTGCGGCATCGCGTTCTGCTCGGCGCGGCGGGCGGCGCAGAATCGTCGAGTTGGAATGGTGGCAGCGGCATACCCTTGGCGAGGGCGCGACTAAAACATTCACTCTGTCTCGGCGCTGAAGAACCTGACGTGGCAAAACGCGCTACCATCGTCTCCTGGGGCGGCTATTTCCTCCATCGCGGCGCCCGGCGCACGTTGTTTCGAGGGCGATCGGCGACCAAGTCGAGGCCGGCGGGCGCCCGCCGATTTCCGCACGTCGAGCCCGGCGGCGGCGTGGTGCTTTAGTCTTCGTCGCCACGGAACCGGCCGGCGTTTCGCCGTTCAGAGGCGACCAACATAGCGTTTGCACCATTTGGCCTCGTCGGTCCATTCTTTCCCTTTCAGCGCTTAGGCAGTGTCCGCCGTTATTGCCAACGGACCGCATAGGTAGTTCCCATATGCCCGATTCGTTTACGAAACTCGTTCGTTTCATCGCCCTCCTCGGCCTCCTTGCCGGTGCGGTAACCGTGCGGGCGCAGCCGACGGAACGGGAGGCCAATCTCTGGCCCGTCAGCGTGAAATACGCGGAGAAACCAGGCGCAGCGGAATCATGGGCAGGCGCGGGGCCATTTCTCTTCCGCAACCCGTCGGTGGATCCGACGGGCGGTGTCGCGCGAGGCTTTCGGCCCTTTTGGGTCCAAGTTGATAATGCGGAGGGCCGGTTGCGCGCAGGTTATGTGCTTTACCCGCTGCTCAGCTACCGCACGGACGGCGCGAATTTCCAGTGGGGTTTCTTTGAGCTGATTCGGCGTTGGGGACGACACGCGGGGGCGCCGGCCCCGACGAGTGGGTTCGAGGAGAACGAGGAGTTCGAGGTGTTTCCGTTCTGGTTCTCTCGCACGACGGCCGACTCGTCGCGCAACTACCGCGCGCTCTTCCCAATCGCCGGCACCGTCAAGAACAAGCTCACTTTCGAGCGGCTCTCGTGGACGCTGTTTCCCCTTTACGTCGAGAACGACCGACGCGGCGCGACGACCACTTACACGCCGTGGCCGTTCGTCAAGGTGACGCGCGGCGCGGCGCAGGGGTGGGGCGTGTGGCCGCTCTACTCGACGTTGGAGCGCCCGGGTGTGTCGCGCCTCGACACGTGGCTTTGGCCCCTCGGCTACTCGTCTGTGCGCCAACCCTCCTCCGACGATCCGGCGGGCACGCCACCGCGACGCGACTTCGGCATGCTGCCGTTCTACGCGCGCAGCACCGGGCCTGGGCTCGTGAACGAGGACTACCTGTGGCCGTTTTTCGGCTACACGAGGCAGACGCTGCCCAAGCCCTATCGCGAGACCCGCTATTTCTGGCCGTTTTTCGTGCAGGGGCGTGGCGACAAGGGAAAGCTGCTCAATCGTTGGGCTCCTTTCTACTCGCACTCACTGTCGAAAGGGGTCGAGAAGCACTGGTTCATATGGCCGCTCGTCCGCCACGCCGAATGGGACGAACAGGCCGTGACGCGCGAGCGCACTCAGTTCTTCTACTTTCTCTACTGGCGCGAGCAGCAGCGCCTCACGCGCCGCCCCGAGGCCCCGGCCGCGAACCTCACCCACGTCTGGCCGCTCGTCAGTTCGTGGGACAACGGCGGCGGCCGCACCCAGTGGCAATTTCCCAGCCCGCTTGAGGTGTTCTTCCCGGGCAACGACCGGGTGCGCCTCGCGTGGTCGCCGTTCTTCGCTCTCGCGCGACACGATCAACGCGCTCCGGGCGACAGTCGCACCTCGCTTCTCTGGAACGCCATCTCGTGGGAAAAGCGCGCCGCCGAGGAGCGCAGCGAATTCCACCTCGGCCCGTTGTTCGACATCACGCGTCAGGGCGCCGAGAAACGCATCGCCATCGGTCGCGGGTTGCTCGGGTGGAAACGCGCCGCCGATGGCGGTTGGCGCATGTTCGCGTTTGATTTTCCCGCGAAACCAGCGACCTCTCCCTCCGCGCCACGCTGACATGAACCAACTCCTCCGCATCCTCGAAGGCATCGGCAGCACCTTGCAGCTCCTGTTGCGTGCGGCCTCCTACGTGCCGAGCTTGCCGCGGCAATTCGGCCGTCTCATCGAGCAGTGCTACCTGATTGGCTACACCACGCTGCCCATCGTCGCGATCCTGAGTTTCTTCATCGGCAGCGTGCTCGCGTTGCAGGCGGGCTACTCGATGCAGAATTTCGGCGCCAAGCAGTTCATCGGCGCGCTCGTCGGCCTCTCGATGGCGCGCGAACTCGGCCCGGTGATGGTCGCGATTTTGCTCACCGGCCGCGTCGGCTCGGCCATCGCGGCCGAACTCGCCTCGATGAAGGTCTACCAGGAGATTGATGCCCTCGTCACGATGAACATCCCGCCGGCGCGCATGCTGGTGATGCCGCGCCTCGCCGCCGTGCTGCTCATGATGCCCGTGCTCACCATCATCGCCAACCTCGTGGGCTGGTTCGGCGGCGCGATCGTCGCCAACGCCACGAGCTTCATCTCCATCGATCCCTCCGCGTATTTCGCGACGATGCGCCAGACCATGAAGTTCGAGGATGTGCTCAACGGCCTCGTGAAGGCCGAGGTCTTCGGCTTCGGCATCGTGCTCGTCTGCTGCAGCATCGGCCTCAACACCCGCGGCGGCCCTCGCGAGATCGGCGCGGCGGTCACGCGGGCGGTCGTTGTCTCCCTCATCCTCATCCTCGTGCTCGATTATTTCGTCACGAAAGCGCTCATGTAGCCATGCCGACTCCCGACACCGAAACCCCCAGCGCCCCGGGCCCGATGGACGGCACCCACGCCGTCGGCTTGAAGGTCGAGGATCTCTCGAAATCCTTCGGCAAGTTCGAGGTGCTCAAGGGCATCTCCTTCGAGGTGAAGCCCGGCGAGATCTTCGTCCTCATGGGACCGAGCGGATCCGGCAAGAGCGTGCTCCTGAAGCACGTCGTCGGCCTTGAGCTGCCCACCGCCGGCCGCGTGACGATCGATGGACTCGATGCCGCCGATCCGATGACGCGCGAGAAAGTCCGCATGGCCCTCGTATTTCAGGCCGGCGCGCTCTTCAACTCCCTTTCCGTCTACGACAATCTCGCGCTCTACCCGCGCGAGCACCGCCTCGCCAAGGAATCCGGCATCCGCGAGAAGGTCATGCGCGCCCTGCAGATCCTCTCGCTCGAGGCGGCGGCGCAGAAGATGCCCTCGGAACTTTCCGGCGGCATGAGGAAACGCGTCGCCATCGCGCGCGCCCTCGTGATGGAGCCCCAGCTCATGCTTTACGACGAGCCCACCAGCGAGCTCGACCCCGTGATGTCCGTCACGATCGCCGAGATCATCGCCACGCTGAAGGAGCAATACCGCGTCACCAGCATCGTTGTCTCGCACGACCGCGATCTCGCGCTCGGCATCGCGGATCGCGTCGGCATTTTGATGGGCGGCAAGCTCGTGCACCTCGGGTCCGCCGCCGACCTGCGCCAGCCCAAGGACCCGATCATCGAGGAGTTTCTCAATCCCAAGATCGACCTGAAGAATCCCCGTTTCAAGAAACTGGAGAACTGACCTGCAAGCCAACTGGAGACCCACGCCATGAACAATCCGCAACAATCCGCCCGTGTCGGGCTTTTCTTCCTCCTCGGCCTCGCGCTCATCTGGGTGACATTTGAGACGCTCACCGGCGGCAAGGTCCTCAAGGACGAGGGCTACACGCTTCTCGCCGGCTTCGAGTCGCTCAAGGAACTCAAGGAAGGCGACGAGGTGCGCATGGCCGGCGTCCGCATCGGCGAGGTCAAGTCCACCCGCCTCGGCCAGCGCCGCGCGGAGGCCGTGCTCCGCATCGACAGCCACGTCATCATCAAGGCTGATGCCACGGCCGTCATCGTCATGGCCGGCCTCCTCGGCACCAACTACATCTCGGTCGACCTCGGCACCGCCACCGCACCCGACCTCGTGTCCGCCGAGCTGCGCCGCGACCAGCGTGGCTTCGCCGCGCGCTACATCCCATTCCTGCGGCAGGATATGGTGCCTGTCGGCGAAATTCGCACCCGCGTCGCGCCCGACCTCAACTCGGTCATGACCCAGATGGGCTCCATCGGGCAGAAGATTGAGACCGCGCTCGGCAGCCTCGGCACCGCCTTCTCCGGCGACGGCACCAACCCCGGTCTCCTTCAAAAAATCGACGGCCTCGTGACCGAGAACCGCGAGAAAGTCACCGCCACGATGACCAATCTCCAGTCGATCACTGACAAGGTGAACAAAGGCGAGGGCACGCTCGGCCGCCTCATCAGCGATCCCAAGTTGCATGACGAGCTCCTCGCCACGATCGCCGAGATCAAGGCCGGCGCCAGCGAGGCGAAGGGTTTCATCGCCAACGCCCAGTCGATCGTCGATCAGGTGAAGGCCGGCAAGGGCACGCTTGGCGCCTTGGTCTTCGACGACAAGATTGGCCAGGACATCCGCATCACCGTCGCCAATCTCCGCGAGGTCTCCGACAAGATCTCCCGCGGCGAAGGCACGCTCGGCAAACTGTTGAGCGACGACAGCCTGTTCAAGGACACGCAGGCGATCATGAAGAAAGCCGACCGCGCCCTCGACGGCCTCGACGACACCGGCCCGATCACGGCCGTCGGCGTGGTGTATCGCGGCTTGTTCTGAGCCCAGCATGACGGCGGCCCGGGACGTTCACCGCCTCGCGGCGCATTCGTGCGTTGCCGCCGCGCCCGCGGCCCGCAGCCTCCGCCACCATGCGTCAGGTTCCGCTTCAGGATGTCTCCGTGCTCGCGCCCAAGGTGGAGCGCCTGCTCGCGGGCCTGCTCCCGCGGCTCCGCCGCGACGCGCGGTGGAGTTTCAGCGTCGTCGATCCGGATCGCCGGCTCGTGGCGTTCAAGGACGAGTCGCTCGCGAAATCAAAAATCACCGCGTGGAAATGGGACTTCGGCGACGGCACGTCCTCAACCGAACAGCATCCAGTCCACACCTTCGCGAAGCCCGGCAACTACGTGACTATGCTCGAAGTCACCGCCGCCGATGGGACGAATTCGCGGCGATCCAAGGTATGGGACGTGCAGGTGAGGTGAAGTCACGTCCCGCCTCTGACCTAGGTCTTCCGGTCAAATAATCCGCCCCGGCGCCTGCCCGGACAATTCCTCGATTTCCGCAGCGAGCTGGGCTGCCCGTTTTTCCAGCTCGGCGCTTTCTTGAGCGAGCAGCGCCGCCCGCTCCGCCGCCAGCTTTTCCAAGATGCCGGGCTCCCGGTCGCTCAACTGGCAAAGCTCGTAGTCAGGGCTTTCTTTCAGGCGGTTGAAGGCCTCGATGACCGCGATGATTTCCAGCTGCAGCGTTGCATGCAGTCGCTGCAACTGACCGAACTCGACCTCGTCGCTGAAATCCAAGGTTAGCCAGCCTTGGCGCAAAATGAAGCCGTGCGGGTCCTCGGCGATTTCCCGCAGAGTCTTGATGTCGCCACTATCCTTCGCCCGGTTGATGGCGGCAGTGAGCTTGTGATAAGTCTCCAGCTTGTCGGGCTGATGGGCGAAGCGGTCGGGGTGATAGAGTTTCACGAGCTTCTTCCAGAGCCGCGACAGTTCCGCCTTCTCCTCGGCGGTGAGCTGTTTCTTTTCCGCCACCGCGGCCGCCGTCTCCTCATAGTCCCGGTCGGCCTCTGCCTTGGCCTGCTCGTAGCGCGTTTCCGCTTGTTTCGCCTCTTCCTCGCCGCTCCGCACCAGTGCGTCCAGAAATTTTTGCCGGTAGTCCACGAGGAGCCTCAGTCGATCGCGTTTCTGATATTGCTCGCGCAACCGCCGGAATAGCGCCGCCTGCATGACATCGACGCGTGATTTCTCCTTGGTGTAGTCGGCTTCCAGCTCCGCCAGCCGCGCGCGTCCGCTCGCCACCATTTGCCGCAAAGTCTCCAGCTCCGGGTTGGCGTAGACGACCAGCAACGAGGGACCGGCGGCCGAGCGCGTGGTGGCCGCGGTTCCGGTTGTGCTCTCCGACGGAGCAAATGCCGCGGTGTCCAGTTGGGCCGCCGCCGTGGCCAGTTGCTTCAAATACCAGCGTCCCATCCTCGCGCTGCGGTCGTTCGAGGATCGGGCCAGCCAATCCAGCCAGCCGCGGAGGTCCGCGTCCGTCCGGGCATCCTGCACCAAGCGCCCCTTGTGTTTCCCGAAGGGGATTCGAGAGGGGAACCACTCGTCCGTCGTAAACCCGACGAGCTTTTCCCACGTGCTCAGCCCGCGATGTTCGGCCACGGGCCGCAGCACTTGCGCCAGCAAATCCGCGACGGTTTGCACGTCGCCGAGCGCCGTGTGCGCGCCCCGTTCCGGTAGCCGGTAATACTGCCGCAGGGTTTGCAGCTTGCAGTTGCCGGCGGGCACGGGGTCGAGCAACCGTTGCGCCAGCCGCAGGGCGCAAAACCCGCGGGTGCCGATGGGCGTAAGTCCGAGCCGTGTCCATTCCGGTGTGAGCACCTCGTCGAGATCGTAGGCCAGGTTGAAGGCGACGAGCGCCCGGGCACCGACATAGTCCGAGAATTTCCGATAGACCAGGTGCGGCGGTTCGCCGTCACGCTCCAGAATTTCACGGGTGTAGCCGTGGATGCGCGCGGCCTCGGCGGGGATGGTCGCATTCTGGTTGAGCAGTATGCGGAAGGGCGCGCCGACGGCACCCCAGCCGCGCATCCGCTGGGCGGCCAGTTCAACGACGAAAATCGGCGGCGCGAAGCCGGTCGTTTCTGTATCGATCAAAACCCAGTCGGTGCCGGCGATGCGCATGCCCGACTCACGGCGAGCGTGTTTTTTGGAATCACTCATCGATTCTGGGGAAACAGAATGCGAAGCAATGCCTGAGCCTCTCCGTTTCCTTGCTCGGCCGCTTTGCGAAACCAAGCCGCGGCTAAAATGTCGTTCTTCGGCACGCCTTCGCCCTTCCAATAACATAGTGCGAGTTCGTTTTGTGCGTCGGTGTCTGGTCGGCTACCTGCGGCCGCTTTGTGATACCACGCCACCGCTTGGACGGCGTCCCTGGTCACGCCTTGGCCGTTAGCATACATGACACCGAGAAAATACCGCGCGCGGTTATGGTTCTCCTCAGCTGCTTTGCGAAACCACTGCAAAGCCCTGGCGTTGTTTTTTCGCATGCCAGTGCCGGTGTGGTTCATCCAGCCAATCCAATATTGAGCATCACGATTCCCTTGGTCAGCGGCTAAACGAAACCACGTCGCCGCTTCGATTTCATCCTTTGGCACTCCCTCCCCGTTGCAATACATCACACCGAGATGAAATTGGGCCTCAGCATTACTTTGATTGGCAGCCATACGAAACCACTTCGCCGCTTCGATGGTGTCCTTGTGTGCCGTTATTAATGTTCCAAGCGGGGAGAGTCTCCGTCCCTCACGGAGCAAGCATGCGCAACGAACAACGAAGTCGAACCCAAGGCCGTCAGTGCTCCCCTCACCATAAATTGAGCCCAGCCCCAATTGGGCATTTATGTGTCCTCGTTCGGCCGCTAAACGAAGCCACTTCAAAGCTTCGACAATGTTCGCGGCAACACTGTCTCCGAGGAGGTATGCACACCCCTTTTGAAAGAAGGTTTCAGCATCTTCGACGGGAGCCAGCGCCAACAGGTCTTTCACGACAACAGCAAGCAGACGATTCGCTCTTGGCTCGACGCATTCGACACCACTTGAAGGCCGCGGCACTAGGGCGTAATCGCTCTCCTCATTCATGACGTGAGGATTCAAGACAGCTTCCGCTAGCGACGCAACATGCCGCTGAACGACCGTTAGATCTGCGTTTGCGCTCGATCAAGACCGGAGCTCACCTGTGACCATGAACGGGACGCACGACATCAATTGGCTCCTTGAGCGCGATGAGGGCGCGGAGTTACTCTACAAATTCCGTTCAGCTCAAGACCCACGGCACCACGATTGCCTTGCCCGCGGAAAAATCTGGATTGGCGAGGCAACGGCGCTGAATGACCCGTTTGATTCCAAACCCAAGGAGTTCCTTACCCGAAGCACGCGTGAAGACGCAGCGGCCTACCGGGAGGCGGTGCGTCAGCTTCGCGTGTTGTGTTTCTCGGGACCATTTACAGGCGGTCCTGACGACAGCCTGCGCTGGTCGCACTATGGCGACAGGCACCAAGGCTACTGTTTGATGATCCGCGATGCCGCGATTTTCGAGAAGACTCGTCGGGTCACTTACTGCGAGTCCTACCCAGAACTCGCCGCGCGCACTCCAACCAGTCCGGATTTTTGGCGGCAGGTCGGATTTTTCAAAGCTGCATGCTGGAGTTACGAAGACGAACGCCGCGCCTTATTTCCAGATAACAGCGAGTTGGAATACACGATACCGGCCTCCTCGATCTGGG
>JANODO010000057.1:0-1614 GCA_031412735.1 Rariglobus sp. | reverse complement strand
CAAGAATTAAAATCAAATCTCGGCCAGATACTTCTTTTCCAAAAAGGTTAAATAATGGCTCTGTTAAACCGATCACCCAAGAAAGTGAGAACAATAAAATGATTCGGGTGATGACGGCCAATGATAAACCGATGGTTCGTGCTTTGGCTTGCTGATCTGCCGGCAATTTTGCAGACAAGATCGAAATGAAAATAACGTTGTCGATACCTAGAACTAATTCCAGCGCAAACAAAGTTAGAAAAGGAATAATTGCCTGAGTTGAAAGTAACGCTTCCATGATGTGTCCTTGTAAGTAATTTCTTTAAGATTCTTAGCATGACAATTTATTTCGTGTCACGCAACTAGATGCCCCTGGTTTAGACAGTCTTAGCTCGGACTTTTTGCGAAATATGGCCAAAAAGATCTTTCCCGGCAGCGTCTTCCATCCAAATTTCGATAGTGTCCCCGTCTTTCATAAACGGAGTTTCAATTTTTCCTTGATGAATTTGCTCGAGGGTTCGTTTTTCAGCCAGGCAGCTTGAGCCTTTGGAGATGTCTTCATTGGCCACGGTTCCGCTGCCAATCAATGTCCCAGCCACCAGGTTTCTAGTTCGGGCCGCATGGGCAATTAATTTTCCAAAATGAAAATGCATTTCGCCGGCATTTGCTTTTCCAAAAAACTGGCCATTATATTTTACATGCAATGGCAGATGCAGTTTTCCGTCTTTCCAAGCCGATCCTAATTCATCCGGAGTCAAAGCAAAGGGTGATAAAGCTTTTGTCGGTTTGCTTTGGAAAAAACCAAAGCCTTGAGCTAATTCTTCGGGGATCAATCCGCGAAGTGAGACGTCATTGATGAGCACTAATAATTGGATATGTTTTAAAGCTTCTTCCGGACTGATTCCCATGGGGACGTCATCAACGATCACACCGACTTCGGCTTCAAAATCAGTTCCATGTTTAAAATCTAATTGCGGGATATCTTGGGTCGGTGTTAAAAATTCCCCGCATTCAGCTTGATACATCAAAGGAACAGTTTGTAGTGTTTCAGGCAAAGCCGCATTGCGAGCCTGTCTGACCAGCTTGATATGATGAATAAATGCTGAACCGTCAGCAAAGAGCCAGGTTCTCGGCAACACTGAATGTAAATCTTCGTTCCTAATATCAAAGGAGCCCGATGTTTTGCCAGCATTGAGATCTGAATATATTTTTTCAAAATCATTTTTCCATTTCGACCAATTTTCAAGAGCCACACGCAGGTGTGGAACAAGATGATCGACCTTGACGGCTTTTTTCATATCTTTGCTAGCGATGCAAAGTAAGCCATCACGGTGTTCTTTTGATTTTAATGTGGCAAATTTCATAACATTCTTTCTGACTGAAAATTTCTATTCAAAATAAACCAAAAAATTACCGCCCACGGTTTTCATATTCGATAAATTCCCGGCCAATTCTCCTGCAACGTATTCGTAATAAAGCTCAGCACCCAATTGTGGGGCAAAGCGAAAGTTCACGCCCAGCTGAAATGGAACGATGACCGATTTCACATCTTTAGCAGCGCAATTTCCCGATCCTGAGCAACTGACATCTTTACCTTGGTTGAATGCAAATACAGGGCCCGCGAAAACTCCCCCC
>JANODO010000056.1:0-1932 GCA_031412735.1 Rariglobus sp. | reverse complement strand
CGTCGGTCCGGCAGCGGCGCGGCGACGCGGCCGGCGCGGCGGCCGACCGAAAGGAGGGGCTCCGCCTCACCCCGACCGACGACCTGGGTTGGGTGGCGCGCGGCGTCGAGCGACTGGGCGACCCGGCGGGCGCGCTGGCCGACGTGGAGGAGGCGCTGAAGCTCAACGCCTTCTCGGCCGCCGCCCTGCAGTTGAAGGCGCACGTACTGGGCGAGCGGCTCGGCCGCGCGGATGAGGCGCTTGCGGTTCTCGACCGGGCGGTGGACCTGCACCCCGACCACGTCCCCGTCCGCGCCGGCCGCGGCGTCGAATTGGCCCGCCGCGGCCGGCGCGACCGCGCGCTGGCCGACGCGCGCGAGGCGCTAATCCGCGACACCCGGGCGGCGAACCTGTACCAGGTCGGGTGCATCTACGCGCTCACGTCGAAGACGCACGCGGAGGACAAGAAAGAGGCGATTCACCTGCTCTGGTCGGCCCTCAAGGGCGGGTTCGGACTCGACCTGATCGACGCCGACCCGGACCTCGACCCGCTCAGGAAATCGCCCGAGTTTGCCAAGCTCGTCGCTGACGCCAGCGCTCGCTTCGGACCCGCGAAGCGCGACTGATTGGCGCCGACGCGAATGGTCTGCTGACTGGAGCCTCAATTTGGGCGAGCCCTACCTCAGCCCATCCTCGTATTATTCTCGGCGTGATCTGGAGTGACACGAGTCGTCCTTGCGGAACCGCTCTCTCCATCGGAGGATAGGCTCGTTGCCGTGATCTGTATTCGGGAGGGCCATGATGCGCCCGACGTATTCGTTCCCCGAGGCCGTGGTCGAAGCCATCGCGCGCGATCGGTACGGGCACCCGGACCCGCGTGTCCAGGAGCGGATGGAGATCCTCTGGCTCAAGAGCAAGAACGAGACCCACGGGCGCATCGCCGAACTCGCCAACGTGTCGCGGTCCACGGTCCAGCGAACCCTGCGGATCTACGCGGCGAAAGGTCTGGACGGGGTCCGGTCGTTCGGTTGGAAGGGCCAACCCAGTGCCCTGACGCCACACGCGGCGACGATCGAAGAGGCGTTCCGCCGGCACCCGCCGCACACGGCCCGCGGCGCGGCGCGGCGGATCGAGGAACTCACGGGCGTTCGGCGGAAGGCGTCGCGGGTGCGCACGTTCCTGAAGGACGAGTTGGGGATGAAGTGCTTGAAGGTGGCACCGGTCCCGGTGCCGCCCAAGAAGACGATCGAAGAACACGCCCGAACGCAGGCGGACTTTTTAAAAGGCGGAGTTGGAGCCCCGGTTGGCGCAGGCGCGGGCCGGTGAGCGTGTGGTGTACTTCGTGGACGCGTCGCACTTCGTGTTGGCGTCGTTCCTGGGCTGGGTGTGGTGCTTCGTCCGGTTGCACGTGCGGGCGGCAAGTGGCCGGCAGCGGTACAACGTGCTGGGCGCGCTCAACGCGGTCACGCACGAGCTGGTGACGGAGATCAACACCACGTACATCACCGCGACCTCGGTGTGCGCGTTGCTCCACAAGATCGCGAGCCGGGGCGTGTCGGTGCCGGTCACGTTGGTGCTGGACAACGCCCGGTACCAGCGGTGCGCGTTGGTCACGGGCACGGCCCAGGCGTTGGGGATCGAGTTGCTGTTCCTGCCGTCGTACTCACCGAACCTGAATCTGATCGAACGACTCTGGAAGTTCGTGAAGAAGGAAGTGCTCAACAGCCGCCATCATCAGAACTTTCAGAGGTTCCAAGAGGCCATCGACGGGTGCCTGGCCGACCTGCCAACCAAACACCGGGAGAAGCTGGCGACACTCATGACCCACAACTTCCAGACCTGGGACAATGTGTCACTCCTGAACGCGTAAAGCATAGCGTCGCGAGTGAAGGTCACCTGTTTGGGCGAAGGGTGACAGCCGGATCGTAGAGCGCGGTTGTGCAGGATGAGAAG
>JANODO010000055.1:0-54356 GCA_031412735.1 Rariglobus sp. | reverse complement strand
ACCTACTCGAATACGCCCTCGGCACCACGCCGACCAGCGCCGCCTCCGTCTCCGTTCCAACCCCTCAGCTTTCAGGTCTCAGGCTTCAGGTCTCCTTCCTCCGCACCCGCTCCGACCTGACCTACATCGTCGAGGCCTCTTCCACTCTCGCGTCCAATTCGTGGACCGTCCTCGCCACCAATCCCGGCACCGTCGGCCAGTCCGTCACCGTCACCGACACGGTCGATCTCCCCACGGCCACGCCGCCGCGCCGTTTCCTGCGTCTGCGCGTCACTTCGCCTTAACCAGTCTGCTATGCCGGGCCTTTGTCATGGCGATTCGAGATCCATTGCGTCGGCGGCAACGTGTGGCTCTCGGTCAGCTTTGAGGACGACCGGTTTATTCTCTCTTGGCGCGAACGCGGTGACAGCTCCATTTTCTGCACTTAAACTTTCATATTATCCCCACCCTATGTTCCGCACTCTGCCCTCCTGCCTGCGCTTTCTCGGCTGGCTCGCCTTAGCGTGGGCCGGAGGCGCTATCGTTCTCGCGCAGCCCGCGCCGGCGGCGCTCGTCAAGGTCGTGCCCGTCGGGCAGACCGTCGCGACGTCGCCGCACCAGCCGATCCTCGCTCTGCCGCCGGCCGGTCCCGTGACCGCCACGTTAAGCGCCACGGGCCTGCGCTTCACTCCGACAACCTACGCATGGTCGCAGGTCTCGCCCGTGCTGGTGAAGGAGCAGCACCTGCACGCCGCGCAAGCCACCGTCACGTTCGCCGCCACCTCGGGCGCACAGGTCACCGCGAGTTTCCCCGCGCGTGGCATTTATCAACTTCGGCTCACCGCCAGCAACGGCACCACCACGGTCACAGCGCCCGTGTGGATTCAAGTGTGGGACCGCCTCGATGGGCTCAATCCGCTCAAGCAGATGGGCCGTAATCCAGGCGTGTCGCCACCGTCTTCGGTGAGACAACTCTCGCCCGATCCCGGCCCCTACCAACACCCGCGTCTGCTCTTCACCGACGACGACTGGGCCGAGCTCAACGCCAAGACCACCGCCTCGCCCACCGTCGCGGCTGCGATCACCTCGCTGACGAGTTCGCTTAATGGTAACTTCGACAGCACCAACGGCTCCCTCCGCCTCTACGCCAATGCCTTGGTCGCGTGGGCTGACGGTGGTTTCAGCCCCACGACTTATACCAACTCCGTCGAGCCGGTTCGCACCTTCGACGGAACGGGCAGTCTTTCGCTTTCCCCGTCCAACCGCTTCCCCGATGCCTTGCTCGCAGCTTCGTATCTGGTGTGGGTGCGCACCAATCCCGCGCTCGCGCAGAATGCCGTCCCTTCCCTCGACCAGGCGCGTTTCCGCTACCTCGCCAAGGTCGCCAGCGCCGCCGCTCGCGGCGAGCTCGCCCGCACCAGCCCCACCGGCGCCCACATCATGGCGGTCGTCTACGATCTGCTCTACGACTGGATGACCGTCCCCCAACGCACCGACTTTCGCGACTACCTGTTCACCGTGGGCTACGGTTATCACAATAACGGCGGCGGTGGCATCCAGCGCACCAAGCCGACTTCGTATGTGGTGAACGGCGATTTCCCCAATTTGTCCGACCCTGTCATTTTGTCCGCGTTGGTAATCGAGGGTGAAGAGGCCGATGTCACGCCCGCCGTGGTCGCGGCCAACACCCCCGTCGCTCCCGTCGCCACCGGTCTGGACGCGTGGCCCTCGGCTTCGCCCGCCTCAGTCTGGAACCTCTACCGCATGAGCCGCTGGTATTCGGAATATTTCATCACTCCGTGGGGCTCGCCGCTCAACCACCATGCTTACCTCGAGCTGAGCATGGGCGGCTCCGGCGGCGCGATGCTCGCGTTGTCTCGTCGCGGTCAAAATCTCTTTGCCACCACGAATATCTACCAGTCTTCGCTTCACGCGTTGAACACCCTGAACCCCCGCGCCTCCGATGGCGGCATGGTCATGTGGGATCACCACGACAGCCTCGGTTTCGGCAATGGCCCCAACACCAACGACGGCCGCTACCTGGCCCAATACGTCTACCCCGACGATCCGCTTATCGACTACGTTCACCGCGCGTTTTTGCGCGAGGGCGGGAACCCGTTTCTCACCGCGCTCTTCCACGTGGAGCGCACCTCTCGGACGCTCGCCCAAGTCGCCCAGGCAAAAACCTTGTCGCTCACCCAGCTCGATCCGTTTCGCGGCGCGGCGTTTTCGCGCAACACCTGGCAGGAAAACGATCTCTCCCTCTACTTCGAGTGTCGTGCCGATGTGCAGGGCCACATGCACGCCGAGGCCAATAACTTCTCCCTCTACGCCCTCGGCCGCGCGTGGAGCAGCCCCGCCGGCTACCATATGACGATCAACGAGGTGGCCGCGACCGTCCTGGTCCAGGACCCCGCGCTCGTCTCGAATCCCGTCACCGCTGGCTATGTCGGCCAGAGCCCGAGTGCGTCCACCATGACCGAAACGCGCAGCCAACACCCCACGCCGCCGGCCCGGTTGCTCGAAGCCACCGAAGACCCCGGCGCTCAGTGGGCGCTCTTTGCCGGCGACGCCACGTCCGCCTACCAATACGCTTTTGAGGGCACGGCCAGCCTCGACACCGGCCGGCGCAACGCATCGTTCTTCTACGGAGACGCCTTGTCGCAGATGTATGCGGACTACGACCCGCTCGCCGACACCGCCACGCTCAAGGTCGGCAACCTTACCTACAACCCGGTCCAGCACGCCTTGCGTTCCGTGCTCACCGTGCGCGGCGCCAAGCCCTACGTGCTCATCATCGATGACATCACCGCCGACGGCACCACGCCGCGCAACTACCGGTGGAATATGTCCGCCGCCGTCGGCTTTGGTGGCTCCGGCGGCCGTTTCGTGGATGCCAATAACAACGCGACGTTCTCCTCATTGCGCATGCAGTCCGGCGCCACCGCGACCAACGCCGTGCTCTTCCACGAACGCGATGCCGCCTCCGGTCCGCGTCTCCTCGTCCGCGATCTCAGCGAGCAATCGACCTCCGGCCAGCCCGCCATGCTCTTGGACACCCGTCCGATGTCAGGCACGCCCGCCGGCTACAATCTGCCCTACGGTTTCGACAACAATTACAACGCCTACGGCTACCTGCCGAGCAACCGCCTGCTCATCACACGCGAAAACGTCGTCTCGCCGCGCTACAAGGTCCTGCTCTTCCCCCACCAGTCCGGCGACAACCTGCCGCTCACCACCTGGAACGGCGACCAGACCGTCGCCTCCATCGACCTGCGCAACGGCTACACCGACCGGCTCACCTTTGATTCCACCGCCGCCGACAAACGCACCCGCGTGCGCGCCTTGGTCCGCACTCAGACGGGCCGGGTCGCACCCACGCTCAACTTGCCTGCCAACCTCACCGTCTCGGCCTCATCCGCGACGCCCGCGTTCAACGGCCAGCCCGGCGCCGGCGCCGCGTTCGCTGTATCCGCCACCGACGACACCGCCGCGTCCCTCACGCCCGCGATCAGCTCGCCTTCCGGCACCGTCTTCCCGATCGGCGTCAACCCGGTGTTCGTGACCGCCACCGATAGCCGCGGGCAAATCACGTCGCGCCAGTTCACCGTCACCGTCGTCCCCGCCGCGCCTGTTGTCTCTGTTACCTCGGTCACCAACTTGCCCGGCGGCACTGCGGGCATCACGCTCGCCTGGCGGGCCTTCGACGGCGCCACCGCCTACAGCCTGAAACGCGCCACCACCCCCGGCGGTCCTTACACCGTTGTCTCCGATCGGCAGACCAACCCGTCGTTCACCGACAGCGGTCTGGCCGGCACCGGTTTTTATTACGTCGTCACCGCGTGGTTGAACGACCTTGAAGGCCCGCCCAGCGCCGAGCTTGCCTTGGCCGGCGATGCCGCGCCGTTCACCGGCCGGTTGATCGGTAACGCCACCGCCGGCTACGGTTTCTACCGGCAGGGCGGCTCGTATCTGCTCACGTTCACTGGCGGCCAGATCGGCAGCTTCAACGACCAGGCGTCCTTTGTCTCCCTTCCGTGGACCGGCGACGGCACGTTCACCACGCGGCTGGTTTCGGTCACGGGCGAGGGCGGGGACGTCAGCGCTTTCGGGTCCTACGGCATCGTCCTGAAACAAAACACCGCAGCCAACAGCCTCATGGCGGCGTCCTCCTACAACACGTTCGTGAATCCCTTGGCGTTAATCTCGCGCACCGCAGTGGGAGCTTCCGCTTCCCTGGCCGGACCTTTCACGCGCGTCAACGTCCCCCGGCCGATCTGGCTGCGCCTCGTCCGCGCGGGCAGCACCGTGACCGCATTTTACTCCTATAACGGCCAGACGTGGATCCAGATGACCGCACCCGCGACCGTTAACTTCACCGGCTCGACTTTGGTCGGCCTCGCCGGCGGCGGCCAGAACACGACGCTGACCAGCGTCGTCTTCGACAACGTGGTTTTCATCGGCCCGCCCCGCTGCGCCGTGCAGCCCGGCAGCATCGCGCTCACGTGGGACACGTCGCCGTCGCTTGTCTACTCGGTGGACCGCGCCACATCGGCGGGCGGTCCGTTTCAGACCATCGCCACCGGCCTCACTTCGCCCGCCTTCACCGACACCGCCGTCACCACCGGCGTCACCTATTTTTACACACTCACGACTTCGGGCGCGCTCGGCGGCGAAACCGTTACCCCGGTCGTATCTGTCCTTTCTCCCAACCCGGTCGTCGCCCCCACCGGGCTCGTGCTCACGCCCGCCCTAGGACAGGTAGCGCTGTCGTGGGACGCTGGTCCAACCGACACCACGCCGACCTACTCCGTGCAGCGCGCCACGGCTGCTGGCGGACCCTTCGTCACGCTGGCCACCGGCCTGATCGCCCCGAACTACGTGGACACCGGAGCCAGCTTCGCCAACGGCACCGCTTACTTCTACCGCATCGTCGCCGATAATGGCCTTGGGCCCGCCACGTCCGCCTCCGCCAGCGCGAGTTCCACCGCCGGCACCTTCACCAAGGCCAACAACCTCACCGCCCTCGACTCGGGCCTTTCGTGGTCGCCCACCGCCGTGCCCGGCCCCGCCGACGCCGCCGTTTGGACCGGCACCTACACCAGCGGTGCCGTAGCCATCGGGTCGGGCTTGAGCGTCAACGGACTCCAGCTCACCAGCCCGTCCGCCGCGATCACGCTCAACGCCGGCACCGGCCCGCTCGCCCTCGGCGCGGGCGGCATCGATCTCTCCACCGCTACGCAAAACCTCACCGTCAATGCGCCCGTCGTTCTCGCCGCGTCCCAGTCGTGGACGGTCGCCTCGGGCCGCACGCTCGCGTTCGCCGCGCCGGTCACCGCGTCATCCGGCACGCCCACGCTTACCCTCGGCGGCTCCGGCACCTTTACCTACGATGCCCCGAACGCCACCACGCCCTTCCCCGGGCCACTGGTCGCCAGCGGTGGCGTTTTCCGCGTTAACCAGGCGTCCGCCGTCGCGACGCTCAACGCCACCACTCTTCCCGCCAACTCCACCAACAGCTTCACGACCCTGACCGGTGCAAGCGGCGCAACTGTGGTCGTGGACGCCGCGCCCACCGCCGCGCTCGCCTTCGCGGGCAACACCGCCGGTTTCAATGTGGTGGTAAAAAATGGTAACACCTCCTTTACCACCAACGGCGGTGCCAGCAACCTCCGCATCGAAGGCGGCACCTTCACCTCCACTCCTGTTGACCGTTTCCAGCTGGCCTCTGCCAATCAGACCTTTGCTGTCACCGGCGGCACCGTTGATCTCCGGGCCGCAGCAAGCTTCGGTTTTCGCATAGGCGGCTCCGGCAGCGCCACCCAGTCCGGCGCACAGAATGTCACCGCTACCCAAACCGGCGGCACCCTGCTCGCCACCTCGGCCAGTCTGGGCGGCACCGATACCACCGCTGCCAAGAGCCCCTCCTACGCGCTCTCCGGCGGACTGTTTGCGGCCACCTCCAACTTCACCCTCGGGGCCGACGCCGCCGGCCTCGGCACCGCCACCTTTACACTCTCCGGCACCGGCAAACTTCGTGTGCCGGGCTCGCTCAGCGGCGGTCCAACCAACGCCCGCCAGATCTTCGCGTTCACTGGCGGCACGCTCGTTGCCGGAACCGTCACAGCCACCCACCTCCGCTCCGCCGATACCGCTGCCAACGGCACCTTGACCCAATCCGGCGGCACGCTCGCTCCAGGCGACCAGGGCATCGCCGGTCGCACCGTTATCACCGGCAACTATGTGCTCGCCCCCGCCGCCACGCTGGCCGTGGACCTCGGCGGCACGACCCAAGCCACGGCGTATCAAACCGGCCAATACGACTACCTCACCGTCTCAGGCACGACCTCGTTTTCGGGTTCGCTCGCTATCAGCCTCATCAACGGGTTTACGCCGTCCAACGCGACCAGCTTCACCGTCCTGAACTCAACGGGCGCGCTCACCGGCACCTTCGGCCAGCGCCTCGCGACCACCGGAGGCGAGGGGACTTTCCTCGTCACGCAGACAGGTAACACCGTTGTCCTGTCCCAATACCTCAGTGCCCTCGCGTCTTGGCGTCTCGCGAATTTCGCCACCTCGGCCAACACCGGCACCGCCGCCGACACCGCGGACTTCGACGGCGACGGAGCCTCCAACCTACTCGAATACGCCCTCGGCACCACGCCGACCTCCGCCGCCTCCGTTTCCGTTCCTACTCCTCAGGTTTCAGGTCTCAGGCTTCAGGTCTCCTTCCTCCGCGCCCGCTCCGACCTGACCTACATCGTCGAAGCCTCACCCGACCTCTCGACCAACGCGTGGACCGCCATCGCCACCAACCCCGGCACCGTGGGCCAATCCGTCACCATCACCGACACGGTCGATCTCCCCGCAGCCACTCCGCCGCGCCGCTTCCTGCGCCTGCGCGTCACCGTGAATTAGTTCTACTTTGTTGGGTCGGATAAATTACGAGGGGCCCCGGAGGATAGCCGAAAAAAGCACAAAAAGCACAAAATCGAGCCTTCGTTTTTGCCTCTTCTGCGCCTTTTTGCGGCCAATTCCGGGTTTTAACGAAGTAGAACGTGGGCGTGTTTCTGAATAAATCAGGTCGGCGTGAGAGGGAAAGCAGGCTCGGCCAAGGCGGCCGAGGCGAAGGCGACACAGCGGGTCGCGCCGCCGAGGACAACGCCGGCCCAGCCTGCTTTGCCTCTCACTCGGTAGAGTTCGACGCCCTGAGATATGGCAAAAATACGCCCTAGACTAAGCTGCTAACTCGTCGGCTTGTCCCCAGTCGATCACGACGGTCGGGCCGATGGGAAAGCGTCCGCAGTCGTGGTCGTAAACCGTGAGGCCGCCGTGGGGCGTGAGATGGACCGGGACGGCGAAACGCAGCCGGAGCACGCCTTCGCTGGCCACGCGCTCGGCGATCGTTTGCAGCACGCTGTCTTCCAGCGATGCGCGCATGAGGTAGCCGTAGCCGCCGCGGCTTCCTTTCATGTAGCTGAGCGCGCCGCGCGTGTCGTGTGGGTGATCAGGTAACAACGCGCGATGAACGGGCAGGTCGTTCACGATGAGTTCGAAGCGCGTGGGGAAACGCAGGCTGCCGGTCTGGGGCGTTCCCTCCCGATGGGCGGAGACCTCGCAGAGCAGACGCAGGCGGTGCGCCTGGGCCAGGCGCAACAAAGCTTCGTCCTCGAAACGCCACTCGAAATACCCGACACCATCGCCGAAACATTGACCGAGTTTTTGCGCGCCTTCGCGGGTGCTCGCGCCGCCGCTCCACTCGGCGGCGTGCCAGGACTGGACCGCCTGGCGCAAGACCAGGGAGTTGCCCCGGTCATCACGCTGGGGAAGCGGGCCTTCACCCACGAGGTGTTGAATGAAATTCCCGGCGATGGTTTGGCCCTCAGGCGTGACTGCGGCGACCGACAACGTGCAGAGCATCGGATCAACGGGGAGTTTCAGCGAGAGTCGTTTGGCGAGTTCGACGCGATGATGGGTGAACGGGATTCGCTCGCTGCCGTGCGCGAGCTGAGGGTGGAGCGTGCCCAGCGTGTCGATGCCGGAGTAGTTCCAATGAAACGTGACGGCTTCGTGGCGACGCCGGGAGAAATGGGAGGAGAGCACCTCGACATCGACGACGCCGCCGAGGGGGACACGGCTGATCGGCGGGGAGTCGATCGGCAGCACGTCGCCCTGGTTCACGATATTGGGCAGGTAGCCGAATTCCTTCGGCGTGCGGTCGTAGTTGAGGAAGCCGTTGCACTCCCATTCCACGTCGGTGAGCTCGGTGTAGATGTAGGCCGAAAGTTGACCGTGGCGACGGAGTTCGTTAGTGAGGAACTTGAACGTCCAGCTCACATCCACGTCGCCATCGAGCGCGCCGATGCCGCCGTATTCACTGTTGATCAAGGGCGCGCCGCTCTGGGTGAAGCCCTCGATGTAGTTGAAATTGGATCCGCGATAAGTCTTCGCCACCACGTTCGCGATGTGCGCGCGAGCCCGGTCGTAATCGTCGATGTAGAAATGCCAGGAGTTGATGTCCGTATCGACGTGGCCGTAGGCGGCGAGATGCTCCCAGACGACCACGCTCATGTCCTCGATCAGCCGGGTGGAATCGAAGGATTTGGCGAGTGTCCACATTTCGTGGACCCACTTGAACGACGACGTGTTGGCGATCTTCTCGATCTCTTTTTTGACGCTGGTCGCCGACATGTCCGGCTTGATGACCTTCATCAATTCAGTCTGTCCGCCAAAGCCCCACGTCTCATTGAAGATGCACCACGAGATGATCGACGGATGGTTGAAATCGCGCTTGAAACCGAGCCGCATCATCTCCTCGAAACGCCGGCGTCCGGTCGGCGTGTCGCCACCTTCGCCGAAATTGGGGAAATCCTGCATGAGCAGAATGCCCAACGTATCCGCGTAATAGAGGACCAGCGGATCATCGAGCTTGATGTGAATGCGCAGGAAATCGAAGCCGACCTTGCGTGCGTAGGCGATGTCGCTGCGAAGCGTCGCGGCGTCGCGCGCGGTGTAAACGCCGTCGCAGTGATACGATTGGTAGAGCGCGCCACGCAGGTAGATCGGCTTGTTGTTGAGGCAAAGCATCGCCGGGGCGTTTGCATCGGTCGCGGGTGCGGTGCTGATTTTTCGCATGCCGAAGTAGCTGCGCACCTCGTCGATCACGCGGCCGTCGGAGTGTCGCAGGCGAAGAATGATCGGGTAGAGCTTGGGGTCGCCGGGATCCCACAGCGACAGCGGATGCAACTCCGTCGACCCGGTCGCGGTGCCACCGTGGCCACTGAGCACGAGCGTGTGCGGCGAGGCTTCCGGCGGAATGATTTCGATGGCGACATCGGCGTCGCCTTCCATGCCTTCGCAAAACACCTCGAAGTTCACCTGGCTGTGATCGATATCCGTGATGATGCGGAACGACTCGATGTGGGCGGAGGAACGCGGCTCGACAAAAACCGTCTGCCAAATGCCGCTGGTCGGAGTATACCAGCCCCATTGTTTGCCGACGGGCTGCTCATGGTTGTCCATCGGGTCTTCGACGCGGATAACGATGAGCGCGGTGCGCGGCTCGCCCGGTTGCGCGTGGGCCAGCGTGTCGGGGAGATCGAACTCGAACGGCACATAGCCGCCTTCGTGATGGCCGAGATGGACGCCGTTGCACCAGCAATCGGTGAAGAAATCCGCCGCACCGATGGTGAGGATAATGCGTTTACCGCGCCATTCGCGGGTGTTCGGAATCTCGACCGTGCGCCGATACCAACCCACCTCGTAGCGCGGGGCGGTCCGGTGGTTCGCCCGGGTGACGTCGACCGGGTTCAAGAAGACACGCGTGGAGTAGAAGTTATCGTTGCCGGCGGCGTCGCCTTCGCCCCAGGCGGCCAGCGACTCCCAGCAAAACGGAACGATGATTTGTTCGCGCCAAGTCCCGCCGCCGAGAGCCGCCCACTTGAGATCCAAGCCGGCGCGGTGTGGATCGAAACGAAATTGCCAAGGCCCGTTCAAGTTGAGCCAGTCCAGGCCCTCGACCCGACCGCGCTGGCGCTCGGGTCGGGGATATTCGGGGCGCGGGATGGAGGAATACGGAAACATGATGAAACGGGAGTGGGGCTCGGATCAGGCGACGGCCATCGCTTCGGGGTGTTTCACGCCGGACAGTTTCTGAAACAGCGTGAGCGCCTGGCCGACCACTTGATCCATGTTGTAGTAACGATAGGTCGCGAGGCGGCCGACGAAATGAACGTCGGGCGTCGAGTCGGCGAGCTCGCGATATTTTTTGTAGAGCGCGGCGTTGTCGGGTCGCGGGATGGGATAGTAAGGATCGCCCTCGGCTCGGGGAAACTCGTAGACGACGCTGGTGAACGGGTGGATTTGCCCAGTGAGGTATTTGAACTCGGTGACGCGGGTATAGTCATACTCGTTCGGATAATTCACAACCGGCGCGGACTGAAACACGCTCTGGTGATGAGTCTCGTGTTTGAACTCCAGGCACCGGTAGGGGAGTTTACCGAAGCGGTAGTCGAAGAACTCGTCCACCGGGCCGGTGAAGATGAGTTGATCATGCGGAATGAAATCGCGCACCTCGCGATAGTCGGTGTTGAGCATGATCTTAATGTTCGGGTGATCGAGCATGTTGCCGAACAGGTGGGTGTAGCCGCGCGCCGGCATCGCCTGATAGGAATCCGTGAAGTAACGGTCATCGCGGTTGAACCGCACGGGCACGCGAGCAGTCACCTGGGCGTCGAGCTCGGAGGGATCGAGGCCCCATTGCTTACGCGTGTATCCGCGAAAAAACTTTTTGTAGAGCTCACGCCCCACGCTGTTCACGACCACGTCCTCCGAGGTGACGATCGGCTCGCGCTTCTCGGAAACCGAGGCGAGGAAGTCCCGCATTCCGGCGGAGTCGAGACTGAGCCCGTAGAGCGTGTTGATGGTATCTAGGTTGATCGGAATCGGCACGAGACGACCGTCGACGCACGCCAGCACGCGATGTTGATACTGCCGCCACTCGGTAAAGCGGGACAGGTAGGCAAAGATGTCGGCCGAGTTGGTGTGAAAGATATGGGGACCGTAGCGGTGGATGAGAACTCCGTGCTGGTCGTGGCAATCGTAGGCGTTCCCGCCGATGTGGGAGCGCCGGTCGACGATCAGCACGCGTTTGCCCTGTTCGCGGGCAAGGCGCTCGGCCAACACACTGCCGGCGAAGCCCGCCCCGACGATAAGGTAGTCAAACATAGGCGGGCCGGTTGGTGGCAAGAGAAGCTGCGGCGGGCGCGAGTTTGGCGTTGTTGAGGGGTTCGCGGCGGCGAGCCAGGGAGTTGTTGATATGCTCGTCCATCTTGGCGGCGATGGCTTCCCACGTGTTTTCCGAGGCGAGCTTGAGGCCGCGTTGGATGCGCATCCGCGAAGGAGAACGGGCCTCGCGGCCGCACAGTTTAATGAACTCCTCGTGGGTGCGAGCGATCCGGGACACGTGGCTGAAATTGGTGCGCACCTCGTTGATCGCGGTGGAGACTACGGGTCGGCCGGCGGCCATGTATTCGAGGGCCTTGGTGGGGTTGATGTATTCGGTCGCGGCGTTGAGCGCGAACGGCATCAAGCAGACGGAAAAACCCTTCGTGATCGCGGGTAATTGCTCATACGGACGAGCGCCCAGCCAGTGGAGATTCGGGCGGCGCGGGAGTGAGGCGGGGTCGATCTTGGCGACCGGGCCCACCATGGCGATGCTCCACGCGGAATTGGCGTCGGCCAAGGCGGTGAGCAATTTGTAGTCGAGGCGCTCATCGACGACACCGAAGTAACCCAAAACGGGTCCTTTGAGCGCGGCGATTTCCGGGTCGACGGGCAACTCGGCCGAGCGGGCGGCGCCAAAGTGGTCGCAGTCCACGCCCGTGCCATAGAAGTGGGTGTTGGGGTTAAGCGGGAGGCGTTTCTCGCGCATCCGGCGACCTCCGCAAAAAATCACGTCGGCGGCCCGCG
Source organism: Rariglobus sp. (assembly GCA_031412735.1). Classification (GTDB taxonomy): domain Bacteria; phylum Verrucomicrobiota; class Verrucomicrobiia; order Opitutales; family Opitutaceae; genus Rariglobus. The sequence goes on along the minus strand of JANODO010000055.1, from coordinate 42,407 downwards.
TCAGTTCGCGTTCTCGTTCGATCAGTTCGGGAGCGGCACCGTGAAACTGCGACAGCTCGTCCATGCAATCGTAGACGATCATGCATTCGCCGAGCTGGCCGGCGTAGGCGGTGGAAGCCATCGGGTCGTTGAACCACAGGATGGCATCATCGAAGCGGCCGTTGAACTCCCCCGCCAGACGGTCTCGGAGGACACGTCGGCGCTCGCCATCAATGAACGCGCCATCCTTCCAGTGCTGCGCGGGCAGGTGCATCTCGAGGATGGTCACGTCGTGGTAATGCCGCGCAGCGCGCGTGCGGGTGAAGCTCGCCGGAGTCTCCGTGCAATGCGTTTCGACGAACAGCACCGGGTGGGTTTGGGAAAGACGCGAAAGGAATTGTTGGGGACGTTGCCACACCCAATCCCAGCTCAGATGACAGATCGCGATGAGCGGCCGACCTCGTTTATTGATCTCTGACCGCGTTGAAAATCCCGCATTGAACGTCTTTTTTCTGCTGGAGACGGTCGGCGAAAGAAAATTGAAAGCAACCGGAGAGGAGGGTGGAGAGGTGGGCATAAACGGACGGTCAGGAATCCATGCGAGCGGTTCCCAAGCGCCTGTTCAGCGCGCAGCGACTCGCCGAAAACGGATCAGATGATAAGCGGGATTTGCGTGCCGCGGCCGGCGTGGTCGGTTCCACGCCGCCCGGCTTTAATGCCGGATTTCAAATGTGTTGGCATCGCTTGTAGTTGGCAGCGAATACCGAACGTCGCACACAGGCGGTGGGGTGCCGAAACATCCCCCGGCGGACACCCCACCCGAGATTAAGGGAAAAGCCCCCGGCTTTGTTTAGCCTCGGCGACGCGTTGGATGCCCAAGGTGAGCGCGGCCAGGCGTCGGCTGAACTTGAATTTTCGCTTCTGGTATTCAACCGAGGACTTCGCGCGGTCGAGAATCACAAAAAGCTTTTGGAGCACCTCGTCGCGATCCCAATAAAAGTTCTGGAGGTTCTGCAGCCACTCGAAATACGACACGATTACCCCGCCGGCATTACACAGCACGTCGGGGATGAGTTCGATGTCGTCGCGCTGTTCGAGGATTTTATCGGCGCTGACGGTGGTGGGACCGTTCGCGGCCTCGGCGAGCACGCGGCAGCGAAGCCTGGGCGCGTTGTCCACCGTGATCACGCGCTCCAGCGCGGCGGGCACGAGGACGGTGCAGGGGAGTTCGAGGAGCTGCTCGTTGGTGATGGGCTCGCCGCCGTCGAAGTCACGCAGGGTTTTCTGACACTGGGTGAAGGTGAGCGCCTTCTTCACGTCGATGCCTGCGGCGTTGTAGATGCCGGTCGTGTAGTCGGAGACCGCGATGATTTTCGCGCCATAGTTGGCTAGCGCGAGGGCGGCCTCGCCGCCGACGTTGCCGAAGCCTTGAATCGCGACGGTCGCGGAAGCGATGGGAATGTTGAGATCTTCCAGGTAACGCTTCACGAGGTAGGCGACGCCCGCCCCAGTCGCCTCGCGGCGTCCCTGAGAACCGCCGAGCGCGATCGGCTTCCCCGTGACGCACGCCGGTTCATTACGACCGAGGTGGTTTGAATACGTGTCCATCATCCAGCCCATGATCTTTTCGTTGGTGCCCATGTCGGGCGCGGGCACATCGATATGGGGTCCGATAAAAGGCGCGATCTCCTGCATGTAGCGGCGCGAGAGACGCTCAAGTTCGCCCTCGGAAAGCTGGCGGGGATCAACGATCACGCCACCCTTCGCTCCCCCGTAGGGCAGGCCGACGAGCGAGCATTTCCAACTCATCCACATGGAGAGCGCGGCGACCTCGCCAATCGTCACGTCCTGATGAAAACGGATGCCGCCCTTCGCCGGGCCGGTAGAGAGATTATGCTGCACGCGGTATCCTTCGAACACGGTCACGCTGCCGTCGTCGCGCTTGATGGGCAGGGCGACGGCGAGACAGCGCCGCGGGTATTTGGTGCGATCGCGGATCGTTTCGGGAAGACTGATCGCGTCGGCCGCTTGGTCGAACTGACGGCACGCCATTGTGAAGATTTCCGAATTGTAGAGGGAAGAAACGATTGCTTTTGACATGACAAGATTGGGGAGGGGTTGGCCAGGGACTGTGCCCGCTCGTAAGCGAATGGCAAACTTTCGAGGCTCGCTCTGCATGGGCGGTTGAAATCCGAGTGAGGTGCGCGCTTGATGAACGTTACCGATGGCACACTTCGTTTTAACCTTCCTCTCCCGACTGGCGCGCAAGCTGGGGATGGCTCTTCTGCTGGCTTCTCTCGCGCTGGCCACCTACAGCCTGTGGTTGTTTGGCCATGAGCGCGTCGGCTACCCGGAACGCCGGGCACTGGCGATGCAAGTGATCGAAACGGAGAGCACGAGCGTTCGCGGGCAGTTGGCGGAGCTGAACCAGAGGCACGCGGCCATCGTTCTGGAATTGGAAACGCAGCAACAGCGCGCGACGCAGGCCGACAAGATTCTCAAGACGATCCGCGAGCACGGCGCCGGCGCGTTGGGCCGCCTTTTCGGCGATGAAGACGAACTCAAAGCCCACGATGATCGCATCGCACAGGTCGAAAGCCTGAAGTCGAAGGCGCAAGCGCGGGCGATCGAGCTGCAACGCGAGTTCGTGGCCGGTGAGGCCGCGCGGGCGGCGCTCGCCGAACGGCTCGCTTGGGTGGAGCAGGAGGAACGGGCGCTCAAAAAGGAAAAATACCCGGCGGAGCATTATCTTCGGGTCGCGTGGAACGAGGCGCGGTCGTTGATTATCGCGGTGTTCATCGTTTACCTCGTCGGCGATGTCGTGCTTGCGGCGATTTTGTATTATGGCTGGGCGACTTGGGTTTCACGCGGACGCCCGGTGCAGCTAGCGACCCAAGGCAACGCGTCGCCGGTTGTCAGTGAAAGCGCGGTTGTGGTGGATACAACGCTTTGGCCGGGTGAGGTGTTGTGGGTGCGACCGAGGCTGCTGCATGCGGCGGACGACGGTCTTAGCCGGCGAACAAAGTTTCTTTTGGATTGGCGCGCCCCGCTCTCGTGTATGGCGGGTGGCTTGTCCCGGATGGTTGAGCTGCGTAACACGCGGAGCGACGGTGAGCGAAACGTCGTGTTCGCCAATGGGGATGATCATTTCGCGGAGCTCGCTCTGGTCTCGGTGCCTGAGGGCGGCGCGTTTGTGTTGCGCGCCGGTTTTTTGATGGGGCTCATTGTGGGGCGCGAGCAAGCGCCGGTCATTCGACGTCATTGGCGGCTCTTCAGCTGGCAGTCGTGGGTTTCGGGGCGGTTTGGCTATTTCGAGTTTTCCGGTCCGTGCCGCCTGCTCGTGTCGTGTGTGAGAGCGCTCCACGCCGACACGTTGCTCGCCCGCGACGATGGCAAGCCGGTCATGCGCCGGGTGGCGCAAGCAGGCATCATCGGTTTCAGCCCGCGCGTGGAATTCAAGCCGGTGCGGAGCGAAGGGTTTTTGCGCTACTGCCGGGGGCGGGCGCCGCTGTTCGATCTACACCTGGTCGGCCCGGGCGTGGTGCTGTCGCGCGAAGCAGCGGAAGGCCGTAGCAGGGATCATTTGCGCATCCGGCTGTTTAAGTTTTTGGGACTTTGAGCGGGGTGGCGGTTGCCACCGGTGGCAACCGGGTAATGTTCCTCGTTCTGCACACGAACCATGGCTCCGCTGTTTAAACTCAACGCCGAATATCAGCCCACGGGCGACCAGCCGCAGGCAATCGCCCAGCTCACCGCGTCAATCAAGGCGGGAAACCGGTTTCAGACGCTCCTCGGCGTCACCGGTTCGGGCAAGACCTTCACCATGGCCAACGTCATCGCGCAATGCGACCGGCCGGTGCTGATCATCTCGCACAACAAGACTCTGGCGGCGCAGCTTTACTCGGAGTTTAAAAACTTTTTTCCGGAGAACGCGGTCGAGTATTTCGTGAGCTACTACGACTACTACCAGCCGGAGGCCTACGTGGCGTCCAGCGACACCTACATCGAAAAGGACTCGTCGATCAATGAGGAGATCGAGCGTATGCGGATCGCCACGGCGAGTTCCTTGGTGTCGCGCCGTGACGTCATCGTGGTGGCTTCCGTATCGTGCATTTACGGATTGGGCTCGCCCGAGGATTTCCAGGAGATGCGCATCCCGCTGCGCAAGGGCGCACCGCTGGGCCGTCAGGTGCTGCTGGAGCGGCTGGTGGACAATCTCTACGAGCGAAACGACTACGATCTGAAGCGAGGCACCTTTCGCGTGCGCGGCGACGTGGTCGATATCATGCCGGCTTACCTTGAGCTCGGTTTGCGCGTGGAGTTTTGGGGCGAGGACGTTGAGGCGCTCAGTGAGTTTGACCCGACTACGGGCACGGTCACGAGGACGCTCGACCAGTTCGATCTCTACCCGGCCACCCAATACGTGGCCAGTAAGGACAAACTCACGCAGGCCATCTCGAAGATCAAAGCGGAGCTCGACGAGCGGGTGGCCTATTTTGAAGCGAAGGCGCTTTTCCTTGAAGCCCAGCGTATCCGCATGCGCACAAACTACGACTTGGAGATGCTCCAGGAAATGGGGTTCTGCAATGGCATCGAAAACTACTCCAGCATCATCGCCGGTCGGAAACCCGGCGAGCGGCCCGTGTGCCTGGTGGATTTCTTTCCCAAGGATTTCATTCTGATGGTGGATGAAAGCCATGCAACGGTTCCCCAGATCGGCGGCATGTCGAATGGCGACCGGGCGCGTAAACAGAACCTCGTGGACTTTGGCTTTCGCCTGCCTTCGGCGCTCGATAATCGCCCGCAGACCTTCGCCGAGTTTTTATCGATCACCGGGCAGGCGCTCTACGTGTCGGCCACGCCGGCCAAGTATGAGCTGGAGCATTCGACGGTGATCGCCGAGCAGGTCATCCGCCCAACCGGATTGCTCGATCCGGAGATCGTGATTCACCCAACGAAGGGGCAGGTCGAACATCTCATCGGCGAGATCAAGCGCGCCGTTGAAAAGGGCGAACGTGTGCTCGTGACCACGCTGACCAAGCGGCTGTCGGAAGACCTCACGAGTTTTATGCGCGAGTCGAAGATCCGCGTGGAATACCTGCACAGCGACATCGATGCGATCGAACGCGTGGAGATCTTGCGCAATCTGCGGCTGGGCAACTTCGATGTGCTGATCGGGATCAACCTCCTGCGCGAAGGCCTCGACCTGCCGGAAGTCGCGCTCGTGGCGATTCTCGATGCGGACAAGGAGGGGTTTTTGCGCAGTGAAACCTCGCTCATTCAAACGTCGGGACGGGCGGCGCGTCACGAGGACGGCCGGGTTATATTCTATGCGGACAAGATCACCGATTCGATCCGACGCACGCAGGAAATCACGTTGGCGCGACGCGCGAAACAAATCGCCTACAACCTGGAGCACGGCATCACGCCTCGCAGCGTGAAGCGTTCGGCGCAATCGAGTTTGCATGTTTACGACGGCAGCGGAACACGCGACGACGAGGCGGTCGTGGCGGAAGGCAGCGAGGAGGATGTGAAAGTCGTCATCGCGGAGCTGCAGGACGAGATGACGGTGGCTTCGAGCAAGCTGGAGTTCGAGCGCGCGGCCTTGTTGCGCGACCAGATCGAGGCGCTGAAGTCGGGAGATTATCGGAAGGCCGCGAAGTCTGCAAAGAAGTCGACGGGCCGGGCGTATCCGAAGGCGGGGCGGAAGCGGTAGACGCGGACGTAGGACAGGCAGCGTGGGCGGCGGCGGGACCGGGAGGTCCCGGCTCCACTAAATGGAGACGGGGTCTCCCGACCCCGTTGCCTTTACGCCCACTCGGGTGGGTTCTGCAGGCTGGGCTTGAGCACCCCGATGCAAGGCAAGTTGCGGTAGCGCTCGGCGAAATCGAGGCCGTAACCGACCACAAATTTATCGGGGATTTGGAAGCCCACGAAATCCGCCTCGAAGTCGACCTCGCGGCGACCTCGTTTGTCGAGGAGCACGCAGGTGCGCAGGCTGGCGGGATTGAGCTTTTTCAACATCGCGGCGACGGCGGAAAACGTTTTGCCCGTGTCAAGAATGTCGTCGATCAGCAACACGTGGCGGTTGGCCACGTCGAGGGTGAGGCTTTGCAGCAGCTTGGGCTGTCCCTCGGATTTCGTGTCGTTGCGATAGCTTGAGATGCGAATGCAATCGAGGCGGATGGGATTGGGGATTTCGCGGAGCAGGTCGGCGGTGAAGAGGATGGCGCCGTTAATGATCGAGACGACGGTGATTTCTTCGTCTCCGTAGGCGGCGGCGAGCTCGGCACCCAGTTTCTTGACGCGCTTTTTGATGTCCGTTTCGGAGACAAGCACCGTATCGAGGTCGGCGTGCAGAGGAAAGTTTTTGGCCTTGGTCATTGTATCGTGAAATTCTACGGCTGCGGATTCAGCGAGGGCAACTGGTTCGTGATAAACATTCATAACCGTAACACGGTGAATGGGGTCTATTCCTTTGACTTAGAAACGGCTGGAATCTTCCGTAGCAAAACCCCGTGGCGCTCCGGCATGATTTCCATACGCATACAAAATCTCACCAAGCGCTTCGGTGCGACGGTTGCGCTACGCAACTTGGATCTCGTGATCCAGCCAGGTGAATTGTTCTTCCTGCTGGGCCCGAGTGGCTGCGGCAAGACGACGCTGCTGCGGAGCATGGCTGGTTTTTATATACCGGACGAAGGTAGTATCCGTTTCGGCGACGAGGACGTGACTCGGCTGGAACCGCACAAACGAAATACCGGGATGATGTTTCAGAGCTACGCGCTTTGGCCGCACATGACGTTGGCGGAGAACGTCGCCTTCGGTCTCCAGGAGCGTAAAGTCCCCAAGCCCGAGATCAAACGGCGGGTTGCCGAGGCGCTCGAGTCGGTGCGGATGGGCGCCTATGCCGACCGTAAACCCAACCAACTTTCGGGCGGGCAACAACAACGCGTGGCGCTGGCCCGGGCGCTGGTGATTCGCCCCCGTTGTCTGCTGCTCGACGAGCCGCTCTCCAATCTCGACGCGAAGCTGCGTCTCGAAATGCGGGCGGAGATCCGTCGTGTGTGCAAAGAATTTAAACTGACCACGGTCTACGTGACGCATGATCAGAAGGAGGCGCTGTCCATTTCCGACCGCATGGCGATCTTGGACGGTGGAAAGATTCTCCAGGTCGGTTCGCCCAAGGAAGTTTATCGCCGCCCGGTCTCGAAGACGGTCGCCCACTTCATCGGCGAGACGGATTTTATTGAGGGCCGCGTGCTGGGACCGGATGGGGCTTTTATCGCGGTGGAAACGACCATCGGGCGTTTTCTTGGTGTGGTGGGCGACCCAAGTTTTCAGCCGGCAGCGGGCTCCAAGGTCACGCTTTCGATCCGCCCGGAGTGCTGGAAGCTGGGTTCCGATTCGCGCGGGCACAACGCGGTGCGCGGGCGGATCGGCGACTCGGTTTACCTCGGCGAGGTGGCGCAGTATGACTTCGTGTCCGCAGGGACGACGCTGAAAATCTATGAGCTGAACCCGCGGTTCGTCGGGGCGGCTTCGGACGGGGATTTGTTCGCAAGCGTGGAGCCCGATGACGTGGTGATTCTGGGCGCCTGATCATGGTCAAGCAGGCCGTCATCATCCTCGCGCTGCTAGCCACGTTGGTTTTGCCCTTCGCGTTGCGCCCCCCGCAATCGGCCGGGGTTAAGGCCGACGAGACGCTGGTCGTGATCACGCCGCACAACGAGGCGATCCGTCACGAGTTTGAGCGGGCGTTTAAGTCGTGGTATCGCGAGCGCACGGGGAAGACGGTGGCGTTTGACTGGCGGGTGATTGGCGGAACCTCGGAGATCGCCCGGTATCTTGAAGGTGAATACACAGCGGCGTTTCAGAACCAGTGGGTGAACAAGCTGGGCAGGTCGTGGAGCAATGACGTGCTCACGAGTTTCGCGAACGGTGCACTTCCGGCGGACGCGTCGCCCGAGGCACGGGAGGCGCGGGCGGCCTTTCTGGCTTCGAACGTGAGCTGCGGCATCGACTTGTTTTACGGTGGCGGGAGCTTCGATTTCGTCCGCCAGGCGCAGGCGGGGCGACTGGTGGATAGCGGTGTTTTGCAGAGGCATCCGGAATGGTTTACCGAGGAGGTCATTCCGCAGTCGTTCGCCGGTGAGGAGTTTTGGGATAAGGGCGGGCGCTGGGTGGGCACGGTGTTGAGCTCGTTTGGGATCATCGCCAACGCCGATTCGCTTCAGCGGCTCGGTGTGACCGCACCGCCGCGCTCGTGGGAGGATCTGGCGGATCCGCTCTATTTCGCCGAGGTGGCGCTCGCCGATCCGACCAAGAGCGGCTCGATGGCGAAGGCGTTTGAGAATGTGATCCAACAGCAGATGCAAAAGCTCGTGGTCGCGCGGTTGGCGACGGCACGCTTCGTGAATGAAGAAGCCCGAAAGGCGGCAGAAGCGCAGGCGGTGGCGGCCGGTTGGCTCGAAGGGCTGAAGTTACTGCAGAAGATCGGGGCCAACGCGCGCTACTTCACCGACTCGGCGCAGAAGGTGCCGATCGACGTGGCGGCAGGGGATTGCGCCGTCGGCATGGGAATCGATTTCTTCGGGCGTCAGCAACAAGAGGCGGTGCGCAGGCGAGGGGCGGATGACCGGCTCACCTATATTTCACCTGAAGGCGGCGCGGTGGCGTCGGTTGACTCGGTGGCGATGCTCCGGGGCGCGCCGAATCCGGAGGTGGCCAAGGCGTTCATCGATTTTTCCTTGTCGATGGAGGGGCAGGCGCTGTGGAACCTAAAGCCGGGCGTGCCGGGCGGTCCCGATTACTTTGCCCTGCGTCGCCTGCCGGTGAGGAAAGACTTTTATCAGTTGGACGGGATCGATGCGCTGCGCAGCGACCCGGAGGAGAAGCCTTATGCGCCTCAAGAGCGGCTGGTGTATCATCCACAGTGGACGGGGCGCGTGTTCCGCGAGATGGCGTTTGTGATTCGGGTGATGTGCCTCGATACCGAGCCGGAGCTCAAGGAAGCGTGGCGGGCGTTGATCGCCGCCGGCATGCCGGCGGACGCGCTGGCGGAGTTTCAAGATCTCTCGGCGGTTGATTACGCGATTACCCACGGGCGTATCCGGAGTGCACTACGCTCGAAAAACAAGGTGGATGAGATTCGGCTGGCCAAGGAGCTGGGCAATAAGTTTCGCGCGCAGTATCGGCGAACGGTGGAGCTGGCGGAGCGGGCGGTTGCATACAGGTAGGGCGCGGACTCCGCTCCGCGCCTCCTATCAGGCGGTGAGCGGAGTCAACGCCCTACCTTTTAAAATACAAAAAACGCGACTCCTTGCGGGAGTCGCGTTCGTTTGAAATCGCTTTCGCGACGGCGGGTTACTTGCCGAGGCTGGCGCGGAGGCTGTCGAGCTGGCCGGCGCTGCCGAGGAGCACGTTGCGGCTGGCGATGAACTTTGCGTATTCGACGATGAAGATCTTGCCCGGGGGGCGGAAGTCGAACTCGGAGGGCTTGTCGCGGAAGAACTCGCGGTGAACGCGGGTCCAGACGAGGCGGCCGTCGGTATCGATGTTGATCTTGGTGACGCCGAGCTTGGCGGCGGGGAGGTATTCGTTGACGTCCACACCCATCGAACCGGCGATGGTGCCGCCGGCTGCGTTGATGCGGGCGACTTCTTCTTGGGGAACGGAGCTGGAGCCGTGCATGACGAGCGGGAAGCCTTCCATACGGGCCTTGATCTTCTCAAGGACGTCGAAGTGGAGGGACTGCTTGCCCTTAAACTTGAAGGCGCCGTGCGAGGTGCCGATGGCGCAGGCGAGGGAGTCGCAGCCGGTCTGTTTCACGAACTCTTCGGCCTCGGCCGGATCGGTGAGGCAGGAGTGGCCTTCTTCGACGACGATGTCTTCCTCGACGCCGCCGAGCATGCCGAGTTCGGCTTCGACGGAGATGCCCTTGGCGTGGGCGCGGTCAACGACACGCTTGGTGATCTCGACGTTCTTCTCGAACGGATCGTGGGAGGCGTCGATCATGACGGAGCTGAAGAAGCCGGAATCGATGCAGTCGTAGCAGGTCTGCTCGTCACCGTGGTCGAGATGGACGGCGAAAATAGCCTCGGGGAAAATCTCGCCGGCTGAGCGGATGATCGCCTCAAGCATGCGCTTGTCGGTGTAGCTGCGCGCGCCCTTCGAAATCTGAATAATGAAGGGAGCTTTGGAGTCGATGGCGCCCTTGAAGAGGCCCATGGCCTGCTCGGCGTTATTGATGTTGTAGGCGCCGATGGCGTATTTGCCGTAGGCGTGTTTGAAGAGCTGCGCGGTGGTTACGATCATAGGGAAAGGCAATTAAGGTGAACGATCAGGCTACCGACCGCACGAATTGCGCCGCAAGGGTTTTCTCCGTGCGGATTTTGGCGGCGAGTGCGCAAGGCTTGCGCTGCGGTGCCAAGGCACCCCTCGCCGGCACCCCACCAATCAACGGCTTGGGGCGTTCGTCCCGCTGGCGGGCGCGCGCATGATCTCCCGGATTTGCTGCTGAGCTTTTTGTTCGGCTTGGAGTTGCTGAAGCGCGGAGACCTGGTCGGGGGTGAGCACGCTTTGGGCCTGTTGGATTACGGCGTCTGTGATCGTGGTGCGGCTGGCACCGCCGCCCCAATTACCGGGGCCGCCGCCCGTATCGGCATTGGGCGCCTTGCTCGCCGCGAGGGCATTCACGAGGAAGTCCGCCTGCGTGCCATTGAGTGGCGAGGAACTGTAGCTCAGACGTTGATCGAGCTGACTGACCAGGTTGCGCTGCGGCTGGGTGGCCTCGAAATTTTGATACTGGTTGAAAATAGGCTCACCGAGCGTGCCTTTTATATTGGCGTCCACCTCGGCCTGGGCTTCGGCGACAAGTTTGTTGAGCTCGTCGCGATTCTCGCGCGGGTTGAGTCCGTTTTCGCGGGAAGCGGCCATCACGTCCATGCGGGCGCTCTGGCGCTCGACGAGGAGGTTCTTGAGTTTGTCGAGTTCCGCCGGGGTGAGGTTGAGCTTTTTAAACAGAGCGGCGTAGCGCGCATCGAGAGCCGCGCGCTGCTGGAGGTTCATGGCTTGGGCGAACTCGGGGTTGGCCATGAGCGCAGCAAAATTGGGGCGAGTGGTGCCGCTTCGTGGGCGCTGGGAAGCGGCCGTCTCTTCGATAAAGGCTTCGGTGGTCGTGGCCTCGATGCGAGGCGCCGCCGTCTGGGTCTCGGTGACCGCGGGTAGGATCGGCATCGGGTCGGAGGCCGACCGGGGTTTGGCGACCACGGGCGTGTCGGTTTTGAGGAGTTCCGACTGGAGGGCGGCGAGGCGCTTTGATTGATTCCACGCGATGAGGCCTGAGACGAGCGAGGTCGCGGCAAGGACAATGATCAGGTAGGTTTTGAGCTTGGAAGGCATACGGGAGACGCCGAACTTTGGCGTTGGGTTTCGCGGGGAGTATAACCAACTGACCGAGCCGAAAACGGACGGCACGGAGGCCGTCCCTCCCTCGGGATCACCGCGACGGGAACTCGAATTCGGCTTTCTTTTTGTCTTTGGAGAGCGTCAGGTAGGCGCTGAACGTGGTGCCGCGTTTGCTCAACAGGCCGTCGATGAGGCCGGTCTTACCCATCTCAACAAGGCGTTCGATCTCTTCGACTGGGAGCTCTTTTCCGCAGAGGATGCGTTTCAATTCGAACACCGCGCGCGGGCTGCCGTCGGCTTGCGGTTTGACTACCACGAAGGCGTCGGCCGTGAGGTAGAGGTCGCCGTCATGGACTTTGCTCTCGCCGAGCTTTTGGGCCGTGGTGAGGTCGAGCGGGGCTTTGGCTTTGCGCGGTGCTTTGGGCGAGCCGTCGGCGTTTTTCCCGGCGGCGCGCGGGGCGCGCGGGGGGAATTCCCAGGCGATCTTTGGGCCGACCTTGAGCAGGTGAGCATCGAAGGGGCGGCCTTTTTTGGAGGTGAAGCCGATGATGAGGCCGGTCTTTCCTTTTTCGACCAAGTCGATGGCCATCTCGCGGGTAAGTGGTTTTTGGCACATCAGGCGGCCGACTTTGAAACCTTCGACCCAGTCGCCGTCGATTTTTTCGCGGAGGATGTAGCTAGTGGGGCCCTCGCAGAGCTCTGCGCCGGTCTTTGGATTGGTCCAGAACGGTTCGAGGGTGTTGACGTCCACCTTGGCGCCGAAATCGAGCTCGGCCTTTTTCTGGCCGGGTTTTTTCTCGTCGTCTACGATCTTGATTTTGGACGGGAAACGGTTGCCCGTCTTGGCGGAAACGAAGCCGTCGAGCGGGCCGATCTCACCGGTGGCGACGAGTTGGCGGACCTCGCTCTCGTCGAGTTTGCGGCCGCTCATGACCTTGTAAACGGTGAGCACGCCATCGCGGGAACGGAAGCCGCGGAGGGTTTCCAACATGGGCTGGCCGTCAGTGGGCGAAATGATGTCGGTGACGCGGGAGTTCGCTTCGGTTTCCTCGAAGGTTTTGGTGCGATCTACGATGCCTTTCGTGACTTCGATGATCTCCTGCATGAACTGCGCCCGCGGGAACTTGTTCTGCTCCATCTGGCGGAGTTTGTATTCCCACTGACCGGTCATGTCGGGGCGGGTGAGGGCGTCGGCCTTCACTGCGGCGAGGAACTCGATCACGGACTCGGCCTTGGTGGTGGGCACGAGTTCGCGTTGGTTGCGCTCGACGTATTTCTGGTTGATGAGGCCTTCAATGGTGTCGGCGCGGGTCGCGGGCGTGCCGAGACCGCGTTCTTTCATGGCGTCGGCCATGGCCTCGTCATCGACGAGCTTGCCGGCGCCTTCCATGGCGGAGAGCAGCGTGGCTTCCGTGTAGCGAGGCGGCGGCTTGGTGGTCTCGGTGTGGAGCGTGGCGGTGGCCGTGAGCGCGCGGGCTTTGTCCTCGGGCGTGAGCGCGGGGAGGGCTTTGGAATCGGGCGAGTCGTCGTCAACGACGGTCTTGTTATAGACGGCGAGCCAGCCGGGAGCGGTGAGGACTTTGCCCTCGGTTTTGAAATCGTGGCCGGGAGCGACGGTCGAGATGCGCGTGGTAATGTCGAATTCGGCGGACGGGAAGAACGTCGCGACAAACCGGCGGGCGATCATGTCGTAAACCTTGGCCTCCATCTCATCGAGATTGGCCGGCGCGGTCGTGGTCGGGATGATCGCAAAGTGATCGGAGATCTGCGCATTGTTGAAGATGCGCTTGTTGGGCTTCAGCCAGCCTTGGTCGAGAACGGTGGACGCGTGTCTGCCGAGTTCTCCGGAGAGGTTTTGCAACGTCTGACGGCACGTGGGGATGTAATCCTCGGGGAGGGCGCGGGAGTCTGTTCTCGGGTAGGTGATGGCCTTGTGGCGCTCGTAGAGGGCTTGGGCGATCTGGAGCGTGCGACGGGCGGGCAGGCCGAAGCGGCCGTTGGCCTCGCGTTGGAGCGTAGTTAAATCGTAGAGACGCGGGCTGGCCTGGTTGGAGGCCTTTTTATCTTCGCGAACGGAGGCGAAGATCGGAGCGCCAGCAAGCTGGCGGCCTACGCAGGCGTTGAGGACGGCTTCGGCGAGGGCTTTTTCCCAGACGCGGTCGATGCGGTCGTGTTCGTCGTTTTCGGCTTTCTTAAAGTGGGCGCGTTGGTAAACGCCCTCGTAAGTGCCCTTGGCGATCTTGAATTCGGCGGTGACGCGCCAGAACGGGCGAGGCTTGAAATTACGGATTTCCAATTCGCGGTTGAAGACGATGGCGAGGGTGGGGGTCTGCACGCGGCCGACGGAGGCGACGTTGCCGGCGCGGGAGCCAAACATGCGCTTGGTGAGGGCGCGGGTGCCGTTGATGCCGATCAGCCAGTCGCTCTCCGAGCGGCAGCGGGCGGCGGCTTCAAGGCCGGCCATCTGCTCGCCGTCGCGCAGTTTGTTAAAGGCGGTTTGGATGCCCTCGGTGGTCATCGTTTGCATCCAGGCGCGCTTTACGGGTAACTTGGATTTGGCCAGCTGGTAAAGGTAGGCAAAAATCAGCTCGCCCTCGCGCCCGGCGTCGCAGGCATTGATGACGAGGTCGATGTCCTTGCGAGCGAGCAGCTTTTTAAGGTGATTGAAGCGATCCTTGGAGTCTTCGATGGGCTTGAGGCCAAAGATCTCCGGAATAATCGGGAGCATCTCGAGGCGCCAGAAGCCGTATTTCTTTTTGTCGATGTCCTCCGGCATCTCGAGCTCCACCAGGTGGCCGACCGCTGACGAGATGACATACTGGTCGTTTTCGTAGTGGTCGTCTTTCTTGGGGATTTTACCGAGGGCCTTGGCTAGATCTGCAGCCACGGAAGGCTTTTCGGCGATGATGAGGGACTTCATTAGGCTGCGAGCGGTTACGGGGCGCGGCGGGCGATTTCAAGGTTTAGTTTTGCGGAAGGCCTGCGTTCAGTGGCGTAAACGTGCGTCAATGGCGAAGGCAACGGGCGGGGCGATCACGAGTTCCGTGAAGCGCGGATGGAGCGGATTAATTAATAGGTTGAACTCCTGAGGAACGATCGCGCTGGGCACTGAAAGCGCAAGGTGACGTCCCGCCTTCAACCATGCGTCGCCCAGCCTGCGCGTCGTCGTGAGATCGGGCAGGGGGCCATCGAACGAATACGAAACGGGCAGGTTGGCGCTGGCGATGTCATCTGCGGAGAGGGCCAGCGAAAACGCCAGAAACCGGGGAAGCGGCTGCGCGATGTCGAGATGCACCAAAGTCTCAAGCGCGGCGAGTGCGAGCGAACCGCTGGTGTAAACCATGCGATGACCAGGGGAGTTCCAACGGCCGCCGTAGATGCGCGCGCCCTCGCCGTCGAAGGCCGTTTCGGCGTGCCTTTCTTTCACCAGACGCCAACCGCGAACGCCGGCGGACTCAGACGTAGACGCCATACTCGATACGACCGATCAAGTGCTCGACTTCCCGCGCGCCGGTCTCGCTCTCGGCGAAATCGACGGGTGCGCGCCCCTTCAAGGCGACGGCCGGGCGGCGTAACCACGCACGGGCGGTGGCGGCGTCGCCATCGTGAAGCTCGACCGCGAGCCAATACAATCGCGCAAAGCGCATGATCCGATCCCCGTGGGCGGGATCGAGCCGCTCACGGTGCTGGCGGCGGCGCGACAACGTGGCGATCGAGATGCCGATCTTGCGGGCCATGTCTTCGACCGTAAGCCCAAGCAACTCGCGCAAAGCGTCGAACTCCAGCACAAGCAGACCGTTCATGATACGCTCAACCACGTCGGCGGGATCGGCGGGGGCGATGGTGGCGGCCTCATTCAAAACCCACGCGTCCTGTTCATTGTCGGGTTGGGTGTATCTCATTTGAGTATTACTATACTTTCAAATGAAAGAGTCAAGGATTTTGGCACAAAAAACGGCAGGCGTTTGAGGCCTGCCGCTTCGTCAGCGTGTTATTGGACCGAGACTTTTACAATCAGGTCGTTGCCTTGGGCGTCTCGGCCAGTGCGGCGTCGAGTGCTTTGATCAGCTCGGCGATGGTTTCTTCGGTCTCGTCACCCATGTTGGAAATGCGGAAGGTCTTGCCCTTCAGTTTTCCGTAACCGCCGTCGATGACCAGCTTGTGCTTCGATTTGAGCACCTTGTTGAGCACGCCGAGGTCGATGTTCTGCGT
Organism: Rariglobus sp.; assembly: GCA_031412735.1. Lineage (GTDB taxonomy): Bacteria > Verrucomicrobiota > Verrucomicrobiia > Opitutales > Opitutaceae > Rariglobus. The sequence continues at coordinate 26,807 of JANODO010000055.1, read as the reverse complement.
ATTGGCGAAGCAGTTCAACGAGACGGAGCCGTAGCCCTCCTTGGGGAACAGCGCAAAGCCCTTCGAGAAGATGAAGTCTTGCACGGTCTTGTTCAGGCGGGCGTGGCGGGCGTAACGGTTATCGATGCCTTCGGCCTTGATGTCTTCGAGCTTGGACTTGAGCGCGTAGATCAACGCGATGGCCGGCGTGCTCGGGGTCATGCCGTTCTCGTGGTTCTTTTGGAACTCGATCAGGTCAAAATAGTAACCGCGGTCTTTCGCCAAGGCGGAGCGTTCGAGCGCCTTCTTGGAAACGGTGATCAACGCGAGGCCGGGGGGCATCGCGAGGGCTTTTTGCGAGCCGGTAATGATGATATCGATACCGAGTTCGTCCTTCTTGATCGGCACCACGGTGAACGACGAAACCGTGTCGATGATCGAGATGACATCGGGGAACTCGCGCAGCACGGCGGCGAGCGCGTTGATGTCGCTCATCGTGCCGGTGGAGGTCTCGTTGTGAATGAGGGTGACGCAATCGTAGGCACCGGTGGCGAGCTCCTTGCGGACCGCCTCGGGGTCGATGGGCTGGCCCCAGTCGAATTTAAGGGCGGTGGCCTGTTTGCCGATGCGGAGGGCGACGTCGTTCCACTTGTCGGAGAACGCGCCGTTCATGCAGTTGAGCACCTTTTTTTGGCACACGTTGCGCAATGCGCCCTCCATCACGCCCCAAGCGGAGCTGGTGGCGATATACACCGGATCCTTGGTGTAGAAGAGCGCCTGCAAGTCCGGTTGAATGGAGTTGTAGAGCGCCACGAAATCGGTGCTGCGGTGACCGATCATGGGCTGAGCCATGGCGCGCAGCGTCTTGTCGGAGACGGCAATGGGACCGGGAATGAACAATTTGTAGCTCATGGGCGTGTTGGATATCGACCTGCGGCGCGCCCCGGCGGATGTCGTGGCAACTCGCGGAGGATTGAGTTGCGTGACCCGGCTTGCGACGTGGTAGAACTTTCAACCAAGCGTTTCCACCCGCCCACCGTCAACTCCCTAATCCGCCCGCATGTCGTCCTGGCTCAAACGCCAAATCAATTCCTTCGAACAATACACGATCGACGTCATTTTTGGTCGGCGAGAGGGTATGCGGGCGACGGTTTTCGCGGGCTTTTTGCAGGCTCTGTCCTACTTGTTTAGCGGCATCGCCCAGGCGCGGCTCTGGCTCTACCGGGAACGCATTTTTCACGATCAACCGCTCGGTTGCCTCGTCGTCGTGGTGGGCAACCTCACGGTAGGCGGCACCGGCAAGACGCCCGTCGTTGAGAAATTCGCCCGCGCCCTGCGTGATCGCGGACGCCGCGTGGCCATCCTTTCGCGCGGTTATCGCAGTAAATCCGCCCCGCTGTGGAAAAAGTGGTGGTTTCGCCTTTCGCACACCGCCGAGCCGCCGCCGCGCATCGTCAGCGACGGCCAAAACGTGCTCCTCGATTCCGAACAGGCCGGCGACGAGCCCTACATGCTCGCGCGAAACCTCCCCGGCGTCTTCGTGATCGTGGATAAAAACCGCGTCAAAGCCGGTGCCTACGCCATTAAAAAATTCGGCTGCGACACGCTCATCCTGGACGACGGTTTCCAATACCTTCCGCTCAAAGGCCGGCTCAACCTGCTCCTCGTTGACAAGACCAATCCCTTTGGCAACGGCCACCTGCTTCCTCGCGGAATCTTGCGTGAGCCGATCAAGCACCTCAAGCGGGCCAGCTACGTTTTCCTCACCAAGTCGGACGGTGTGCGTGACATCGAACTCGAGGAACTCATCCAAAAACATAACCCGGGCGTGGACGTGATCGAGTGCGCACATCGTCCGCAATATCTCCAACGTTTCGGGACCGACGAGCGCCAGCCGCTCGACTGGTTGCGCGGCAGGAAAGTCGGCGCGTTCAGCGGGATTGCCGTGCCGGAAAGCTTCGAGAAATTTGTGCGGGATCTCGGCGGGAAGATCCAGTTCACGCGGCGTTTTCTCGATCATTATCGGTTCACGTCGGAGGACTTTGTTTCGATTTTCACCGAAGGTATCGAGCACAAGGTCGAGTTCATCGTGACGACCGAAAAAGACGCCGTGCGCCTTCCCGACGGCCTGCCCTGCGCGGTTCCGATTTACTACCTGAGACTCGAAATTGACATCATTCGCGGCGCGGCCGACTTCGACGAAGCGGTGGAACGAATCTGTTTCCATGCCGGACAGGATCGCCCCGCCGCATAATCTTTTTTACCTCTTTTACTCAACCCATGATCATTGATTCCCGCTACCACGAACTGGCCAAGGGCCTTACAGCATTTTCCTGCGAACTGAAAAAAGGCGAACGCGTCTTGATTGACGCCTTCGACGTGCCCGAGGCCATGGTGATCGCGCTGATTCGAGCCACCCGCGCCCTCGGAGCGCACCCTTACGTCAACCTCCACAACGCCCGCGTCTCCCGCGAACTCATGCTGGGCGCCGAAGAAGCCCAATACGCGCCTCATGCCGAGATCGAGTATGCGCGTATGCAAAAAATGGATGCCTACATCGCCTTGCGTGGGTCCGATAATATCTTCGAGAACTCCGACATCCCTTCGTCACGCGTGCAAATGGTCTCCAAAATCATGAAGCCGGTCCTCGACCACCGGGTGAACAAAACCAAGTGGGTCGTGCTCCGCTGGCCGACGTCCGCCATGGCCCAGCAGGCCGCGCTGAGCACCGAGGCGTTTGAGGATTTTTATTTCAAGGTCTGCACGCTTGATTACGGCCGCCTGATCCCGGGCATGAACGCCCTCAAGGCGCTCATGGACAAGACCGACCAAGTTCACATCAAAGGCCCAGGCACCGACCTGCACTTTTCGATCAAAGGCATTGGCTCCCAGACGTGTGGTGGGCGTCGCAACATCCCCGACGGCGAGGTGTTCTCCTGCCCGGTGAAAGAGAGCGTCGAGGGCTTCATCGCCTACAACGCGCCAACCGTTTACCTCGGCACGTCGTTCGACAACATCCGCCTCGTTTTCAAGAAGGGTAAGATCGTCGAGGCGACCGCCAACAACACCAAGCGCCTCAACGAGATTCTCGATAGCGATCCGGGCGCGCGCTACATCGGCGAATTCGCCATCGCCTTTAATCCGCACATCCTCGAGCCGATGCGCGACATCCTCTTCGACGAGAAGATCGCCGGTTCGTTTCACTTCACGCCCGGTCAGGCCTACGAGGGCGTGGGCAACGGCAACAAGTCCCAAGTCCACTGGGACATGGTGAACATCCAGCGCCCGGAGTGGGGCGGCGGCGAGGTGTGGTTCGACGGAAAAATCATTCGTAAAGACGGCATCTTCGTGCCGAAGTCGCTGCACAAGCTGAACCCTGATTACCTGCTGGGTAAGGAGTAGGAAGTTTGCCCACGAAACACACGAAATGACACGAAAAGGGATCCATTCAGAAATCACGGAGTTTGGACTTTCGTGTCTTTTCGTGTGTTTCGTGGGCACATGGTTTTGATGGATTTTATCGAGTCGCTTCCGAAGACCGAAACCCACCTTCATCTCGAAGGTGCTTTGCCCTACGAGCTGTTGCATGCGTGGAAGCCTGAACTGTATCCGGAAAACCCTTACTTTCGCGCGCCCGATTTTCGTTACCCTTCATTCTCGAAGTTTGATGAGATCCTCCTTGGTCACGCGCTGCCATGGTTCACTTCGGCAGAGCGTTACCACGAGGCGGCCAAGGCGGTTTTCGCCAAGCACCTCGCACAAAACGTGCGCTACGTTGAGACCTCGTTTCACCTGCCCGTAAGCGGATTTATTGGCGTGCCGGGTCGTGAGATCGTGGCGGCCATTCGCAGTGCGGTTCCTGCCGGACTCGAAGTGCGCATTTTTGCCGGGATGCTCCGCACTGACTACGTTGGGCCGATGCGCGCGGTGATCGACGACCTCGGCGCTTGGGATGATCTTGCCGGCGTCGATCTACACGGCCACGAGGTGGTTCACACTGAACCCTGGACGGCGGTGGTTTGGAAAACTCTGCGAGCGGCGGGTAAGGTCACCAAAGTCCACGCCGGTGAGTTTGACGGTGCGCATCGCGTGCGCGAGGCGATTGAAGGACTGGGCTCGTCGCGCATCCAGCATGGCGTGCGCGCGACCGAGGATCTGGCGGTGGTGGCGTTGGCGGCCGCGCGGGGCGTGACCTTCGATGTGTGCCCACTTAGCAACGTAAAGCTCGGGGTCGCCCGGTCGATTGCCGCGCACCCTTTGCGTTCACTCATGCAAGCTGGGGTGCGCTGCACAATCAGCACCGACGATCCGCTGGTGTTCGCGAATACACTCACTGATGAATACGCGGCGCTTGCCGCAGAAGGCGGGTTCTCGCGTGCAGAGCTCGCGCAGCTGGCGCGCAATGGTTGGGCCGTGGCCGACGTGCCGGCCGCAACCCGCGCGGCAATGATCGCGGAGATAGATCGCCTTGCGGCCAATCGTGCCTGACGTTGGTGCGCTCGTATGTCCATTAGCTACACCGTTCCGCCTGATTCTTCCCGCGCCCGTGCCGACAAGGTTCTAGCGACGGCTTTCCCTGAGCACAGCCGGGTGGCGTTTCAACGCTGCCTCGACGCGGGTCTGGTTACGCTCAACGGCAAGGTCATCGACCGAAGCGCCGACGTGGTTGCGGGCGACGAACTCATTTTTAGCTTTCCCGAAGTAAAACCCACAGAACTGAAGGCGGTTGATATCCCCATCGACGTCATTTACGAGGACAAGCACCTGCTCGCCATCAACAAGGCCGCCGGCATGGTTGTTCACCCGGGTGCGGGCACGGGTGACGACACGTTGGTTCATGCGTTGCTCTCGCATTGCGAAGGCGAGTTGAGCGGTATCGGTGGCGTCGAGCGCCCCGGTATCGTGCACCGTCTCGACCGCGATACCTCCGGCATCATGTTGGTCGCCAAAACCGACGCCGCGCATCGCGGGATCTCCGAGCAATTCGCCGCGCGCACCTCGCACAAACAGTATCTTGCCTTGGTGGATGGCGTGCCGGCGCTGCTCAGCGGCAGCGTGCGCAAGCCTATCGGACGCAACCCCACGCAGCGCCACAAGATGGCCGTGGTCGAAGGTCCCGGCGGACGCGATGCGCATACCGATTGGGAGCGCGCCGAGGTGTTTGGTGGCAATCTGGCGTCGCTGATTCGCTGCACGATTCACACGGGCCGCACGCATCAGATCCGCGTGCACATGAAGTCGCTGGGGCACATCCTGCTCGGCGACGTGGTGTATGGGTGGAAGCCGAGTCCGCGCCTGCCGGTGCAGCCCACGCGCATGATGTTGCACGCAGAGCACCTCGTGGTGAAACATCCGGCCACGGGCAAAGTGCTCGATCTGCACGCGCCGTTGCCGAAGGATTTTGAGACGATCTTGAAGGGGTTGCGCAAGCTGGAGAAGCCGGTCGCGACCATGATCAAGCGGGGGCTGCGCAGCCCGTTGAACGCGAAGTGATCGGTAAGTAGACGCGGCGTCTCGCCGCGTTTTCTGTAACGATCATTTCGGAAACGCGGCGGGACGCCGCGTCTACTTTTAACCCAACGCGTGCGCGGCCAATCCCCAACGCAGGTTGTAGAGCGAATGGTGGAAACGCTCGAAAAGGCCGAACTCGGCGACCGTGATCACGGTGATGAGAGCGGCCGGCAGCACATCGGCGCGAGCGGCGGGCATACCGGGGATTTTTTTGCGTTTGTCGAGGGTGAGCAGGCCGATTTCATCGAGCAGCTCGTGCACTGTCGCGACCGGCACAGTTGCGGGCGTGTCTTCCAGACGCACGCCGTGCAGCGCGCCTTTGATCACCCGCACGCTGGTGATGGTCCCGCCAGTGAACACCGCTTCGGCCCCCGTGAGGTTGAAACGAAAGCCCGAGTGATTGATCTCGTCGCGCACGTGCCGGGCGAGCGCTGTGCATTCGTCGGTCTTCAAGGGCGCGAGTGGATCGCTGACGAATTTTTCGGTCATGCGCACGCAGCCGAGTTTGAGGCTGAGTTCTTGCTCGATGCGGCGGTCGCGGAAGGCGAGGCATTCCAAGCTGCCGCCGCCGAGGTCGAATACATAAAAATCGCGCAGGTGGGCGAGGGCGGGATCGCAGGTGAGCCCGCGGCCGATGAGGTCGGCCTCTTCGTCGCCGGTGAGGATGCGGATGGTGTGACCCGTGGCGGCGAGCACGCGTTCGCGGAACTCGGCGCCGTTGGCTGAGTCGCGGACTGCGCTGGTTGCGACGAGGATCGTGGTGGTCGGGACAAACGGTGCGGCGAGGGCGAGGAGGTCGTGGATTGCGGCGAGCCCACGGCTCATGCCTTCTTCGCTGAGGCGGGGAACGGTCTGGCTGATGCCGGCGCTGATACGCGCGTCGATGGTATGCGTCTTGAGCGCCTCGATGCGCCCGCCATCACGGCGCGTGGCGACGAGAACCTTGATCGAGTTGGAGCCAATATCGATGACGGCGACGACGGGTGAATGAGAAGACATGGTGGAACCACGACGGAGCGCGGCAGCGCGAAGATGGTCAATATCGCAGATATTGGCCCCGGAGCGAAGCGGAGTGGGTGACTGACGGCGGGTGCCCTTTGGGCGACGGAAGGAACAAATACACGAAAAGGAAGAATCGGATTTCAATCCTCGGAGGGAGTGCCCACGGAACACACGGAATACACGGAAGAATCGAACCTGGTTGGCCTGATTCTTTTCAGACTTTCGTGTATTTCGTGTGTTTCGTGGTGAAAAACTCCGATTCTCCTTCTCCGATTTCTTCTGTGTATTCCGTGTGTTCCGTGGGCAATCACAGTTCGAAATCCGCCGGGGCGATCAGGACGACAAACTCGCCCTTCATACTCCCTTTGAGTAGCCGGTCGCGGACCTCGGCGGCCTTTCCGACGAGGAAGGTTTCGTGGAGCTTCGTCACTTCCCGGGCGATGCACACGACGCGTTCGGGGCCTAGTTTTTCGACGATCTCGTCGGCGAACTTGTCGATGCGATGGCAGCTTTCGTAGAGCGCTAACGTAAACTCGAAATCGCGATATTTCTCCAGAAACGCACAACGCGCCGAGGTCTTGGCCACGAGAAAACCGGCGAACAAAAAACCGTTGGTGGGGAGTCCGCTGGCGCTGAGCACGGCGGCGACGGCACAGGCTCCGGGAACGGGCACGACGGGCAGGTTGCGGCGGCGGCAGGCGCGCACGATGCGGAAGCCCGGGTCGCTGATCGCAGGAGTGCCGGCATCGGAAACGACGGCCACGGATTTCCCGGCGGCGATCTGGTCGGCGAGTTTTTCCGCGACCTCCGTCTCGTTGTGGTCGTGGTAGGCCACCAAGTCGCGGCGCAGGCCGTAGCGGGTGAGCAAAGAGCCAGTGGAGCGGGTGTCTTCGCAGGCCACCAAGTCGACGGAGCCGAGGATGGCGCGGGCGCGCTCGGTGAGGTCGGCGAGGTTGCCGATGGGCGTGGCTACAACGTAGAGGTGGCCGGGCTGGGGCGTGAGCGAAGCGTTGGGCGTGGATTCGGCCATGGTCGTGGTCAACAGGCACAAAAAAATCCGGCCTTCGCGAGGCCGGATTTTTTCAAACTGCTCAGCGCGTGCCGGAGCCGGGCGTGCCCATGCCGCCCATGCCGGGGACGCCGCCTTCCCAGCTGGCGGGGCGGCTCCATGGGATCGAGCTATCCTGCTCGGTCGTCGTGCAGCCGGTGAGGAGGAGTGAACCGGCTGCAAGGGCGAGCGCGGCGAGGAGCAGTTTTTTGAAACGAACCATGTTGGGTGATTAGTGAGTGAGGCTGGCGGTGTCGCCCTTTGTAAGCCCGCCGCGCAGGGAGCCAACCGCGATTTGCGCGATGGAAAAACTTTCCTGGACGCTGCTCACGGTGGCGGTGGCGACGGTGTTGCTGTTGCGATTAATGCTGAAGGTTTGGCCGGCCTGCACGCCTTTGCCGGAGCCGATATTGAGGACGACAAAGGCGTTTTGGGCACCGATGCTGACGACTTCCCCGACTAGGCTGCCGGCGACTGCACCGCCGGATTTACCGGTCGTGGGGCTGGCTACCGCGACGACACCACCACTGGCGGACTCGAGCTGGGTGATTTTTGCCTGAAGGGTGGCAATGGTCGTCTTGTAACCCTCGATTTCCTCGGGTGAAGCCGAGGCTGAGGCGGAGGCCAGCTTGATTTGGGCGAGTTCGCGTTTCAGCTGGCTGACTTCGCGGTTGAGCGCCTGTTCGGCGTCGTCTTTGGCGGTGAGCTGGTTGCGGAGCTGCGCCACATCGCGGGTGAGTTGGGTGCTGCGGGATTCAGCGGAGGTGGTTTTCGACTTGGCTTCGCCGAGATCGCTGTCGAGGGCGGCGAGGCGCTTTTGGAGGGCTTCGCTCTGCGCAGCGGCGTCGGTTAACTTGGCCTGGAGCTCGTTAGAGCTGGCGCTGGATTGGGCAACCTGCTGCTGGAGTTCTTCTTTGGTTTTTCCGATCTGGAAATAGAAGAAGGTGGATGCGGAGGCTCCGAGAATCGCGATCACACACAAGGCAAGGGTAAGGGATTTCATAGGGGAATTGAAAGCGGAGTGTCAGCATGCCTGACCGGGTTGAAAAGGGTAAAATTTCCGGAAAAGACCGCCCGGCCGTGGATACACGCCAACGGGCGGCCTTCTGCCTAAGGAAACGTTCAGGCCGAATACGTGGACTCAAACCACGGTGTCTTCGAGGATTTCTTCACCGAGCCGTTCGCGGCCAAATGCTCCAGGACTTTGAACACCAATTCCGCCTTGGCGGGAGCACCCAAGGCGACGGCGAGTGACTCGGCGGTGAACGCCTGGCCGGCACCGGCGGATTTGAGTTTCTCGGCGATTTGGAGTTTGAGCGCGATGACCGCGCCCGCCGCCTTCTTGCCGGCTTCGACGCCGGGCTGGTGGTAGGCGTTAATGCCGACCAGCGACGCGTAGAAGCCGACCACGCGCTCGTAGAGTGCAATCAGAATGCCGAGCGTGCGCGGGGAGACGTCGCCCACCGTGATGGAGACCGACGAGCGATTGCTCTCGGACAACGCATCGCGTGTGCCGAGGTAGAAACCTTGCAGGTAGTCGCCCGTGGTGACACCCGGATCGACGTCGAAGGAGGCGCCTTCCCGGTCCTTGAGAACTTCGATGAAAGTCACGAAGAAGTTGTTCACCCCGTCGCGGAGCTGTTGGACGTAGGCGTGCTGGTCGGTCGAACCCTTGTTGCCGTAAACGGCGATGCCCTGGTTGACGATGTTGCCCTTGAGGTCGCGCTCTTTGCCGAGCGATTCCATGACGAGCTGCTGGAGGTAGCGGGAGAAAAGCAGGAGGCGGTCTTTGTAGGGAAGGATGACCATGTCCTTGGTGCCTTTGCCGTCGGTGGCGTAGAACCACATCAACGCGAGCAGAGCGGCCGGGTTTTCGGAGGTTTGCGTTGAGCGGGTGACGACGTCCATCGCGGCGGCTCCGTCGAGGATGGCTTGGATGTCGATACCCTGGAGCGCGGCAGGCAGGAGGCCGACGGCGGACAGTTCGCTGGTGCGGCCGCCGACCCAATCCCACATCGGGAAACGGGCGAGCCATTTTTGGTCGATGGCGGTTTTTTCGAGTTTCGACCCGGCACCGGTGACGGCGACGTAGTGTTGGGTAAAATCGAGACCGGCGGCTTTGAACGCGGCGGCGGCTTCGAGCTGGCCGTTGCGCGTTTCGGCGGTGCCGCCGGATTTGGAGATCACGACAGCGAGGGTTTCGGGGAGTTTACCGGCGAGCGTGGCGAGCACGTAATCGATGCCGTCGGGGTCGGTGTTGTCGAAGAACGACACGGTCATCTTGTCGGCGGCGGGGCGGCCGAGGGCGTGGTTGACGAATTGCGGTCCGAGGGCGGAGCCGCCGATGCCGATCACGAGGAGCTGGGTGAACTTCTTGCCGGTGGAGCCGAGGATTTTGCCGGCGTGCACCTCGGCGGCGAAGGCCTTGATGGCGGCGAGCGTGTCGGAGATTTCTTTGGCCAGTTCGCCGGAGGGAGCGAGCTGGGGCGCGCGGAGCCAGTAGTGGCCGACCATGCGGTTTTCGTCGGGGTTGGCGATGGCACCTTTTTCGAGCGCGGCCATATCGGCGTAGGCGGATTGCAGCGCAGCTTCTTTGGAGGCGAGGAAGCCGTCGGGAAACGGGATGCGGCTGATATCGAGCGCGAGGCCGAGCTCGGCGTTCTGGTAAGTGTGGGTTTTGAAACGGGACCAGGTGGACATAAAAAGAGTTGAAACGGGTATGAAGGCGGGACGCTTGAGGACAAGCGAGGACGGGGAAAGTGCGCAGAATGAAAAGATTCTGTGCTTACGATGAAGGTATGCTTTTCGGGGACGGACGACCTCTGGGTCATCCGTGACGGGTGCGGACGACACGGAGGTCGTCCCTCCCTTGCATGAAAAAGCCCGGGGGTTTTAGGCCCGGGCTTGGAGAACTATAAAAGTGCTTAGCGCACCACGCGGGCGCTGCCGCCTTTCATCATTTTCTCAACTTCCTTCTGCGTGGCCATCGAAGTGTCTCCGGGGGTCGTGCTGGCAAAAGCGCCGTGCGCGGCACCGTAATCCACGGCGAGTTGGGCATCGTTTTTGGACAGGAAGCCGAACTGGAGGCCGGAGGCGAACGAGTCGCCGCCGCCGACGCGGTCGAGGATTTCCAGGCCGGGATACTTGCGGCTCTCGAAAAACTTACCGTCGTGCCAGAGGATCGCGCTCCAGTCGTTGACGGTGGCGGTGATGACGTGGCGCAGCGTGGTGGCGGCGACCTTGAAATTCGGGAACTCTTTCACGGCGGTCTCGATCATGGCCTTGAAGGCATCGGTCTCGATGTGGCCCAGCGTCTCCTGACCCTTGACCTCGAAGCCGAGGGAGGCGGTGAAGTCTTCCTCGTTGCCGATCATGACATCGACATACTTGGCGATCTCACGGTTGACCTCCTGGGCCTTCTTGAGGCCGCCGATCGTTTTCCAGAGGGAAGGGCGGTAGTTGAGGTCGTAGCTGACGACGGTGCCGTATTTGTTGGCAGCCTTGACCGCCTCGATGGTGAGGGCAGCGGTGCTCTCGGAGAGGGCGGCGAAGATACCGCCGGTGTGGAACCAGCGAACGCCGAGCGTGCCGAAGATGTAGTCCCAATCGAAGTCGCCAGGCTTGAGCTGCGAGGCGGCGGTGTTGCCGCGGTCGGGATTACCGACGGCACCACGCAGGCCGAAGCCGCGCTCGGTGAAGTTAAGGCCGTTACGCACGGTGCGGCCGATACCGTCGTCATCGCGCCACTTGATGAAGTCGGTGGCGACGCCGCCCTGCATGATGAAGTCTTCGACCAAGTGGCCGATTTCGTTATCCACGAAGGCGGTGCAGACCGCGGTCTTTAAGTTGAAGCACTTCCGGAGGCCGCGGGAGGTGTTGTATTCGCCGCCGCCTTCCCAGGCGGTGAAGTGACGGGCGGTGCGGATACGGCACTCGCCTGGGTCGAGGCGGAGCATAACTTCGCCGAGCGACAGCTGGGCGTAGTGACATTCGGAAGCGGGACGGAGTTTGAGTGCCATGATGGGGGTGATGGTGAAAAGTTGAGGGATTGGAGTTGAGTATTGAGAGCTCGGAATAGCCAGAGCGGAGCGTGCGAGGATTAGGACGGAGGCGACTTGGGTCTGGACGAAAACGGAGTAGTTACACAGAGGGCACGAGAGGAAACACAGAGGGCACGGAGTCGGAGGATTGTGCTCTGTGGACTCTGTGCAACCTCGTGTGCCCTTTGTGTAACGGCTCGGAAGTTAAACTGTGTAGGACTTGAGGGAGGCGAGGTTCCACTCGGGTTGGGCGCATTCGCGGGCGATTTCGTTAAAGGCTTCGACCTCGGCCTTCGTGAAGAGCAGGCCGCCGGCATTCGCGGTGTGTTGGGCGAAGGTTGCCTCGATCTGGCCGGGGATAATGGCTCCGTCGTTCCCGTGGCCCAAGACGTCGGCGAGCACGGCTTTCACGTTTTCCGACTGGGTGCGGCCCTTGGCGAAGAGACCGCTGCTGAGCGCCTCGGGATGGATGACCTGGAAGAAGAACGCGCAAGTGCCCTTCTCGCCTTCGGGAACCTTGTCCCAGCGGTTGCGGAGGGTGGGCAACGAGCCGCCGATGAAGGCGCCGACGACCTCGTTCATGAGGGAGAGCCCGTAACCTTTATGGGCGCCAAAAGGCAGGAGGGCGGACACGTCGTCGGGGTTGGTAGTGGGCTTGCCGTCTTTGTCCACGGCGGCCATCGGGGGGAGTTGCTTGCCTTCACGCTTGAGCTGCTGAACGCGGCCCATCGCGATGACGGAGGTCGCCCAATCGATCACGAGCGGAAAGCCGATGGCGTCGGTCGTGGGAAATCCCCAGGAGTGAGGATTGGTGCCGAGGGTGGGGAACTTGCCGCCGAAGGGAACGACCTCGGCCAGGGCGGCGGTGCAGTTGGTGTAGGCGATGTAGCCGCGGCGAGCGGCGTCCATGACGTAGCCGGCACCCCAGAGGTAGTGGAAGGCGTTATCCACGGAAACCGTGCCGACGCCGTAGATGTCGGCGAGGCGGATAGCTTCGTCGATGGCGCGATAGGCGGTGGCCTGGCCGAGCTTTTTGTTGGCATTCCAGATTTTGGCGGAGGGGAAACGGGAGGGGCGTTCCTCGATCTGCGCGCCGGGGACGCAGCCCTTCGAGCCGGAGCCGAAGAGGTGGTCCAGATGGAGTGCCTTGAGGCCGTTGTGGGTGCGGATGCCGTGGCGGGAGGCCTCGGCGCAAAAGCGGGCGCCTTCGGCGGCCTCGTCGGCGAGGTATCCGCGATGTTGATACGCGGCGGCGACAAGGGCGTTGTGGGCGGACTCGGGGACGACGTGGTAGGTTTCGGACATGGGGGAAAGGGCTGAAGGACTGAAAGGCTGAAGGGCTGAAGTTGAGTGAGTGAGCGGGAGTGAGGACGGCAGAGGATTGATTCAGCTTTTCAGCCATTCAGTCCTTCAGCCCTTGTGTTACACGGCGCGGGCGATGGGTTCTTTGCCGGCCAGGAAAAGCGTGAGGTTTTCCACGGCGCAGGAGGCCTGGCGTTGCACGCTTTCGTGGGTGCGCGAGCCGATATGCGGGGTGACGATTACGCCGGGGAGCCCGAGCAGCGGGTGGTCGGCGGGCGGCGGCTCCTGGTCGAGGACATCGGCGGCGTAGCGGAGTTTGCCCGCCTTGACGGCCTCGACGAGGGGGGCGAGTTCGAGAAGTTCTCCGCGACCCGTGTTGACGATGACTACACCGGGCTTGAGGAGCGCGAGACGGCGGGCATCGATCAAACCCTTGGTCTTTTCGGTGAGCTTGGTGTGAAGGGAAACGAAGTCGGCCTGGCGGAGGGCGTCGTCCACGGTTTCCACGCGTTCGATTCCGTGCCAGCGGGCGAAATCCTCTTCCCAGTAGTTGGCGAACACAATCACGCGGAGGCCGAAGGCGCGGGCGCGGATTGCGACCTCTTTTGAGATGCGGCCGAGGCCGATCAGCGCGAGGGTTTTGCCGCAGAGTTCGTTGCCCGTGATGCGCGTCCAACGACCGGCGGCGGTGTGGTTGGCCTCGACCACGAGATTGCGCACGGTGGCGAGGAGCAGGGCAAACGTGTGCTCGGCAACCGTCGTGTGGTTGACTCCGGGGGTGAAGAGCACGGGCAGCTTCAGGTCGGCGGCGGACTTGAGGTCGATCTTGTCTAGGCCGATGCCGTATTTGGAAACGACCTTCAGGCGGGGAAGCGATTTTTCCATGACGGCGCGGGTCATGGCGTCGTCGCCGCAAAGGTAGGCGTCGAACTGGCCGGCGAGTTCCAGCATGCGGGACTCGGGAAGCGGGCCGCGTTCGCGGACGATCTCAAAACCGGTGGCGGTGAGCATGTCGTGATGGATGCCGGGAGTGTCTTGGAAGGACGTGGTCGTAAGGAGGACGCGGGTCATAAGTGGGGGAAAGGAAAAAGAGCTTTATCGGGTTGAAGCGGGGGGACTACCGCTGGAATGTGAAAACACTTCCATGCCTTCCTTCGGACCAGCCACACGAAAACTGAAAAGCAAACTTGGCCGACGCGTCTCGACCGACCACGATGCGCTTTTCGCAAAGTCATTTGATGGGAGTAAACTTTCGTTCTTACCGGAAGCGGTCGTGACGCCGAAGTCGAAGGCCGACATCGCGGCTGTGCTCACGCTCGCGAATCAATTTAAAGTGCCGGTCACCGCGCGTGGCGCCGGCTCGTCGTTGACGGGATCGGGTTCGCCGATCGCGGGCGGCTGGGTGCTCGACCTTTCGGGTTGGAATAAGATCACGGTGGATGCCGAGGCGGGGTTCGCGCAGGTGCAGGCGGGGGCGGTCGTGGGCAACATCCACAAGGCGGTTGAGGCACTCGGGTGGTTTTACCCGCCCGATCCGGCGTCGAAACAATACTGCACCATCGGCGGCAACATCGCCTGCAACGCCGGCGGCATGCACGGCGGAAAATACGGCGTCACCCGCGATTTCGTGGTGGCGCTCAAAGGCTTTCTGCCGACCGGCGAATACGTGGAGTGGGGGACCGCGACGAAAAAGTTTTCTTCCGGGTTCAACCTGCGCGATCTCTGGATCGGTGCCGAAGGCATGCTCGGCGTGGTGACCGAGGCGACGTTGAAACTGATCCCGTTGCCTGCGGCCCGCTGGACGTTGCTCACGTCCTTCGCCGACGAAGCGGCGGCGTTTCGGGCGGTTCGCGCGCTCTTTGCGCAACGCGTGCAACCGGCCATCTGCGAATTTCTGGACCGTTACGCGGTGCAATGCGCCGAGGCGAAAACCGGCAAGACGGTGTTCGCAGGGCAGGCGGGGCGGCCGGTGATCCTATTGGAACTCGCGGGCACCGCCAGTGAAGTGGCCGAGACCAAGGAAACCGTTCTCGCGTGGGCGCAGGCGAATACCTTGGCCTTCCGCGAAGCCCGCGACCGTGTGGAGGCCGAGGAACTGTGGGAGGTGCGCCGCAAATGCTCGGGGGCGATGTTTGCGTTGGGCGATTCGAAGCTGAACGAGGACATCGTGGTGCCGATGCGCAATTACGAGAAGTTCGCGACGTTCCTCGACAAGCTCCGCAAATCCTCACGCCTGCCGATCCCGACTTTCGGCCATCTGGCCGACGGGAACCTTCACGTGAACATCATGTATCACCGCGAAAACCACGCCGAATACCTGCGCGCCGAGAAGGCCGTGGGCCAGTTGATGGCGGGCGTGGTGAAGCTGGGTGGCGCGATCTCCGGTGAGCACGGCATCGGTTTGGCCAAGACGCCGTTCATGCCCATTCAGCATTCGCCGGCCCAGATCAAGGCCATGCGTGCGGTGAAAGACGCGCTCGATCCGAACGGCATCCTCAACCCGGGAAAAATGTTTACACTCTTCAAAGTCTGGGAGCACCCGCGCCTCAAGATCGCCCTGCCGTGGGATCATAAATGAGGCTCACCGCGGCCTGAAACTTTGCGTTTGCCGCACGCCGACACGGCGTCTGAATGCGCGTTTCTTTTCATGTATCTCAAGGCGCTCAAGCTCCACGGTTTCAAGTCCTTTGCCGACCCTAGCACCCTTCGTTTCGAACCGGGCGTGACCGCGATCGTCGGTCCCAACGGCTGCGGTAAATCCAATGTGGCCGACGCCATTCGCTGGGTCCTCGGCGAACAGTCCGCCAAGGCCCTCCGCGGCGGTAAGATGCAGGACGTCATTTTCGAGGGCGCCGACACCCGCAAACCCGCTCAACTCTGCGAGGTTTCCCTGCTCCTCACCGATTGCGAAAAACAACTCGGCAGCGAATTCCACGAGATCGAGATCATGCGCCGCGTCCACCGCGATGGTCAGGGCGAATACTTTTTCAACGGTCAGCCGTGCCGTCTCAAGGACATTCAAAAACTGTTCATGGACACCGGCATCGGCCGCACGTCCTACTCGATCATGGCCCAGGGCCAGATCGACCAGATCCTCTCCTCCAAGCCCGAGGAACGCCGCGCCGTTTTCGAGGAAGCCGCCGGTATCACCAAGTATAAATCCCAGCGCAAAGAGGCCCTCTCTAAACTCACCTTGACCGACGCCAACCTCGTGCGCGTCGCCGACGTGGTCACCGAGATTGCCCGCCAAATCGGCTCTCTCCGCCGGCAGGCCTCGAAGGCTCTCCGCTACAAAAAACTCACGTGGCGCTTGCGCCACCTCGCGCTCGCGCACCACGGGTTTCACTACAACCAAGTCAGCACCACGCTCGCGCTCCTCGAGGAGCAGGTCATCCAGCTGCGCGCCGCCGCCGAGACCCGCCGCACGCATCTCCAGCAACAGCAGTCCGCTCTCGAAGGCCAGAAGACCCGCCGCACCCAGCTGAACCAGCGCGTGCAGGAAGCCCAGCAGGCCGTGTTCGATCTGCGCTCCGAAAAAGAACAGGCCGAGAACGCGGCGAACCTCTCTCACATTAAACGCTCCGGCCTCACCGACCGCCTGGAATCTTCCCGCGCCAATCTCGGCGAGCTGGAGATGCAGCTTCACGAGTTGTCCTCTCAGGTGGACACCGGCGCTCAGGACAAACAACAGCAGCTCACGTTGCTCGGCGGTTCTGATGCCGTTTTCCAGGATCGCAATCGCGAGCTCGCGGTCGTCGAGGCCGAGCAGACCAAGCTCGAGCAGGACCTCCAGCAAACCAAGTTCCAGCTCCTTCAATTTGAAAGCAACGTCGCCCGCCTGCGCACCGATTGCTCCAGCTACGAGGTCGATCAGAAAACCTCCGCCCACCGCCACGAGTCCGTGGCCGGGGAACTCGAACAGCTCCGCCAGCAGCAATCCTCCACCGCGCAACAACTCTCCGAACTGAACGCCCGCGTCGAAGAGGCCACCGTCGCCAAGGCCCGCGCTCATCAAGAAACGCAAGACGTCCAAATCCAGATCGGCGATCTCACCAAGGAATTCCGCGAAGCGCAGAAAAAACTTCAGGACATCGATCGACAACTCGCGCAGCGCACCGCGCGCCTAAACCTGCTCAAGCAGCTCGCCGAGAAGTTCGAGGGTTTCGGCGAAGGCGCGAAAGCCATTCTTCAGGGCCGCCTCTCTCCCGCTTTGGGCGAGTCTATCGCCACGCCCATCACCAAGGGCCTCGAGGTCGCGCCCGCCCGCGCCAAAGCCATCGAGGCGCTCCTCGGTTCAGCCGTGGAAGCAATTAATGTGGCCGATGTCGCCACCGCGCAGCGTATCCTCGCCCAACTCGAAACCGAGCAGATCGGCAGCGTCTGCCTTCAGGTCTCAGGTCTCCAGTCTCAGGTTGCTGAGTCCGTCGCCCTTCCCGCCGGCCTGACGCCCGCGACATCCGCGTTGTTGAATCTCGACACTACGCATCCGGCCGCCGCGCTCCTCGGCTCGTGTTATGTCGCGGAAAATCTCCACGCCTTCCTCGATTTCTGGAAAGAAAATCCCGCCTTCAGCTTCCTCGCCGTCGCCACGACCAAGGGCGAGATTGTTGATCGTCGCGGCCTCGTCTTCGGCGGCTTCGCCAAGAAAAACAACAACAGCATCGTCCAACGCGAAATCGACCTGCGCGAAACCGCCCGCCTGCTCGCCGACGATCAACAGGCACACGACGACCAGAAGGCCGTCATCGACAATCTCAACGCTCGCCTCGCCGAGGCCGAGATCAGCCTGGAGGCGAAGCGCGCCGAGGTTCTCGAAGCCTCTCAAAACGTTGCCACCGTCCAGTCCGAGGAACGCAACGCTCAGCGCGCGCTCGACGAAATCGGCGCCAAGGCCAACCGCATGGATTCGGAGCTCCAAGGCCTCGAGGCCCAGCGCAACGAAACACTCGCCCGCTTCGAGCGCGCCCAGGCATCCCTCACCGAGGCGTCCAACGCCGTCGAAGCCGGGCGCGCTCGTATCCACGAGATGGAGACCCGCATCGCCGAACTGCGCACGGATCGCGATGTGAAGCGCGAAACCCTCTCCCAAGCCCGTCTCGAACTGGCGGACGCACGGCAGAAGGTCGAAGTCCTCGACCGCGGCATCGCCGACATGGAGCGCCGCCGCGGCCAGCTCTCGACCATCCTGGTTCAACGCCAGCAGGAAATCGAAGTCTGGACCGAGCAGATTGCCTCGCTCGAATCCGAAAGCGACAACCAGAAATCCCGCGCCGCGCAGATCGCCGAGACCCTCGTCGTGGCCCAGCAGCAGGTGGAGCAGATTCGCAAAGACCTCTCCGACGTGGAGCGCGAAATCGGCGGAGTCGAAAATTCGCAGGATGGCATCCGCACCGACGCCGAGAAGGCGCAGTCCGATTTCAGCCGTTGCGAAGTGGCCCTCGCCCAAAACAAGTCCCGCGCCCAGTTCATCGAAGAGGACGTGCAGCGCGAATTCCAGATTCGCGTCGGCCAATACGACTGGCGGGCACTGCTCTGGCGCTCTGAAGACGATCCGCCGGACTTGAAAGCCCTCGACCTCGATGATGACGAGGACGAGTCCGAGGGAGGGACGAGCTCTGTCTCGTCCGGTTTGAATGCTTCGTCTGCTGCAACCGCCGATTCTCCGACGGACGGCACGGAGGCCGTCCCTCCCTCGGACGCCGAGCCCAAGCGCCGCAAAAAGAAAGGCCCCAAGCCCGATCCGACCGAGGAAGACCTCGTTGCGCTCGAAACCTCCGCGGATTGGAACGCTGTTAAGGCCGAGGTCGATGCCCTGCGCCAACGCCTCGCCAGCATGGGCGCGGTCAACACCGGTGCCATTGAGGAATACGCCGAACTCAAGCAGCGCTACGACTTCCTCAAGGGCCAGAGCGACGACTTGAACAACGCCAAGGCCGATCTGATCAAGACCATCGACGAGATCAACCAGACCTCGATGAACCAGTTCCAGATCACCTTTGACCAGATTAAGAAGAACTTCGTTTACACCTTCCAGACGCTCTTCGGCGGCGGTGTCGCCAACCTCGAATTGATCGTCACCGATGACATCCTGGAGAGCGGTATCGAAATCACGGCCCAGCCGCCCGGCACGAAGTTGAAAGGCATCACACTCCTCTCCGGCGGACAAAAAACGCTTACGGCTGTCGCGCTGCTCTTCGCGCTCTACATGGTTAAGCCGTCGCCCTTCTGCTTGCTCGACGAGTTGGACGCGCCGCTCGACGAGTCGAACATCGGCCGCTTCACCAACCTGCTCGGCAAGTTTGTGGACAACTCCCAGTTCATCATCATCACGCACAACAAGCGCACGGTCTCGGCCGCGCAGGCGATCTACGGTGTGACGATGGAAGAGCGCGGTGTTTCCAAGACCGTCTCGATGAAGTTCAATCAAAACAAGGCCGACATCGAGCCGCACCAGGAGAACATCGCTGAGTCGGTGCGCGGTGCGAAGTCCACGATCGGTGCCTGATTCCCCATTTCATTCCCATGGCCCTGCCCAAACTTAAGCTCTGCTGGAACGGTTCGCGTGTTGAGGCCGATTGGTATTTCGGCCTTTTTGGCATCTACACCCGCGGCTCCGAGGGGGGGCGCCTACGCGGCGTGATCATCAGCGGGCGCGGGTTGCTCGCGTGGCTCGGGGGGGTGGCCTTTGTTGCTTATTTCACCGGTGCGGCGGCGCTCTGGTTCTGGTTGGACCGGCGGCCGTATAACTACGTCACCTACGCCGACCTGATTTTGCCCACGCGCTGGAGTGGTATCCAGGCGTTGCGCGGACAGGCGTTGGTGGCCGAGGGGATGGACGACATCAAGGCCCGCGAGTGGGGTGCCGGACTCGCCAAATTGCGCACCGGGATTGCGCGCAATCCCGATGAGATCGAAGGACGTTTGGTGCTTGCCGAAATTTTTGTCGCGCTCAAAGCGCGCAACCAGGCCATCGCCATCTATGACGGCGGCCTCGCGAAAAAGTATCCAGGTATTAAATACGTCGAAGCGATGGTCAAGTCCGCCGCTCAAAGCGAAGATTACGAGTGGTTGATCCGGACCTGTGATCGCGCCCTCGACTTGGTTGCAGGCAAGGTAGACCTTGCCGCCGACCGGAAATGGCTGATCCAGCAGAAGCTGTCCGCCTTGTTGGCGCTTGACCGGACCGACGAGGCGTTGGCGCTCGCCGAGATCGAGGGGGAGAGCGGCAGCCCCGCGATCAACGAGTTCCGCGTGCTTGCGCTACTCAAGGCAGGGAAACCCGCCGAGGCGGTATCGTTCTTGGACGCGTGGAGCCAACGCATAGGCTCGCGGCGTGATACGCAGGTCGTGCGTCTGCAGGTGCGCGCGTATCGCGAGGCGGGCGACGCGACGCGGATGGACGAGGCCCTGGCGACTTTGCGCGCGCTGAACCCCACGGATCCACGTCCGTATGTTTACGGGATCGTGCAATGGTTATTGGCCGGCCGCCGTGCGGATGCATCCTCGGCCTTTGACTCGTTTGTCCTGCGCTTCGGGAGCAACCCGGAGTATCTGCAGATGCTCGCCGCACCCCTGGCGGAGATCGCCGAACTATCTCTGCTCGAGCAGGTCGGAGCCTACGCGCGGCAGCAAGGTTTCGCACTGGAACCGTTCCAGCGCTTCCTCGTGCAATCGTTGTTGGGCAAGGGTGAGTGGGAGTCGGCCGCCTCGGTGTTGGCGGAGATGCGGAGTTCGACCAAAGCTCTCGCGGACGAGGATGTGTGGCGAGAAGTGGTGCATGCTCAGATTCAGGCAGCGCTTGATGCGTCGGATGGCGCGCAGTCAAACTTGATCGCTATTGTGCGAGGCCGCCAGTTCGCGGTGGGTTTCTACAAGGGGATGATCGCCAGCATGCGCAAGGCCGGACGTCCGGAGACGGCTCGTGAGATCATCACGTATGCTCAAGGACTTTATCCACAAAACCCGGAGATCGAAGCCGCGCGCAGAGCGCTCGATAGCGAGCTCGCCATGGCCGCCTCCGCGTCCAAGGCGGCGATAACACCGAAGCGCGCCGTATCCGTCGCCGCCAACCCGGTCGCCGCTCCCCGAGAAGAAATTGCCGAGGCGGAGTTTATGGCCGGACTGGATGAGTTGACCAAGGCCGGTGATTACGCCGGAGCATTGAGCTACGTGCGTGAAATCCGCTTCGCCAAACCGGTCTGGTTAGGTGCCCGTGAGGTGGAGCTCTCCCGCAACGAGGTGCGCTTAAGCGGGCGGGTGGGCGATATGCTGGCCCTGCGTTCGGCTGTGCGCCGCTACAACACCGGAGATCGTCTTCGCTCGGCTCAGATCATCGAGATTGCGCGCGAGTTGTACGGAGTTGAGCGGAAAGAAGAGGCGGTATTTTTGCTCAAGGAATTGCTCGCGAAAACCCCGGACTACGCGGTCGCCCAGCGGCTCTTGGCCGAGTGGACACCACCGCCGGCGGTAAAGGCGCCATGAGCACCCGACGCGGAGTGCGTGTGTGTTGATGCGCATCGACTGTCACGTTCATGTGGTGGGCACGGGCACGAGTGGCACGGGCTGCTGGTATCGGCCTCGCGGGGTTACGCGCATCGGTGCGCCGTTTTTGGTGCGATCGGTGGGCCTGACGATGCGCGACCTGCGCGGGCGGGATTTTGACGGCGTCTATGCGGAGCGCTTGCTTGATTACGTGCGCAGTTCTCCGTCGATTGATCGAGCGATGTTGCTGGCCCACGAGCTGCCGTATCGGGACGACGGCACGCCATTGACTGAACAAGCGTCTTTCTACGTGTCCAACGACCATGTGCTCGGACTGGCGAGCCGGCACCCGGAGTTTATCCCGGCGGTCTCGATTCATCCCTCGCGACGCGACGCGTTGGATGAGTTGGAGAAGTGTCTCGCCGGTGGCGCGGCGGCCTTAAAGTGCCTGCCCAATGTGCAAGGCATTGATTGGAACGACCGGCGGCACACGCGTTTTCTTGAACGCATGGCCGAGGCGCGACTGCCGCTGCTCGCTCACACGGGAAGCGAGCGCACCATGCCGGTGATGGACGCGAAGCTCGCGTCGCCGCGCGTGCTCACGCGACCGCTGGAGATTGGCGTAACGTGCATCGCGGCGCATTGCGGAACCGGGATGATGTTGTTGGATCCGGATTACCTCGACGTGTTCGCCGAGATGGTGGCGCGGTTTCCAAATCTTTACGGCGACAACAGCGCGCTGGCTTCGTTGAGTTTCCGACTGCGGCCATCGGCGTTGCGTCGGTTGACGAGCGGTCCGCTGGCAGAGCGGATCCTCCACGGCAGTGACTTGCCGGTGCCGTCGAGCGGGTTGCTGCCCTGGGCGGGACGAATGATTACGTGGCGCGATTATCGGGCGGCGGCGGTAATCGAGAACCCCCTCGAGCGCGATGCGCAGTTGAAGCGTGCGATGGGCTTCAGTGCGGATACATTTACGCGGGCTGGCGTCGTGCTGCGACTGGCTGGTTCGAAGAGGTAGGAGCCCGTTTACGGGCGATGTTGGACGTGCGAGGACCTGGACTGTTTCTCGCGCCGTTCATCGCCCGTAAACGGGCTCCTACCTATCGAGCCTGATCGGACCCGAACGGGGGATTAATTCTTTGCGGCCAGCAACGCGGCGAGAGCGGACTCGTCCACGGTGCCTTGCACGGCGTGGAGGTGGTGGAGCACGCCCATGCGGTCTTCCGGGGCGGCGGTGGAGATGTCGAGCATCCAGTCTTCGGTTTTGGCGGAGGCGACGATGACTTCATCGGCCCAGGCGATCACCTCGGAGGCGTCGATGCGGCCTTCGGTGAGGCAGCGGATGTAGAATTCGGCGAGGGTGCGGTGGTTGGGCGAGGTGGACATGGATGAACGATAAACGGTTAAAACCCGCAGTGTCGGCAGCGCCCCGACGCACGGCGAGCAGGAATTCACAGGAAGGTGCGGCTTAATACGGCCCGCGGATATTTGCGGCGACTGAGCGCTCATAAAACTCCGCGAGCTTCTCGTGCATCGCCGCACTCAAGGGCGGCAAGGTCGTGGCCGCTACGTTGCCAAGAACTTGTTGGGGATTGCGTGCGCCGGGAATAACGGTGCTCACCGCCTCGAAGTCGAGGCACCAGCGAAGCGCCCACGCCGCCATGCTCGCACCAGCGGGCACCAGGGGCTTGAGTTCATCGGCCAACGCAACGCCGAGTTCGTAGGGCAGGCCGGCAAACGTTTCCCCCACGTTGAACTGCTGGCCGTCGCGATTGAAGAGGCGGTGATCGTTCTCTGGGAAAACCGTTTGCCTGGTCATTTTGCCCGACAATAAACCGCTGGCTAAAGGCAGGCGCACGATGATGCCCACTTTGCGGGCGAGAGCGGACTGGAACAGCGTGTGAACCGGCTTTTGGCGGAAGATGTTAAAGATGATTTGGAGCGTGCTCACGCCGCTTTGATCGACGCAAAACAGCGCTTCATCCATCGACTCCACGCTCGCCCCGTAGGCTTTGAGTTTACCTTCGCGCTTCAGTTCTTCGAGCCAGCCCAGCATCTCGCCGCGTTTCAGGACTGCGGTTGGAATGCAGTGGAGTTGGGTGAGGTCGAGTGCCTCCACGCCGAGCCGTTGCAGTGAATCTTCGGTGAACTGCCGAACGTGATCGCGGGTGAAGCCATGTGGCCAATTACGGCGTCCGAGCTTGGTGGCCACGAACACGGTTTTGAGCGCCGCCGGGGTTTCGCGCAGGAACGCACCGATGAGTGACTCGCTCCGACCATCGCCGTAAACATCGGCGGTGTCGAAGAAGGTTACTCCCTCATTGTAGGCGGTGTGCAAGGTTTCGAGGGCGACCGCGTCGGTTACGTTGCCCCACCCAGCGCCGAGTTGCCAGGTGCCCAGGCCTATCTCGCTGACAGTGCGTCCAGTGTGGCCGAGGGAGCGGGTTTTCATGCTCAGAAACCAGCGGCTCTGTTGCACTGAGGCAAGTCCGGCGAGCTTTGGAAAGAGCCAAGGAATATAGGCTCGGTTTTTACGCTGAGACTACGCGTCACAGTTCCGAATGGAATTTTGGAGGAGATGAAGGCCTCCAACGGGGAAATCTCCAAGATCATCAAAACGATCGACGAGATTTCGTTCCAGACGAACATCCTCGCGCTCAATGCCGCAGTCGAAGCGGCGCGGGATTCGCCGTGGTCGCCGATGAGGTGCGCTCCCTCGCCCAACGCT
The DNA here is from genome assembly GCA_031412735.1 of Rariglobus sp. Classification (GTDB taxonomy): domain Bacteria; phylum Verrucomicrobiota; class Verrucomicrobiia; order Opitutales; family Opitutaceae; genus Rariglobus. Next base: position 2,716 of record JANODO010000055.1, on the reverse strand, counting down.
GTGCGGTCGCCGCTAAAGAGACTGCTCAGAAGATCGAGCATGCCCTCGCGAAGAGCGATGAAGGGGTGGTTATCAGTTCGGAGGTCGCCACCGCTGCCAACGAGCACAACAGCCAGGCGGAGGAGCTCCATAAGCTGATCGATGATCTTGAGGCGCTTACCGGCGGGCAAGGCGTCCGAGCAAGCGGTCGCGTCGGAGGCTGCGCCCGTGCACGTTATCCGAGCGGGCGCTAAGAAGATGCCTGTGCATGCGGTGCCCTCTGCAAAGAAGGCCGCTGACCGCGAGAAGCTGAGCTTCAATTAACCGGAACTTGAGGCGGTGATTTATCGCCGCCGATCGAAGGAAGGGAATTTAGGCTAATCCAAGCCGCGCCCCGTTAAAAGGCGCGGCTTTTTCCTGCCTACGGCGGGCACGGCGGCTCGAGAAAGTAGGGGGCGGCTTTTTTCTAGGCTTTGGGAGGGACCGGCTCCGTCCGGTCCGTTGCGGCGTGCGCGGCCGACACGGAGGTCGGCCCTCCCTCGATCACAAAAGTCCTACTCCGCTACTCGTGGGCATGAAAAAGCCGCAGCGGTGAGGCTGCGGCTTTTGGGGGTTGGACCGTCTGTGTTTGGGGAATCGCGTTAGGGACAACGCGCCCCACCGAGTTGAATCGTTCTCGTTCTCTTACTCGTTCTCGTTCTCCTCAACCAAGGGCGAAAACAACGAACAGAGAACGAAGAACGAGTAAGAGAACGAGTAGGATGACGGAGGCGGCTTAGGCGGCAGGGGCTTCGGTGGCACCCTGGCCTTCGAGGTCCTTCATCGCGGCCTTGCGGCTGAGGCGCACCTTGCCCGACTTTTCGTCGATGCCGATGCACTTCACGGTGATGCTGTCGCCCATCTTCACGACGTCTTCGGTGCGGCGCACACGGAAGTCGGCCAACTCGCTGATGTGGCACAGGCCTTCTTTACCGGGCAAGCATTCGACGAATGCGCCGAACTCTTTCACGCCGGTCACGCGGCCGGTGTAGATCTTGCCGTTCTCGATTGGAGCACCGCCGCCACCACCGCCACCACCGGAACCGCCGCCGCAAAGGTTGTCGATTTCCTTGAGAGCGCGGTTGGAGGCTTCGGCGTTGTTTGAATAGATGAACACCTTGCCCGAGTCGTCGTCGGCGATGTCGATCTGCGCGCCCGTCGTTTCGACGATGCGGCGGATGGTCTTGCCACCGGGCCCGATGAGCAGGCCGATCTTTTCGGGATCGATCTGGATCGTCTGGATACGGGGGGCGAAGGTGCTGAGGTCTTTGCGGGGCGCGGGGATCGAGGCCAGCATGTTCTTGAGAATCTCAACGCGGGCTTCGCGGGCCTGGTGGATCGCGACCTTCGCGATCTCAAAGGGGAGACCGTTGATCTTGAGGTCGAGCTGGAAGCCGGTGATGCCCTTGGTGGTGCCGGCGAGTTTGAAGTCCATGTCGCCGAAATGGTCTTCCTCACCGATGATGTCGGTGATGGTGGTCCACTTGGTGATCGAGCCGTCGGCGGCGATTTCGGTCATGAGGCCGCAGGAAATGCCGGCGACGGGAGCGATGATCGGCACGCCGGCGTCCATGAGGGACAAGCAGCCGCCGCAGATCGAGGCCATCGAGGTCGAGCCGTTGGAGGCCATGATCTCGGAGACGACGCGGATGGAGTAGGGGAACACGTCCTCGGGCGGGAGCACGGGAACGAGTGAACGTTCGGCGAGCGCGCCGTGGCCGACTTCGCGGCGACCGGGGGAGCCGAAGCGGCCGGTCTCGCCGACGGAGAAGGGAGGGAAGTTGTAGTGGAGGATGAAGCTCTTGGACTTCACGCCGCCGGTGAGGGCGTCGAGGTCTTGCGCTTCCTTGGTCGGCCCGAGGGTCGTGAGAACGATGCTCTGGGTGTCGCCGCGCTTGAAGGAGGCGGAACCGTGAACGCGGGGGAGAATGCCGACCTCGGAGTGGAGGGGGCGAAGGCTCTTGGCATCACGGCCATCGGCGCGCACGCCACGCTCAAGGACGGTCTTGCGGTAGGCTTTGTATTGGAGGTCTTCGAAGACGACGTTGAGGTCGACATCGGTGAACTTGCCTTCGCCGAGTTCGGCGATGAGGGCCTTCTTGGCTTCGTCCTTGAGGGCTTTGACGTTGGCACCGCGGATGGCTTTCTCGAAGCCGAAGATGGCGGCGGAAACACGCTCGGCGGGGACAATGCGCTCGATGATGGCGCGAGCCTCGGGGGTGGCGCCGACGAGGGCGAAGGTGGCCTTGGGTTTGCCGACGAGGGCGACGAGTTGCTTGATGCCGGCGATGATTGGCTGGATGGCCTCGTGGGCGAAGGCGAGGGCTTCGATGAAGCGGTCTTCCGGGATCTGGTCCGCGGAGCCTTCGATCATGAGCATGTCCTTCTCGTTGCCCACGTAGATGAGGTCGAGGGAGGACTGGAACATCTGCTCAATGGTCGGGTTGGCGACGAACACGCCGTCGATTTCGGCGACGCGAACGGCGGCGATCGGCCCGTTCCAAGGAATGTCGGAGATGGCGAGGGCGGCGGAGGCGCCGTTGACCATCGGGATGTCGGACTCGTTGATCTGGTCGGCCGAGAGGAGCTGGCCGATGATCTGGACCTCATTCAAGAAACCCTCGGGGAAGAGGGGGCGGCAAGGACGGTCGCAGAGGCGGGAGGTGAGGATTTCCTTTTCGGAAGGACGGCCTTCGCG
>JANODO010000054.1:0-1577 GCA_031412735.1 Rariglobus sp. | reverse complement strand
GGGCTGTTGTTTTTTTGTCGCTTTATTATTTTTTGGGTATTGTGTTGGTTTCGTATTTTTTAACCACGGATTTCACGGATGGGCACGGATTACCGAACCACGCGCTTCCATCGTAGGCTGGCGTGCTTTGAAGTTAAGGAGCAGGGCGGGCTGAAGGTTGGTAGTCGCGAGATAATTTTATCGGGAGGCTCATGGGGGCGGATTTTTTAACCACGGATTTCACGGATGGGCACGGATTACCGAACCACGCGCTTCCATCGCAGGCTGGCGTGCTTGTAGTTATGGAGCAGGGCGAGCTGAAGGTTGGTGATCGCGAGATAACCGATCATCTGAGCCTGATGAGTGGGCGTGAAATCCTCGGCGACTTTCGGGTCCACGATGACGAGATTTTCAACGATTAGGTCAGGAACCAGCGTGTCCACCAACTGACCTTCGTAGCGGACGTCGAAACGCTTTTGCTGCTCCACGAAAAATCCCTGCTTTCTGAGTTCGATGACGAGGGCGTTCTCGTAGGCCTTTTCATTTAGCCCGGGCTTGAGCGTGTTCAGCACCTTCATCGCGGCCCCGATGATTGCCTGGCTCAATGCCGCGTGTAATAAACCATCCGTGCCCATCTGTGTAATCCGTGGTTAAGCGGTTTATTTTTTCCAGACGTCGCCGACGCCTTCGCTGAACCAGCGGGTGCTGACTACTTTTTGGCGGGTGTAGAATTGGACGGCTTCTTTTCCTTGGATGTGGAGGTCGCCGAAGAAGGAGTCGTCCCAGCCCGTGAAGGGGAACATGGCCATCGTGGCGGGGACGCCGACGTTGATGCCGACCATGCCGGCTTTCACGCGGTGTTTGAATTCGCGCGCAGCCAGACCTGAGTTGGTGAAGATCGCGGCGCCGTTGCCGTAGGCGGAGCGGTTGGCGGTCTCGATGGCGGCATCAAGGTCGTCCATGCGCATGACGTTGAGCACGGGTCCAAACACTTCTTCGCGGGCGAGGGCCATGTGGTCCTGGACGTTGTCCACGATGGTGGGGCCGAGGTAGAAGCCTGCGGGCGCTTCGGGGACGTGGAGATGGCGACCGTCGTGGAGAATTTTGGCGCCTTCGGTTTCGCCGGTGGAGACGAGTTCGGCGACGCGGTCGCGGTGGGCGGCGGTGATCACGGCGCCCATATGCGGTTGTGCGGCGCGGTCGGTGGGGCCGACCTTGATGGCTTTCGCGGCGGAGATGAGATCGGGGAGAAGCTTGGAGGCGGCGGAGCCCACGGTGATCGCGGTGGAGCCGGCCATGCAGCGTTCGCCGGCGCAACCGAAGGCGGCGGTGGCGAGGGCTTCGACGGTGCGGGGGATGTCGGCATCGGGCATGATGACGATGTAGTTTTTGGCTCCGCCGTTGGCTTGGACGCGTTTGCCGTGGCGGGTGCCGGTCTCGTGGATGTATCTGGCGACGGGTGTCGAGCCGACGAAGGAAATGGCTTTGACGGTCGGGTGGGTGAGCAACGTGTCGACGACCTCGCGTCCGCCGTGGACGAGGTTGAGCACGCCTTTGGGCAGGCCGGCTTCGGCGAGGAGTTCAACGAGGAGGATGGC
>JANODO010000053.1:0-12593 GCA_031412735.1 Rariglobus sp. | reverse complement strand
TCGAACGCCCCGCCGTGCTCTTTGTGGACGGTCGGCCCGCCATCCTCTTCGGCGCGGCCAACGGCTACGCCAAGCCCCCCGGCCTTTCCTACAACGTCCAGTTCCCACTCGCCCCCGCATCCCCGTAACCAGCGTTCTTGGCCGACGCCCGCGCGGAGGCACGCCGGCGCTGTCGACATCGAACCGCGCGCGACACGAAAAGATCGTGAAGCCCACTGCTCGGCTCCGCCCCTCGTGTGTAAAATCCAAGTTAATATGAAAAAACTCAACCTATTGAACCGGTTCAGCTTGGCCTACCGTCCTTCACGTCGATTTTATGTAACCGTTATCCCACTCTGACGTTTTCCCGGCGTCCCCTTTCCCCAACCCCTCCGACCATGCCCGCCCCAGCACTCCGTTCGTCGGCCTGCCGGTCACCGTCAACGACACGGTCGGCCTCCCGCCCCGCCAACCCGCTTCTTGCGGCTGCGCCTCACCGTTACCTCGCCCTAATGCACGGTGGGGTGGAGCGGGGGAGCGCTGACCGCGAGCCACCTTGTCGGAAAATCACATGAAACTCGACCATCCCTCCATTTCGGCGGGGCACATCGTCCTGTAGTCTCCCCGCCTATGTTTTGCTGTGACCACCCCGCACTGCGCCGCTTTTTTGTTCTAACCGTGATGGGTGCGGCCGCCTTGGTCGCCTTCGGATGCAACTCCCTCTCGGCCGCCACGCTCACGTGGTCGGCCAGCCCGGCCGGCAACGCCTGGTCCGCCGCCGCCAACTGGGGCGGCACCGCTCCCGCAGCCTCCGGCGATGCGTTGGTCTTCAACGCATCCAGCGTCACCGCGCTCACTCAGGACATCCCGAATCTCAGTGTCCTCGGGCTCACCTTCAACACCACGGCCCCGGCGTTCACGGTTTCTCTTAACCAAGCGCTCACCCTCACCGCTGGCGGCAGCCTCACGCTGGCGAGCGGCGGCACCGCCACCCAAACCTTCGCGGGCACCGGGCCGTTGCGGGTGGGCGCGGGGACCTCGGCCGCCAACTTCGTTAACAACGGCAGCGGTGCCTTGCTGGTTCAAACCCCGGTCGCCAGCGCGTCCGCCCCCGGCGGCACCCTCGGCCTTGGCGGCACCGGGGCAGGGGAGGTTTCATCGCTCATCAGCGACGGTCCGGGACCGCTCGCGCTCACCAAGAGCGGCACGGGCACGTGGACCCTCAAAACTGCCAACACTTACACCGGATCCACGCGGGTGACCGGCGGCACGTTGGTTTTCGATGGCGCGGCCAGCAGCCCGGCGAGCGCCGCCTTTTCGGTGGGCGCGGGCGCAACGCTGCGCTGGAGCGATTCCAGCGTGGGCGGCATCGTCGCCTCGCGACTGGGCACCGCCCCGCTTACGCTCGCCGGCGGCACCTTTCGGCTGACCAACGACGCCGCCAACATCCCTTACGCCCCGCAGGTGACGCGCCTTGAACTGGCCGCCGGCACCGCCTCCACCTTGGCGACTGCGCAGGCGGGTGCGTCCGGCACCGCCACGCTCACCATCGGCACGCTGGTGCGCGGGGCCGGTTCGATTCTCCTCGCCGACCTCCCCGGCGCTGGCACGACCCGCAACACCGTGCTCCTCGGCAACGGAAGCACCCACGTCGTCAACGGTATCATTCCGTGGATACTTGACGCCACTGGCGGCGCTCCGCTGCTCTATGACGCCACCGCCGGTCTGCGGCCCGTGACCGCGTTTCAAACCGGCGCCCCGACCGCGTGGACCTCCACTGACCACGTCCGCCTGACCACCGGCACCACCACGCTCACCGGCGCGCGCTCCGTCGCGTCCCTCACGCTCGCCCAAGCCGCCGCCACCGCCCTCGACCTCGGCGGCTCTTCGCTGACCCTCGCCCCCGGCCCGCTGCTCGTCACCGGCAATTTTGCCTCCACGCTGCGCAACGGAACCGTCGCCTTGGGTGCCAGCGAGGGCGTGATCTCCGTCGCGGCCAACACCCTCACCGTTTCCGCCGCCCTGACCGGCTCCGGCGGCCTCACCAAAACCGGCTCGGGCGGCCTCACGCTCGCGACGACCAGCCTCAGCGGTCCCGTCTCCGTCGTTGCCGGGACGCTCACGCTCGGCACCGGCGGCTCGATATCCAACCTGACCACCACCGGCGGCAACCTCACGTTCACCGGCACGCCCGCCGCCACGGTCGGCTCGCTCAGCGGCATCGGCAGCGCGAGCGTCGTCACGGTAGGCACGACCGCGCCGGTTTCGCTTACCCTCGCGCCCGGTTCGCACGTTTTTAATCGCTTCACCTTCAGCGGCGGCACCACCGCCCAATCCCTCACCCTCAACGGCACCGGCGCGACCACCACGCTCGCCGGCCTCGGGCTGAACGCGAGTTCGGCTTGGACGCTCACCCTCGCCGGCGGAGACTGGACGACGACCGCCTTCGCCGGCAACGGCGGCAGCCCCTACGGCACGTTTAATCTCACCGGCGGCGCCAGCCTGCGCCTCGGCGGCTCCCGCTTCGGCCTGCACGGCACGTGGAACGTCAGCGATGGCTCCCTCGTCTGGCCCGCCGGTTTCAGCGGAGAGGGCGGTGCCGGTGCTGGCTACCAGACCACCGTCTCCGGCCAAGGTGCCGTCACGTGGGAAGGCAGCCACAGCCTGGCGTCCTCCGTCTCCACCACGCCGGTGTCCAATTTCCTCCGCGTGCAGGGCGGCGTCGCCACCGTGCTGGGCAACCTGACGGTCGGCAGCAGCTCCGCCCCGTCCATCGAGACCAACGAAATCGCCCTCTCCGGCGGCAAGCTCTTCGTCACTGGCACGCTCGCCGGCGCCGCCCCGGTCGACGGCCGCACCAACACCGTCGCCCTCACTGGTGGCACGCTCGTCACGGGCACCTACAACGCCACCAATCTCGGTGGTGCCCTCGTCAACGCCGGCTCCACCCTCGCGCCCGGCGACGTCAACGCCTACGGCCGGCTCACCGTCACCGGTGGGCTCACGCTCGGCTCTGGCACCCTCGCGATCGAGATCGGCGGAACCACCCCCGCCACCTCGGCCTTCGGCGCGGTCAACGCCCACGACACGGTTGCGGCGAGCGGCTCCGTCACTCTCGGGGGCACGTTGGCCGTTGTGGTGCGGTCCCCTTATGTGCCGATCGCGGCGCAGACCTTTACGATCCTCACCGGTGCCGGCGGCATCGAAGGAAATTTCCAGAACGCCATCGTCAATGGCACCACGCGCTTCGCCACGGCGGATGGCCGGGGATCGTTTGTCGTGCGCAAGGAGGGCAACACGCTCGTGCTCTCCAACTATGTGGACAACTTCGTGCCGGCGATCACCGCCGCGCCGGTCGCCGACCAGGTGCAGATCGGCATGCCCGCGTCTCTCTCGGTCACCGCGACCAACCCGGTCGCCGGCACCCTCGCTTACCAGTGGTTTCGCAACGGCGCGCCCGTGGCCGGTGCCACCGCGTCCACCTTGTCTCTTGCCAGCGCCACGCTCGCCAACGACGGTGCCTACACGGTCATGGTCTCCAATGCCCACGGCAGCGTCACCAGCACCCCGGTCTTCCTCCATGTGATCGGCCCCGTCCTGCTGCACTACCCGATGAATCAGGCCCCTGTCGCCCCGTCCAACGTCGTGCTCGATCAGACCGGCAATACGATCGGCAGGATCGACGCCACCCCGTTCCCGGTCGCGACTCCGGGCGGCATCCCGGCGACCGGCGGCGGTTTGGATTTCAGCCAGACCAACGCCAAGCTCCGCATCGAACCGGTCAATGGCGGCCTGCGCAACTTCGGTAACTTCAAGAACGCGGTCGGGATGACCATCGCCTTCTGGTATAAGCCCAACGTCCCCATCACCGCCTACAACCACCAGGGAACGATCGCCAAGCTCGGCAAACACTTCCTGATCGATTTTTCCTACGGTGACGCGACCGGCACCACGCCTCGTTTCAACTTCGGCGACGGCGACACCGTGCCGACACTGCAGATCTCAGGCTCCCCTCGCGACGGCAACCCGCTCGCCGACGGCCAATGGCACTTCTACGCCGTCACCGTGGACTATCGGAATCCCCTCGATGCCAACGGCGTTGAGGCCCCGAACGTGATCACGTTCCTCGATGGCAGGCATTCCGGCACGCGCCGGGCGTTTCGCTTTGTTGATTCCTTCCAGGACGCCCCGGGCGAGGTGCTCACGCTGGGCGACCAAAAGCAGCTCTGGGATAATTTCATCATCTTCAACTACCCGCTGAACCCCGCCGAGATCGCCCAGCTCCATGCCCAAGGCACCCTCGCTGCCCACGCCCCGCAGATCCTCGCGCGCACGAGCTCCGAGCGGCTCCTCCCGCCGGCCAACCAGGTCTCCCTGTCCGCCGAGTTGTTTCATTTCGGCCAGACCCTCCCGATCACCACCACGTGGAGCGTGGCCAAGGCCCCGGCCGGCGGTGCCGTCACGTTTGCGGCCCCCGGCAGCCTCGCCACCACCGCGACGTTCAACGCCGTGCCCGGCGACTACGTGCTCGCGCTCACCGCCAACAACACCGCCCACACCTCGACCAGTTATGTGGCGGTCTCGGTCTTCGCCGCCGTCCCGGTCCAGGCGTTCGCCTCGGTCGCCGGCCGGCCTGCCGCCGACGTGCTGACCGGCGCACCGGTCACGCTCAACGGCGCCTCCCGCGTCTTTGAGAGCCCCAACCCGAGCTCGGCCTCCTACCTCTGGACGCTGCTCAGCGGACCCGCCGCGCCCGTGTTTGCCAACCCCGCCGATCCGGAGACGAGCGTGTCATTCACCTCCGCGGGCACCTACGTGCTCCAGCTGGCGGTCAGCTCCGGCGGGACGACTGCCACGAAGACGGTGACCATCCGGGTGGCCGACGCGCTGATGACCGGCGCCCACGCCACGGCCTCCCGGCAAGCCCTGCTCTGGCCCGAAAACACCACCACGCTTCAAGCCACCGTCAGCCAGACCCAGCCCTCGCGGCCCGTCACCTACGCGTGGTCGCAGGCCGCCGGCCCCGGCACTGCGACCTTCGCCTCGCCCGCCGCCGCATCGACACCAGTCACGTTCTCCGAGCCGGGCGTGTATGCACTGCTCCTCACCGCCAGCAGCTCCGCCGGCTCGGCCGACTCCCGCGTCTGGGTCAAGGTCTGGAGCCCCGGCCCGGGCAACGAAGCCGGCATCCTACCGCCCGAACCGCGCCGCTACTCCCCGCAGCCGCCGCCCTACGTGCACCCGCGGTTCTTCTTCACCGAAGCCGACCGCCCCGATCTCACCTGGCGCGCGCAAAACAATCCCCTGACCGCTGCGGCCCTCGCTCGCGTGCGGTGGAATGTGCGCACCACGCTGGACACCCCCGGCAACATCCACAGCGACGCCTACCAGCGGCTCCGCGACGTGCCGGGCTTCAGCGTGCGGGCGGTCGCGTTCAGCGGTTTCTACGATCGACTCGCCGAAGCCGCCTACCTGGCGTGGCTCGACCAGGACCTCCCGCGCTCCCGCGAGATCGGCACGGTCCTGGCCCACGCCCTGCGCGACGAGCTGAACTGGAACACCGACTCCTCTCGCGTCCGCACCATCGGCTTCATTTACGACGTGACCTTCAATGCGATGAACGAGGAGCAGCGCGTGGTCTGTCGCGCCTACCTCGGCCCGCTCACCGCGCGCCCCGGCAACCAAGTTCAGTTCATCGATGCGGTTTACGGCTCCGCCATGGCCATCTACGGCGAAGAGGGCTACAACCACGCTGCGGCCCTGAGCAATCTGGAGCGGCTTCGCGGTGCCTTCGAGTCGGGGGCCATCGCCACGGTCCAGGGTTGGAAGCAGGAGGATACCGCTTACGGCGGCTTCACCGGGGCGTCGATCAACCCCGGCGCCCACCTGTATCGCCAGTTGGAACCGCTGATCGTCACCGGCAACATCGCCCGCGAAAACTACATGGAGTTCTACCAGATCTTCGCCAACACCACCGCCACCACCGGCGGGGGCATCGGCGGCCATGGCGAGGGCGGCTGGGCCCTGTTCGGCGAGCAATACCTCATGCACCGGTATTTCTACCCCGCCGACCCGCTCGATGACTTCGTGCGCAACGCCAGCCTCCTTGGCGGCAGACCCGGGGTGGATCTTTACGAGGCGATTTTCTCGGTTTCGCCGCTCTCGCCCTCGTCCACCTTCGCCTCCGTGGCCGAGGCGCGCCGCTTCCCGCTTTCCAAATTCGATCCCCGACGCGGCATCGGTGTCGCCCGCAGCGACTGGGGCGTCGACGCCACCCACTTCGACCTCGATATGCGTCGCGGTTGGGGCGGCCACGTCCATGCCAGCGTCAACGAGCTCACCTTGTTTGGCCTCCAGCGCAACTGGCTCGTCAATCCGGGCTACGGTGCCTTCGCCAACGAGCTCCACTCTACCATCCTGATCGATGGCGTCGGCTCCGAAAGAAATCCAGCCCGGATCGCCGACGTCATCGATCGCGAGCCGATCACCTCCTTCGCCAGCGATGCCCGCCACGCCTACACTTACAAAGGCACCGAGGTCCCCAACGAACCTAACTTAGGCGTGCCGATCGCGACCAACTGGCGCGACCTCCGCTTCGCCGGCAGCAGCGACGGCGTGTTCCCGTCGAGTCTCGACGAGGACACGGCTGACCGCCCCGTTCGCGTCAAGGCGTTCGAAGGCAGCCCCATTCTCCATAATCCCGTTCAGCGGGCCTTCCGCACCGCCTCGATGATCCGCGGCCCGCGCCCCTACGTGCTCGTCTGGGACGATATCCAGAAAGACGACCTCGCGCGCGCCTACCACTGGGTCGCCACCGTGCCGTCCACCGTCGAGGCCCGCCCCGGCGCCACCACCACCGAAGCCACCTTGTTCCACTCGGGCGACGGCAGCGCCGCCGGCGTGCCCCAGCTGCTCGTGCGTGTCCTCTCCGCCCAAGGCACCGCCTCGCCGATCACCGTCGGCTCCTCGACGTTCAACGGCCGGACCGCCCGTCGCGTGCACGTCCCGCGGCAGGCCGTCGCTCCCGATTACCGCGTGCTGCTCTTCCCGCACCACAACGGGGATTCGCTCCCCACGACCCAATGGACCGACAATACGTTGACCGTGGTGATCCCCGGACAGTCCAACGACCGCTTCGAGTTCATCCAAACCGCCGACAAGCGCACGCGCGTCCTCGCCTTCAGCCGCAGCCAGCCCGGCCGCGCCGCGCCCGTGGTCGGCACGCCCACCGCGCTCGTCGCCACCGCCAACCCCGCGACCGTGTCGCCCATCACCGGCCAGCCGGGCGCCGTGGTTAACTTCACCGTCACCGCCACCAGCGACACCGGGGCCACCCTGGTCCCGGAGCTCAGCTCGCCGTCCGGCACGGTGTTCCCGGCCGGCGAAAGCATCGTCTACGTCACCGCGAAAGATGCCTTGGGTCAGCTCACCACGCGCAACTTCACCGTCACCGTGTTGCCGGCGGCCCCCGAGGTGGTCATCGACTCGGTGGCCAACTTAGCCGGCGCCACCTACGGCATCAGGCTGAGCTGGAGCGGCGTCGCCCGCGCGACCGCCTACAGCGTCAAACGCGCCAGCCGGCCTGAGGGACCCTACACCGTGCTCGCCGATCGTCAGCTCGGCTTCACGTTCAGCCAGGCGGGTCTGCCCGAGGAAAACTATTTCTATGTCGTCACGTCGTGGCTCCAGGACCGCGAAGGCCCCCCGTCACCCGTTATCCCGCTTGTCGGCGGGATGGGGGAGTTCTCCGCCAACAAGCTCGGCGGACCCAGTGCCGGTTACGGCGTCCATCGCAGCGGCGACGCCTTGCTGCTTTCGGGCACGGATGGCGCGCTTGGCGGCAACAGCGATGGCGGCCTCCAGGTCGCGACCCCGTGGACCGGCGATGGTAGCTTCACCGTCCGCCTGGCCGATCTGCGCGCCTTCGGCGGTGGACCCAGCGCCTTCGCCCGGCACGGGCTCATGCTGCGGGCCTCCGCTGATGCCAACGCAATCCATGCCACGGCGACCTACAATACGTTCTTCCTGCCCAGCACGGGCTTGCTCACCCGCGTGGCGACCGGTGCTGGCAACACGAGCGGCGCATCCCTTGTCTCCACAACCACGGCCGTGCCGCGCCCGCTCTGGCTGCGACTCCAGCGCTCCGGTAATCAAATCAGTTCGTTCTACTCTCAGGACGGCACCGACTGGCTGCCCTCGGTTACCCCCCTCTCCTTGGCGGCGCTTCCCGCGACCGCCTTAGTCGGGCCTTATCTCGGTGGCGGCAGCGGGAGCGTGAACCACTCGGTCCGCTACGATAACATCGTGTTCCTCGGCACGCCGGGAATCACCGTCGAACCGTCTTCGCTCCGGCTCGACTGGCAGGCCACCGTCGGTCGGCGCTTCACCGTGCACCGCGCCACCGCGCCCGACGGTCCGTTCACGGTCGTCGCTACCGATCTGCCGACCCCGACGTTCACCGACTCGGCGGTCACCGCCGGCGCGACCTATTACTACACCGTCTCGACCCGCGCTCCGCTCGGCGGTGCCACCACCAGCCCGGTGGTCTCGCGGCTCTTCCCGTTGCCTGTGGTCGCCCCGTCCGCCGTCTCAGTCACGCCCGGCCTCGGCAACGTCACCGTAAGTTGGACCGGCAGCCCGGCCAATACCGCGCCCACCTACAGCGTGCAACGCGCCCCCTCCGCCGGAGGTCCGTTCACCACGATCGCCAGCGGGCTGGCGGGCACGAGTTACGTGGACACCGGCTTCGCCAACGACGGCACTTACTTCTACCGCATCGTCGCGGAGAACGGTCGCAACACCGCCACCTCGGCCACCGCTACGACGACCCCGCTCGCCGGCGTGTTCATCAAAGCCGACAACGCCACCGCGCTCGACCAAGCCGCCTCGTGGTCGCCCACCGCCCGACCCGGCGTGGCCGACACGCTGCGCTGGACCGGCACCTACGGCGTGAGCAGCGCCCTCGCCAATCTCGGCACCGGCCTCGCCGTCGCCAAGATCGAGCTCCTCAGCCCGTCCCGCGCCATCGTGATCGGCGCCAGCACCGGCCCGCTCACGGTCGGCACCGGTGGCATCGACCTCTCCGCCAGCGCCCAAAACCTCACGATCGACGCCCCCGTTACGCTCGTGGCCGACCAGACGTGGACTGTAGCCACCGGGCGGATACTGACCTTGGGAGGCCCGTTGGTGAGCCCGGCCGGCCGCGTCTTGACCCTCGCAGGCGCCGGCACACTGCGCAACAACCGCACCGACGCCCACACCTTGTTCGGCGGCGTATTTTCCACGAACGGCGGCACGCTCCAGCTCGGCACGGCCACGACCGATCTCACGCTCAACGCCGCCAACCTCCCCGCCGGTTCCTCCAACGCCTTCACGCTCACCGGCAGCGCCGGCTCGCGACTCACCATCGACGCCGCGACCACGGCCAACGTGACTCTCGGCGGCGCCTTCACCGGCGTCCACCTGCGGGTCCGCCAGGGCAACGTCGCGCTGAGCAGCAGCACGCCCATCGGCAATCTCACGCTTGAAAACGGCACCGTCACGACCACGGCCACCGACCGGTTCCAACTCAACACCGCCGGCCAGACGTTCACGATGAGCGGCGGCACGCTCGACACCCGGGCCGGAGCGTCGGGCGGCCTGCGTTTCGGCAGCCCCAACGGTGGCGGCGGCAACGGCGCGCAAACCGTCACCGTCGGTCAGTCCAGTGGCACCGTGTTCGCCACGTCCCTCAACCTTGGCGGCAACGACACCGCCGCTACGCGCAGCCCCGGCTACACCCTCTCCGGTGGCACCCTCGCGCTCAGCAGCAACCTGTCCCTCGGTGCGGACGCCGCCGGGCTCGGCAGCTCCACGTTCACGCTTGGCGGCGGCACATTGAGCGTGCCCGGCACGATTGCCGGCGTCCAAGGTGGCGCCCGCCAGGTCTTCGCCTTCAGCGGCGGCACGCTCGCCGCCGGGGCCCTCAACGCCACGAACCTCCGCTCCGCCGCAGCCGATCCGGCCAACGGCACGTTCGCCCAGACCGGCGGCGTGCTCGCCCCGGGCGACCTCGGCACCGCTGGCCGGACCGTGATCACCGGCAACTACACGCTCGCCGCCGCCGGCACCATCGCCCTCGACGTGGGTGGCACCACCCAGGCGAACGCGTTCCAGGCGGGCGCCTACGATTACGTCACCGTTTCCGGCACGACTACGCTTGCGGGCAATCTCACCGTGAGACTCGCCAATGGGTTTACGCCGGCCAACGTCACATCGTTCATCGTCGTCAACTCCACTGGCGCGCTCACCGGAGCGTTCGCCAACGCCGCCTTCGGCACCCGCGTGGTCACCGACGATCTGCGCGGCTCCTTCCTCGTCTCCAAGACCGGCAACACGGTGGTCCTCGGCGGTTATCAGGGCCAAACCGCCCGCGAAGGCTGGCGCCTCCGCCACTTCGGCGCGACCACCGCGACCGGCCTCACCGCCGACACCGCCGACTTCGACGGAGACGGCGTGTCAAATCTTCTTGAATACGCCCTCGACACCTCGCCGACCAGCGCCGCTTCAGTCTCCATTCCGATTGCTTCAACTTCTCAGCTTAAACTTCAACTCACGTTTCTCCGCGCCCGCTCCGACGTGACCTACGTCGTCGAGGTATCGTCCAACCTTTCACCGGGCTCGTGGACGCCGGTCGCCACCGATCCCGGCACGGTCGGCCAGTCCGTGACCGTCATCGACACGGTAAACGTCTCCACCGCCACTCCACCCCGCCGGTTCCTGCGCCTCCGTATAATCGCTCCATAAATCGTGTTTATCTCATCAAAGGCTCCGTTGCTCACCGTGCTCCACGCCGTCCGCCACGCGGCGGTGGCGGCGCTCTTAACGCTGTCGGCCTTCGCCCAAAACCCGCTCAACCTCACCCCGGGCATCGCTGCGAATAAAGTCCTCGGCTCTATCGCCAACCCGGGCGCCTACGACCTGACGACCGGCAACAGCCAGATCAGCTACAACAACGCCGATCTCGCCACGCGCACCTACCTCGTCCGCCTGCCAGCCGGCTTCGATCCCGCCGACGCCACCAAAAAATACGGCGTCATCACCTCCGTTGAATCCGGCGATTCGCCCAGCATTCCCTCCGGCTACGCCGCCACTCTCGACGAATACAATCTCATCTGGATCGCCGGCCATGGCATCGGGAATGTCAACCTCGGGGACTTACGTTGTGGCGTCGCCCTCATGGGCGTTTTTCGCCTGCGCGAGCTCTACCCATCCATCGACCCTCGACAGATCTTCGTCTCCGGTAGTTCAGGTGGAGCGCGCGCCTCCAACGAGCTGATCTATGAACGGCGCGATGTCTTCCGCGGCGCTCTGCCGCGCATCGGCGCCAGCATCCCTGGCACCATCCCGGGTTGGTCGGTCGGCGGCCGGCTCGACAACGCCGACACCTCCGACGACCTCGATTCCAATTATGAAAACATCGGCGGGACCACGCCCTTGGCGCTCGCGCCCCACCTGCGCACCGCTCTCTTCACCGCCGCCACCGATTTCCGCCGCGCCGAGGTGTTGGGCATCTACCGTTACGGCCATCTCAACCCCCAAAACACCACCCGCGCCATCTTCGGAAGCGGCGGCCACGCGGATCCCGGGGCCGATAACTTCCGCGAGATGGTCGATTTCCTCTACCACCCGCTTCGCGACGTGGTCTGGGACCGTTTCGGTGACGGCCTAAGCACCACGAACTCCGACGCCAACGCGGTCCTCGCCGGTCCGGGGTTTGTTGTCACCCAAGGCACGGCCAGCGAAACCACGCTTTCCTACAATACCAAGAACCACGGCGTGCTCGAACTCTCCGCAGGTAGTGCCGTGTTGTCTCCCGCTGGCGTCGCGTGGCGCGACCGCTTTGGCGCCTTCGTTGATGCGCGGTTGCGCGCCTCTTCCGCCTCCGCCACCAACCAGCTGGTTGGCCTGCACCTCGTCGCCCCCGGCTCCGCTTCCGGCACCCCGGGCGACCGCCCGGGCTTCCACGTCCTGCGCGGCTACGGCGTGCCCAGCCGCCTCGACCTGGTCAGCGCCTCCGGCACCCGCCGCACTTTGGCCACTTGGAACTTCGCCGGCACCCACCCGATGAGCCTGCCGGCCGACGACAAGACTTTTTGGAACAACCCGACCGACGAGGGGTTTCGCGGTGAGTTCGTGCGCCTCTTCGTCAACGCCGTCGGTTTCCAGATCACCTTTCATCGTCCGATCACCGATTTCGCCACGAGTCACGGCGTGACCCTCGGCAGCACCGATACCTCGCCGCTCAATCCAAATGAAACCTTCCCCATCCTCATCCAGGGATCGTGGGCGACGGTCGGCTTCGACCTCCTGCACTCGCTCGGCTACCAGGAGCTCCAGCTCGCCCTGAGCAACCAGCCCGCCAATACCAGCCTCGCGGCGGGAACCGCCTTGGTTGATGAGGTGCGCGTCGTCGCCCCCAATGGCCTGCTCGCCGCACCCGCGCTCTCCGCCACCCTCGGCTCGCCTTCGACCACCCATCAACTCAGCTGGACCCCGCTCGCGGGTGCCTTCGGCTACTCGCTCCAGACCGCCGCCCAGCCCGACGGCCCCTTCACCGAAATCACCCGCCCGGG
>JANODO010000052.1:0-1857 GCA_031412735.1 Rariglobus sp. | reverse complement strand
CATCCACTTCAATGCCGCCGCCTTCGAGTGCGACCTGTTTGCCTTTATGCTTGGGCACCACCAGTTCATGCTTCGTAAAATTGGTGATGGGCTCAGGCACGTTATTATCGAGTTTGTGGTTGGCGTATTTCGCCCAGCCGTTGAATTTCCAGTCGAGCGCGACTTGCTTGCCGTCGTAATCTTTTACCCAGATCGGTCCGCAATCGCGCAGCCAGCCACGGTTGGTCGGCACTTCAAGGATATCGACCTGGTGGAGGCTTGCACCCGCACGGTCAAGCATCTCCATCGCTTCCGCGCGTGCGGCAGCGTTCTTCACCAGCAAGCCGACGCGTTGCGTGTTAGCGATCACACGCACCATCTCCGCGAACACCCATGGCACCGGCGCGAATTTGCCCGGCCAATCGGCCTTCGCATGCGGCCAGCTGAGCCAGATGCGTTCCTGCGGCGCCCATTCAGCAGGCATTTTATACGAAGGAGCAAGTGTCATAACATTCCCTTACGGCATTCCATAGAGTGATTGACTGGCACCATGCAGCTTATATTTCTTTTCAACATGGGTTATTTTTCCCTTATTGAGCACGTCGAAACTTACTTTTTCGTAGAGATGATAGGGTAATTGCTTTTCGTTATAATAGACACTGTAATGTGTCACATACTTTCCTTCGTTTTTGTACACTTCAGCTATCTTCAGCGGCGGCCCGTCGGACGTTAGTGAATGTTCAATCCGTACGGAATCACTCACAATCCGGGGCTCCACGCGCGACAGGTTAAGCTTGCTGACGCTCAACTGTGACTCGAACCCATAGTTACTCAGACGGTTACTCGGATAGACCGGTTTTTTGAGATGCTGCAGGAAAATGGTTCCCTCATAATACCCGGCATAATGGTCAGGCCGCTGGGTTACTGCATCCGGGCAGTCATATGTCGTGAACACCGCTGTTGCGTACTCATTGCCCCCCCAGCCGCGATTTTTGGTATATTCAGGTGGGCATTCCGTATCGCTGTCATATATGGCATAGGAATTGTAGTACCGGTCGGGGCGCGTTGGGAAAAGGCCGCTGCGAAAACTTGCGACTTCTGCATTGGTAGGAATCACTGCATCCAGCAGGGCAGTGAGCAAAACGGCGCCGACAATGGTGAATAGAATGAGGATCAGGAGTGCTTTGCCGCGCGGTGGCGAGTCTGGCGTTTCCTGCTTCATTCACGCGCTCGGATGTTCGAGCAACCTGCCATACGCATCGATGCGGCGATCGCGGAAATACGGCCAGTGCTGGCGTTGTTTTTCGACTTTCGCCGGATCGACCACGGCCGTCAGCACACCTTCGAATTTCTCATCTGCATGCTGCACGAAGCGGCCCGACATATCGCTGATGAAGCTGTGGCCGAAGAATTCCAACCCACCACCATCCGTTTCGGGCTCATAGCCGATGCGGTTCGGTGCGGCGACAAAAACATTGTTCGCCACCGAATGGCCACGCATCACGGTCTGCCATTTGTTCCATTGCTCGTCGCCGTATTCTTCTTTCTCGGCCGGGTGCCAGCCGATCGCGGTCGGGTAGAAGATGACGCTCGCGCCCTGCATCGCGGTCAGGCGCGCCGCTTCCGGGAACCACTGGTCCCAGCAGATGAGCACGCCGATGCGGCCGAATTTCGTGTCGAAATTCTTGAAGCCGAGATCGCCCGGCGTGAAGTAGAATTTCTCGTAATAGCGCGGATCATCCGGGATATGCATCTTGCGATACATGCCGAGGTCCGCCCCGTCCGCATCGAAGACGACGGTGGTGTTATGGTACATGCCCGCAGTTCGGCGCTCGAACAACGATGCAACGATCACCATGCCGAGTTCTTTGGCAAGGC
>JANODO010000051.1:0-5987 GCA_031412735.1 Rariglobus sp. | reverse complement strand
TTTGCTCACTCACGAGCAACTCCTGCCGCAGCAGTCCACCATGAGTCTCGCGGCGTTGCCCGGGGGCAGTTTCCTCGGCGGGACGACGACCGGCGCCGGCACCGGTGGCGAGACCAAGGCGAAGGAGGCCGAACTCTACCTTTTCGATCTCGCGGCGCGGCGCATTGTGTGGCGCGCCGCGGAGTTTCCCGGCGCGCAGAGCTACACCGACCTCGGTCCCGGGCCGAGGGGGCTGATCTACGGCTTCGTCGATCGCACCAGGTTTTTTGTTTTCGATCCAGAGACGCGCCGGGTGGTGCACACAGAGGAACTCAAGACGCGGTTTGGGTCGGTCACGACGGGGCAGGGCCCGCGCGCGTTGGTGCGCGACGAGCGCGGCCGGACCTTTGTGCTCTTCACGAAGAGCATCGGGCTCATCGACGACGCGACCTTCGCGGTGACCAACGTCGCGTCGACGCCAGCGCCGATCACCGCGGGCGGTGACGTGCAGGGCGGACGGGTTTATTTCGCCGCCGGTTCTCACGTCCACAGTTTTAAACTACCGGACTAAAACCGCCTTGAGGGATCGCGCAGGCCTCGAATCGATCGCCGTGCACAGATCGGAAGGGAGCAATGACCGCACAGCACAACCCCGTCTAGGGCACTTCGTAGATTTCGACGAGGGCGACCCCGGTGGTGGCGCCGACGCCGGAGACTTGGGCGGTGTAGCTTCCGGGCTGGAGGGTGACGAGCAGCACGGCGTCGCGGCTGGTGGCGTCCAAGGGAAACGCCCCGACGCTGGTGGCCGCGGTGCCGATGGCGGAGGCGCCGGCCCAGTTGTCGTTCGATTGGAGGACGGTCGAGCCGGAGAAGAGATCCAGCTTCGGGTCGGCGAGGACGCCGGTGACGCCGAAGACGCTGAGCGTCGGGCCGACGGCGCGGATGAGGAGCGTCTTCGGCGTGGCGCCGCCGATGTTGAATCCCGTGATGAGGATGTCCGCGCCGGTGCCGACCTGGGTGCGCGCGGAGACGTTGACGAGGCGGGGCGTGGCGGCGAGGAACGCGTTGGCGGGCGTGGCGTCGTAGATCTCCGCGAGCGTGATGCCGGTGGTGCCGCCAATGCCGCCGATTTGGACCGTGTAGCTGCCGGCGTCGAGAGCGGGACGGTAGAGCGCGGCGTCGCGGCTGGTGGCGGCGTTGAGGGCAAACGCGCCCACCTGTGCGCCGATGGCGACGACCTGCGCGTCGCCGCTCCAGTTGTCGTTCGAGGACACGACGGTGCCGCCGGAGAAAACGCTGAGCGTGGGATCGGCGAGGAAGCCGGGAACGCCGAAGACACCAAGGGTCGGGCCCACCCCGCGGATGAGCAAGGGCTTCGTGCCGGTGGTGCCGGCGCCGCCGACGACCAGGCCGACGATGAGGGTCTGCGCGCCCGTGCCGGCAGCGGTGCGGATGGAGAGATTGGTCAGGCGGCCGGCGGGCGGGGCATTGAAGGAGAGGATGGCGACGTCGCTCGTGGAAGGGCCGCCCAGATTGGACGCGATCAAGAGGTAATTGCCGAGGTTGGCGGACTGCACGTTAGGGACAACGAGTGTGCCGGTGGTCGCCCCAGGTAGGCTGATGCCATCCTTGAGCCATTGGTAGGTGATGAGGCCGGAGCCGGTGACGCTGGCGGTGAACGTCGCGGTGGCGCCCGGGGGCAGGCTCTGGCTGGCCGGATGAGTCGTGAAACTCGGCGGTGCGGTGAACGCCAGGGTGGCGGGGTTGCTTACCGTGGGGCCGCTGCCGTTGGAGGCGATGACGGTGTAGGTGCCGAGGTTGGCGGCTTGGACATTGGCGATGCTGAGGGTGCTCGTGGTGGCGCCCGGAATAGCGCTGCCGTCCTTGAGCCACTGGTAGCTGATGAAGCCGATGCCGGTGGCACTCGCGGTGAAATTCGCCGGGGCGCCTACGGCCGCGGTTTGGCTGGCCGGGTGGAGGGTGAAATTCGGGGCCGTGATAAAGGAGAGGGTGGCTGGGTTGCTCGTGGCTGAGTTGAACGCCGTCGTCGCGACCAGCGTGTAGGTCCCGAGGTTCGAGGCCTGGACGTTGCTCACAGTGAATGTCGGTGCGGTCGCGCCAGATATTGCCACGCCGTCTTTCCGCCACTGGTAGGTTAACGGCATGTTGCTGTTTGCCGTCGCCGTGAAGGTGGCGCTGGTGCCCGGCGTCACGGCTTGGGCAGCGGGTTGCGCGGTGAAACCGAGAGCGACACTCATGCGAATCGTGTGATTGTTGGCGTCAGCGACGTAGAGGACGCCGGCTTGATCCACGGCGATGCCGCTAGGAACACGAAACCGGACATTGTCACCTGTGCCGTCATTGCTTCCTGGGCTGCCCGCCAGCCCCGCCAGCGTCGTCACGACTCCGGCCGGCGTGATTTTGCGGATGAGGTGGTTGCCATAGTCGGCGACGTAAACATTGCCGGCGCTGTCCGCCGCGACGCCGTGCGGCGAGTAAAAGCGCGCCGCGGTCCCGGTGGCATCGAGGCTCCCGAGAGTGCCCGCGAGCCCCGCCAACGTGGTGACGACTCCGCCCGCGGTTATCTTGCGGATGATATGGTTGCCCATGTCCGCCACGTAGACGTTGAGGTCCCCGTCTACTGCGACCCCGCGAGGGCCGTTAAACCGCGCGACTCCCCCGATGCCATTTGCGTTACCGACGACCCCCGCCGCCCCTGCCAACGTCGTCACGACTCCAGCCGGAGAGATTTTGCGGATGAGGTGGTTGCCTGAGTCACCGACGTAGATGAAGCCGTTCTTGTCCACCGCGACGCCGGCGGGATTGCGAAACAGGGCGCCCTGGCCTGTGCCGTCGGCGCTACCGGGCAACGCAAATGAAAGGTTCACATCAACTGAGTAGAATATGGGACCCCCCGCGAGGAAGCTCACGCTCCCGGCAGAGGTGATTTTGAGTATCCGGTGGGAGGAGGAGTCCGAAGCGTAGACGTTGCCGCTTCCGTCCACGGCCACGCCCAGCGGGCTGAGCGCGGGGATCGCAGAACCCACCGCGGCAATAGTCGCGAATTGGGTGACGTTGGCGACCGGCGCAATCTTGCGAATGGTATGCCCGGAGTAGTCAGCGACGAAAATGTTGCCATTGGTTTCCACTGCCACGGCGGAGGGAGCGTTAAACCGGGCGGCGGGACCGGTCCCTTGCACGACCCCGGCCAAACCCGGACTTCCGGCCAGAGTGGTGAAGGTATACGGGGTCGCGTAGTTGCTCTGCGCGCAGGCCAGGGGTGCTGGACAGCCCAATGCAAGCATCAGGCCGGCGAATCGCGCAACTGCATGCAGGCCGCCCATCCGCCGACTCAGGTGAGCCAAGGCAGTTATTGGGTGGGTCAGAGGCGGGCGAAGGGAAGAGTGCGATGTGTTCATGGGAAAAATGCGCTCATGGGAAAAGTGCGCCGAGCGTTGGACTTCGGGGCGCGCGGCCCCAAGGCCGCCCACTCCGTTGTCAGGGGGGAGTAGTAGGAAATCCGCCGGGGATTTCATCCAGACGGAGAAAAATGCAGAAACGACCCGGAGGGGTTTTAGGACGTCACGGGCTTGGCGCGTTTTTTATGAAATCACCCAGCGGTTTCCTACTACTATAGCCGGTGGCCATCATGGCGGGATTTTTTTCGCCCCCCTCTCTCTGTCCGACCAACGGCCCAACTTGAACGAACAAACATGAAAACCCAGACGATCCACGCGCGGCTTCACTTGGACGGCGAAATCGCAATCGAGCGGTCCGACGAACCTTCGCGCTCCCAGCCTTTCCCCAATGACGGCGGACGAACGACGCTTTCCGGCACGGTCACGCAGGCGCGCACCGGAGTCGCGCTCCCCGGACTGCTCGTGGTCGCTCTTATCGATGCCGACTCCACCCCTGTTCTCACCCTCGGTAATTCCACCTCCAGCGCGAGCGGACGGTTCAGGATTCATTTCGACGACACGCCGCCGGTGCGGGAGCGCCTGCTTTTGCTGAGACAACTGCCCGACAGCCGCCTGATCCTGCGGGTCGAGAACGACCGGGGCCGGACGCTCTTTACCAGCGGCCCCATCGCGTTGGATCAGGCGGAGGTCGACGTGACCCTGGCCGTGCCACTGCCCGAGAAACCGATCTCTGGAAAAACGTGGGCTTTGCTCGGCCGACATCTGCAACAAGCCCGCATCGGCCACCTCAACGCCGTCGTGGGATTGCTCAGCGGCGACGCACCAATCGGCATTCAGCGCGGGAAATCCCCGCCCATTCCGATGCTCACGCGCCAGGCCATGCTCGATCAGATGGAGCAGGCTTTCCTCGATCCGACGGGTATTCTGCGGCAAGCCGCGGGCAGCGTCCCCTCCCTCCAGGAGTTGCACGATCCGGAGCTGGCTCTGGCCTACGCCCGGAAGGTGCAGACGCCGCGGGCGAAACGCGGGGTCGCCGCCGCCCTTGCCGACATGTTCGGCAAGGCGGCGACTTTCGCCAGTCTGGCCGAGGTTGACTGGGCGATCGATCCGGTGCCGCTGCTGGACGGCGACCTCGGCGGCGCGCTCAACAAGTTCAGCGATACCTACAAGTTCGAGGACGTGAAGTGGCGCACCGAGACCAGCCTGACGCTCTACCGCGATTACCTTCTCGCGATCTGGACCTCTCACGCTCCGAAAATCGTCTATGTCGCCACGAAGCAGCTGACCGCGCTGCAGGCTCGCGTGCAGCTTGAGAACCGCTTCCACCAGAACTTCCGGACCTTCGACGAAAAACCGCGCAGCGCCAACCAGGTCCTGATCCCCATCCTCACCGCGATCCTCACCGCGCCGAAAGGAAAGGGGTTCGGTTTCGGCGTCGCCGCCGCCTCGCTCGCGTCGCAAGGCACGCGCACTCCGCGCGAATACCTCGATGAACTCATCGCGCGCACCAAGGTCTCCGCCCGGGAGCTGGGGCTGCGCTACCGCCTGGATTTCACGCGGCCCGATTCGGAGCTTTCGAATCCGGTGCAGGAAAACGTCGCCACGCTGCAGGGATTTTTCCGCGACAGCTTTCAATGCGGTCTCGATCCCAGCCACGTGGATCCGGACATCCACAACCAGCCGATCATCCCGGACAAGTGGGTCGGCAACGCGCCCTTCTTTCTTTATTACGACGAGTGGCTGCGGCAGCAGGCGCCGTTCTATCCGGAGAACTACCTCGATATCCGCCGCATTCTTCCCATCGATCTGGATCAGCCGGCGCGCGACCGACTCGCGAACCTCGTCGCTGGAAAAGGAGTCGGCGGGGCCGCCCACATCAAGCTCTGGAAGTTTTGCCAAGATGTGCTGGCCGTGTGGGACAAACTCCAAGCCGGCCACGCCCACTTCTACAACGGGGAATACAACCTCGCGCTGATCGACTACCGCAGTGCGCGGGGTCTCGCGGACACCGCCATGCGGGCCAACGTGCTCCAGGGCCTCGCGATGACCCCGTTCTTCAACCAGCGAAAAAAACTCCCCCTGCTCAGCGCGAGAGACATTGGCCGCTTCATGAATCCGGTGCCCGAGCTTTCCGCCGGCAGTTTCGGCTACGCTGATAAACCCGAGACTTGGTCACGCGATCGCATCGCTCTGCGGCTCGCCTACTATGCGCTGTTTACCATCCCTGTCTGCATCGGCGATGCCGAGGCTGCGCTCGGCGACTACGAGCATGCGATTTTCCATTACGGGCAGGCCACACGGTTCCAAGTCGGCATCGCGCGCGAAGCGGACAGCGGCGGCTATCGCCCCGGGCCCAACGAGCTTCAGCTTTACTGGCGCGGTGACAAACCCTACACGGTCCGCCTCCCCGGACCCAGCGACACCGCCGCGCCCGGCAGCTATTTTTTCGAGGAGGACGCCAAACAATATGACGAATCTAACAAGGGGATCAACGACGACCCCACGTGGTCCTACGCGCACACGTGGAGCCGCCGCATCCTCCACCTCGCCGAAAGCCGCTACTGCCGGCTCCGGCAGGCCGGCGTCATG
>JANODO010000050.1:0-39026 GCA_031412735.1 Rariglobus sp. | reverse complement strand
CCGCCCTGGCCGGCGGCGGCTTCGCACTCGCGCTCTACCTGCGCGGTCCGTCCGCAATCGCCGCCGGTGAATCGCCCACCGTCACGCCCGCCGGCTCCGAGGGTGACTTCACCCCCAGCCTCTTCATCCGCATCACCCCCGCCGGTGTGATCACGATCCTCGCCAGCAACCCCGAAGCCGGCCAAGGCGTGAAGACCGCGCTACCTATGATCATCGTCGAGGAACTCGACGTGGCTTGGGAGCAAATCACCGTTCTTCAAGCCGGCCTCGATTCGCGCCTCGGTCGCCAAGTCGCCGGCGGCAGCCGCGCTACGCCGACGCACTACGATCCTTTCCGCCGACTGGGAGCCACCGCGCGCGCCCTACTGGTATCGGCTGCCGCCGCTCGCTGGAGCGTTCCCGCGACCGAGCTCAGCACTCCGGGAGACGCCCGCGTGGTGCACACCGCCAGTGGTCGCTCCGCCACCTATGGCGAACTCGCCACCGCCGCCGCCGCGCTGCCGTTACCTGACGAGAAGACTGTGCCGCTAAAAAACCCCGCCGACTTCCGCGTCATGGGACGCCGGATCAGCGGTGTGGACAACCCAGGCATCGTCCAGGGTGCGCCCCTCTTCGGCGTGGACGTGCGCCAGCCCGGCCAAGTTTTCGCCACCTTTGTCAAATGTCCCGTCTTCAGCGGCGTCGTGAAATCGGTTTCGCTGGATGCCGTGCTCAAGGCGCCCGGCGTGCTCGCCGCCTTTGTCGTCAAAGCCCCCGGCGTCGCCTCCGGCGTCGCCATCGTAGCCCGCTCGACGTGGCAGGCGTTCCAAGCGCGCGACCTGCTCGTCATCGAGTGGGACGAAGGCCGCACCGCCACCGAATCAAGCGCCGGCTTCGCCACCGCCGCCGACGCCGCGTGGAAAGCTCCCGCCGGTCCGCTCCTGCGCAACGATGGAGACTTCGAGAAGGCCTTCGCAGGCGAAGGACTCGTTCGTGTCGAGGCGCGTTACTCGTATCCATTTCTCTCACACGCGAATCTCGAACCGCAGAACTGCACCGCCCTTTTTAAGGAAAACGGCCGTATCGAGATGTGGGCCCCCAGCCAAGCTCCTCAACGCGGCTGCGACGACACAGCAAAGGCCCTCGGTATCGAGACAAGCGCCATCACCGTGCACCTCACCCGCATGGGCGGCGGGTTCGGTCGTCGATTAACCAACGATTTCATGGCCGAAGCCGCCGTGATCGCCCGCAGCTACCCCGGCGTCCCCGTGCAACTCGTGTGGACGCGCGCCGACGACATGCAGCACGATTGGTATCGCCCCGCCGGTTTTCACGGATTGAGCGGCGCCGTCGATCCCACCGGCAGGGTAGTCGCTTGGAGCGATCATTTCATTACCTTCGCCGCCGGTTACGACACGGATAAACCCGCGGGCGTAGCCAGCCTCCGACCCGACGAATTCCCCAGCCGAATGGTGCCCCACTGCCGCATCCGGCAGACTCCGCTCCCGCACGGCATCCCACTCGGCCCTTGGCGCGCCCCGCGCGCCAGTGCGCAATGTTTCGCCCATCAATGCTTCCTCGACGAACTCGCCCACGCCGCCGGCCGCGATCCCGTCGAACTCCGCCTCACGCTGCTCGGCGAGCCCCGCGCCATCCCCGCCGAAGAAAAAGGCGGGCCGGTCTTTGACACCGGCCGCATGGCCGGCGTGGTCCGTCTCGCTGCGGAAAAATCGGGTTGGGCGACCGACAAACTGCCGCGCGGACGCGGCCGTGGCATCGCGTTTCATTTTAGCCACCTCGGCTATGCCGCCATCGTGATTGAAGTCACCGTTTCAAAAGACGGAAAACTGACCATTGATCGCGCCATCATCGCGGCGGACGTGGGCCGTCAAATCATCAACCCCAGCGGAGCCGAAAATCAAGCCGAGGGCTCGGTGGTCGACGGTATCAGCTCCTCGCTGGTGCAAGCCGTGACCATCGCCGGCGGCCGCGCCGAGCAAACCGGCTTTGGCGACATGCCGCTTCTACGAATCACCCAGTCGCCCCGTGTGATCGAAACCCACTTTGTAATCACGGACAACCCGCCCACGGGTTTAGGTGAACCCGTGATCCCGCCCGTGCCACCCGCGCTCGCCAACGCAATCTTTGCCGCGACCGGCCATCGAGTGCGCGAGCTGCCGCTTAACCGCGCCGACCTGAGCTGGTCCTGAGTATTTCCGGTCAGCGAACCAGCAGCCGGGAAGTGGCCTGGGCGTCCCACCCCTGTTCCGAAAGGGCGGTAGAGAATGGATCCGAATGGAGACGTGACCTTACGGTCCCGTCTCCGGGTGAACAGCATGAGCGCACGTTTCCTGCTTACCGAAGCGCACCTCATGAATACCACGCCCAAAACCGCCCGTGATTTCGACCAAGAGCTCATCGACCTCTACGATTACTATGCCCACGGGCAGATCGATCGTCGCACATTCTTGGAACGCGCCGCCCGCTTCGCCGTTGGCGGCCTCACCGCCGCCGCCTTGTTGGATATGCTCAGCCCAACCTACGCGTTGGCTGCCCAAGTTCCCGAAACCGACCCGCGCGTAGTCAGCGAACGCGTGACATTTTCTTCTCCCGAGGGCCACGGAGAAGGCCGGGGCTTGTTTGTCCGGCCGGCCGGACCCGTTGTTAAGCGGCCCGTCGTGCTCGTGGTGCACGAAAATCGCGGCCTCAACTCCTACATCGAAGACGTGGCGCGGCGGGTTGCCCTCGCCGGCTTTACCGCATTCGCCCCGGATGCCCTGCACACCGTCGGCGGTTACCCGGGCAACGACGACGAGGGGCGCGCGTTACAGCAGAAACTTGATCGTGAAAAAATCATCGAAGACTTCGCCGCTGCCGCGCGCTTTCTCCACGCCCACCCCGAATCCAATGGCGCGCTCGGCGTGGTCGGCTTTTGTTTCGGCGGTTTTATGGCCAACACCTTGGCCTGGCGTCTGCCCGGCATCGTAAAAGCCGCAGTGCCCTACTACGGCGGACAACCCGCGGCGGAACAGGCCGCGCAAATCAAAGGATCCCTCCTCCTTCACTTCGCCGCACTCGACACCCGCGTGAATGCCGGTTGGCCCGCCTACGAACAGGCCCTCCAAGCGGCGAAAATTGACTACGAGGCCCACCTTTACCCGGACGTTAACCACGGTTTTCACAACGACACCACGCCCCGGTTCGACAAATCCTCCGCAGAGCTCTCCTGGTCGCGCACAATCGACTTCCTCAACGGTAAACTACGCACCTAAACACCGGTCCTAAAAATAGAAAGCTTTCTTTGTAGTTATAGTTGAATACATAATAATCGCTTAGCCGGCACCCCGCATTTGAAATTTTTAGATAAGGGCGGATGGCATATTGAATATTAATCAAATCACTTTCTGCAGTAGTTGGCACGACTGGCCTGATGACTGCTAAAGAACGCCCGAACACCGAATACATTTCCCGATAACCACCCGCCCTCCGCTTAACCTACTTTCCCACTCCTACCTACTATGAACGTTAACCTCCCGCTCGCATTCGTCATGGGTCAGTCTCCGATGGAACTCTTCGTCCACGGTGGCTGGATCATGTGGCCGATCCTCATCGTCTCCTTCGTTGCCGTTACCGCCGTGGTGGAACGCATCCTTTTCCTGATGCGTGAAAACAGCCGCCGCCAGCCGGAGCGTGTCGAGCAGATGCTCGAAAAAGTTGAAAAGGGCGACTACGACGGCGCCCTCGGCATCGGCGAGTCCTCGACCGACTACGTTGCCCAGATCCTGGTCAGCGCCCTCACCCACCGTGAGCACTCCTTGACCAACGCGTTCACCCGCGCCGCCAACCAAGAGCTTAACCGCTACCAGCGCGGAATCGCCGTGCTGGACACCTGTATCACCATGTCCCCGCTGCTCGGTCTCCTCGGCACGGTCTTGGGCATGATGAACACCTTCGGTGCCTTGGGCGATGGCGACATCGCCGCCAACGCCGGCAAGATCACGGGTGGCGTCGGCGAGGCGCTCATCGCGACTGCCGCCGGTCTCCTCATCGCGATCTTAGGTCTCCTTCCCTACAACATCTTGAACACCCGCGTCGAAGAAGCCCGTCACAACATCACGGACGCCGCCAACGCGCTGGAGCTCATGATTAAGAAGGAAGAAGCCGCCAAGGTCGCCTGATCAGTTAAACCCTAACTGACCTACCATCATGGCTGGCTCATCCGGAGGCAAAGGCCCAGGCGGCGCGAAGAGAGCTCGCATCGATATCATTCCCTTGATCGATGTTATCTTCTTCCTCCTCGCCACCTTTGTTCTTTTCACCCTCTCGCTCAATACGAGTGGTGGTCTGGCCGTGGCCCTGCCGCAGACCCAGAGCAGCGAGCCGCGCGATCCTTCGGGTTCCGTGACGCTGTCTATTCGGGACGATGGCACCCTTGGCTGGGACAA
Organism: Rariglobus sp.; assembly: GCA_031412735.1. GTDB lineage: Bacteria > Verrucomicrobiota > Verrucomicrobiia > Opitutales > Opitutaceae > Rariglobus. Next base: position 34,602 of record JANODO010000050.1, on the reverse strand, counting down.
GGAGCCCATCACCCTCGATCAATTCCTCATCCGCCTGCAGGCCTACAAACAGACCACGCAGGACCCCAAGATCCTCATCAACGGCGATCAAGGGGCACTCTTCCAGCAAGTCCGCTACGTGGTGGATGAAGTCCGCAAGGCCGGCATCTCCAAGGTGCTGATCGAGACCCGGATTCTACCCGCTGAATAATCGCGCAACCCGACGCCCACGCCATGTCATCCTCACCAGGAAGCCCGATCAAAATAGCAGAGGCGAAGAAGGCCCGCATCGATATCATTCCGCTTATCGATGTTATCTTCTTCCTCCTCGCGACCTTCGTCTTGTTTACACTTTCGCTGAACAAGATCCAGTCGATGCAAGTCAACCTGCCTCAGGCCAGCGCGAGCGCTCCGAAGGACTTGGAAGATACGTCCGTCACGATCCAGCTCTCCGACGGAGACGCCGCCTATTGGAACAAGGAGCTGATCTCCTTGGCCGAAGTTGCTCCTCGCCTCGCCAATTATAAAGCCAACACGCCCGGTGCGCGCGTTCTCGTCACGGGCGATGATCGCGCCCGCTACGGCGACGTCATTAAAGTGCTCGACGATGTCCGCCTCGCCGGCATCGCCACCGTAACCATTGAGACCGCCTACCGCGGTGCAGGTCGTTGAACCATGAGCCGTAATTCCATCATCGCTCTCCTCGTTTCCATCCTCCTGCACGGCGGTGTCGCCGCCAGCGGCCTGCTCTTCAAAAAGGGAGTGGTGGAAGAGGCACCTTCGGCACCTGAAGTCCCGACCATCGCGCTCGACATGCCTCCGCCCCCGGAGCCTGAAGAGCCCGAGGTCACTGAAGACGCACCCACCGAAGCGCCCACCGAAATCGCCGACATGGCCCCGCCGATGCAAAACGACGTGCCCTCTGCGGTGATCGACTCGCCCTTCGTGCAACAGCTTCAGGCTCCGCCTCCTCCCGGGCTTAATCGTCCTTCCGGCAACATCGTCATCCCCACCAACACCCGCCCTGCCGTTGGCGGCGGAAAGCCTCTCGGCACCATCTTTGACATCTCGTCGCTGGATCAGCGCCCCGAAGCCCGCGTCCGCATCAAGCCGGTCTATCCGTTTGAGATGCGCCGCTCCGGCGTGAAAGGCGAAGTCACCGTCGGGTTCGTCGTGGATAGCAACGGCGATGTCCGCGACCCTTACATCGTCAAATCATCGAGCGCCGGCTTCGAGCAGGCCGCCATCGACGCCGTCCTCAAGTGGAAATTCAAACCCGGTAAGAAAGGCGGCACCGCCGTCAACACCCGCGTCGCCCAGCCGCTCTCCTTCAGCCTCAACACCGAGTGATCATGTCTTCCCGTCACCTCATCGCCACTCTCCTCGCCCTCACCACGCCGGCGCTGTTCGCCCAGGCCGAACTGCCCCGGAAGGAGCTCACCGAGAAAGTCACCACCGGCCTCGGTAAACTCGGGCCGCTGCTCGAAGCCAAGGACTATCCCGGCGCCCTCGCGCTGGTTGAAGGCCTCATGCCCGTCGCGCCTCCTGGAACGTTCGACGTCTACATCCTCAATCAGCTGAAGTCGCAGATTTTGCTCACCTTGGGCAAAATGAACGAGTCGATCCCTTTCATGGAGACGACTCTCGCCATGGCGGAAGCAAATCCGAACTTCGCCGACGCCTCCGCCCGGCTCGAGCTGATCGATGCGCTCTCTCGCCTCCACTACCAGAAGGCGACGGAGTCCAAGGGCGAGGCCCAGAAGGTCGGCTACGAGAAAGCCCTCGGTTTCGTCAACCGGTGGATCGCGCTGAGCCCGAAGCCTTCGTCGGACGTCCGCCTCCTCGCCTCTTCGCTCCACTACCAACTGGCCACGTTAAATCCCGCGAAGGCCGACGTGAGCCACCTGCGCTCCGCCATCGCCCAAGCCAAAGAGGGCATGCTGATCACCGTAAAACCCTCTGATCAGATCGCTCTGATGGTCGTGGCCTGCCACCTTCAGCTCGGGGAGAACGCCCAAGCCGCCGAGCTCCTTGAGATCCTCGCTCTGCGCGATCCGAAGAACCCTTCGCACTGGAATCAGCTCCAGTCGATCTACATGGCGGCGGCCGGCGACACGAAGAACCCCGAGGAGCTTCGCACCCAGAGCCTCCGCGCCTTGATCACGATCGACCGCGCCCAAGCCAACGGCCTGCTCAACACCCCGCGCGACAACTACACCCGCGTCGCCATTCTCTTCAACATCCAGCAATACAGCCGCGCCGCCGCCTTGCTTGAAAAAGGTTTGGCCGACAACTCCCTCGAAAACTCCAAACGCAACTGGGAGCTCCTGGCGTCCGCCTACCAGCAGATCAATCTCGATGCGAAGGCGCTCGCCACCCTCACGAAGGCGACCTCGCTCTTCCCCGCCGATGCGGACCTTGAGTTCTCGCTGGCTCAATTCCTCTACAATACCGGCAACGTCAAAGATGCCTACACCCGGGGCAAAGCCGCCCTCGAAAAAGGTTTGGCGAAACGCGGCCAGTCCCAGGTCTACCTCGCCTACCTGGCCTTCGAGCTCCAGCGCTACGAAGAAGCCATGACGTGGGTCGAAGCCGCGCGGGCTTCCGGCGAAGTGCCGGCCGCCACCATCGATCAAATCTCTAAAGCCGTCGCCGATTCCCTCCGCGCCCGCGAGTCCCTTACCCGCAGCTAAACTTTACCTTTCAAGGATCATTCAAAATGAAAAAAGTCAGTTTCATCGCACCCGTCCTAGCCCTCATCGTTTTCATCTGCTTCTATTCCGTTCACCAAAAAGGACAGAAGGAACGTAACGCCATCGAAGTCGCCCGCGTCGCCTCCGACCTCAAAGCAAAGAACGACGCCGAGCTCCTTGCCCGTAAAACTGCGATGGCCGACGCCATCAAAGCCGCCGAGGTCCGCAAAGCGGAAAAAGAGGCCAAGGACGCCAAGGACAAAGCCGAGAAAGAGGCCCGCCAAGCCGCCATCGACGCCCGTGACAAAGCGTTCCGCGACCAAGACCGCGTCACCAAGCAACTCGAACGGTTGAAGAAAGACATCGAGGTGGAAGAGGCCGCCATCACCAAGCTCACCGCCGCCCGCAAAGAATCCGAAACGGAACGCCAGTTCCTCGTCGAGCTAAACGCCAAGGCCCAAACCAACGTGAAGACCCTCCAGACCGTCCTCACCAACCTAGCGATCCCCGCACCTGCACCCGCACCCGTCGCCGCCAAATAATTCAGATCGAGCCGTCCGCCATGAACAAAAGCACCTACATCATCCCGCTCGTCCTCACGCTCGGCTTCACCGGCCTCTACTACGTCCACGTCGTGGATGCCAAGGAGAAGAAAGCCCAGGAACAGATCGTCGCCGAGAAGACTGCGGCCGAAACGCTTGCCAAAAAGCAAGAGGCCGAACGTCAAGCCACGGTCGATGCCGAAAAGCGCACCGCCGAACGCATCGCTGAAGAAAAACGCAAAGAAGACGAGAAGCGCGCCAAGTGGCAGGCTGCCGGAGACGCCATTGCCGCCGACACGGCCACCTACATCGCTCAAGCCGCCAAAAACGAAGCCGAGTTCAAGGCGCTCACCGCCCGCCTCGCCGCCGTGCGTGCATCCAAGGAAACCATCACTCAGGCCAATCTCGATTTTGAAATCGAAATTGAAAAGGCCCGCATTACCAAACGCGCCACCGAGCTCGAAATCCAACGTCTGGTTGAGATGATCGCCCGCAAGGGCGGCACCACCACGCTCACCGCCGACGCTGGAAAGCTCTGATTCCAGCTCTCCGCAGTGCGGCCCCACCAGGCCGCACTCCTCAGGTAACAGTGGCCGCGTAACGCTTCGTCTCGCACAAAACGCGAAGCCTTACCGTCAGGCCGCCTGCTCGCGGAGGGACTCTGTTTCCCGCAATCTGGTCCTCTCATGTCCTCCGCCCTTCGCAGCACTTCGCAACAAATGATCCCGTGGGTGCTCGCCGCCGTCGCGCTCTCCGCGACAACCGGGTGTTCGCTGCACCGGGCAAATCTATCCCCTGCGCCACTCAAAGGTGGGCAGGCCTATCCGGTCGGCGAAGCTCCCTCAACCCCCGCTCCGCCTTGGTGGTCGCACTTTGATAGCTCCGGCTTGGATTCACTCATCCGACGCGCCTTGCACGAAAACCTTGATGCGACCGCCTCCCGCGAACGCATCAATCAAGCGATCGCCGTTTACCAACGGGGACGCGCCGGCCTGTTCCCGACCCTCGACGTGGACGGCGACATTACCGACGAAGTTTTCGCCCGCGGGCGCGACCGCCGTGCCACGCAATGGAGCGCCGGTGCCAATGCGCGCTGGGCGCCCGATCTTTTCGGTCGCCAGAGCGGCACTGCCAAGGCCCGGGCTGCGGACACGTGGGTGCGGATCTACGAAACCGAAAACTTCCGCTTGGCCCTCAGTGCCAGCGTGGCCGACGTCTACTTCAGTATCATCGAACAACGCTGGTTGCTCACCTTGCTTGAAGAACAACGCGGCACCGCCAACGAGCTCCTTCGCATCATCGGGCAACGTTACGAAGAAGGGTTGATCTCCAACCTCGACGTCCTCCAACAACAATCACAAGTCGCCGAATTGGAGAGCCAGATTCCGGTCGCCAAAGCGACGCTGGAAGATTTGCAAAACGCACTCGGCGCATTGTTGGGCGCCACGCCGGGCGACCCATTCGTGACCACGGTGGGTGAAGGCGCTCCACTCCCCGTGATCGGCCCGCTGGCCCGCTTGGAACGCATCGACGAACTCCTCCAGCGCCGTCCCGATCTCAAGGCATCGCGTGCCTCCTTGGTGGCCGCCGATGCGGAAACCGGTCGCGCGCTCGCCGACCGGCTACCTCAACTCACGCTGACCGCCGAGGCGCTCCACGTCGAAGGGCGTTCGCCCGCCACCACGGTCGTTTCACTCGGCGGCGGCCTCGTCCAGCCGCTCCTCGACTGGGGATTACGCCGTCAAGAATGGGTGAGAACCAAGGCTGTCTACCGCGAACGACTCGCCACGTTCTCTCAAGATTTCCTGCAAGCCGCTTGGGAGGTTGAGGCGCTGGTGCGCAACGAATCCCGGCAACGTGAACTGCTCGAGGCGCTCGCCCGCCGGCGCTCCATTCTCGAAAGCACGATCAAGCAGGCGCGCAGTCGCTACGACGCCGGTCTCACCGATTACCTGCCCGTGTTGTCCGCCACCCAGCAGCTCTACTCCGTCGAGCAACGCTCCATCCGCGAAAATCGCCGTTTGACCACCCTCCGCATTGCGCTCCATCGCGCCATGGGCGGCCCGGTCACGCGCGACCCGGCTCAGTCGGCCTTCACCGCCCTCGCCCCGAAGTCATAACACCGCCGGGGTCTTAAGTTCTAATTTTTTAAACTGCTATCATCACGTAGGCCGCGCGTTCGCTCGCGCTCCGAACCGCGCCTGCAAGCAGGCTGCCTACCTTCGCGAAAGGGATCTCGATTGTTGTAGTTCTAGCCCGGTCGGTGCCCCTGTTCCTAACGTGGGAGCGAGCTTGCTCGCGATGATCGGTTCTCGTGAGCAAGCTCATACAAAGTTCGACTTGAATTAAGACTTTAGAAACGGCCCTGCCGTTCCGCTGCAGCCGCCGAACGTAGCGGAGTCGCGGAGCGGTTTCGGCTCGGGGCCGGATGGTCTCAAAGCAAACCGTAGTTGGTATCACTCCCCCCATCGGAACGCGTTTCAATATCAACCCGAACGCGGGTCGGGCTCATCCCTTGATTGTAGCCTGACCACCGGTCCGGCCTAAGCTCCCTCACCGGAACCGGCGTCTGCACCTTCCGCCCCCCCGGTCAACGTGCACCCGCAGCCACTCGCGCGGTCTTCAGCAAATACGCGCGCGCAATCTCCGCCTTGAGGTCCAAACCTCGCAGGCTCGAGCCCAACGCACTCCGACACGCCGCGTCGATGAACCCCTCGGGCTCCGTCACCCGCGTCGCCTCGTTCGCCGTAGTTTTAAATCGAATACTTGATCCGCCGGGTCCGTTCTCGCCCGGCACGCGGGACAACGCCTTCCGGGACTCCGCATCGAGCTCCAGGTAAGGCCCCTGCGAAAGCACCACGCGCCACACTTCCGCCTGATGGGCGGGTTCGGCGCATTCGTCGCAGCCGCGCCTCAACGCGCGCGCCCACGCCGCCGCCACCTCGGGATTGCGCTCAACCACCTCGGCGCGCAGCGCCACCACACCACCGGGATGCATCGGGAAAAGGTCCGCGCTGTTGGCAACACACACGACGTCGGAGCGCAACGCGGCCAGCGTTGGCAGCGGGTCGATCCCGCAAAATCCATCGAACATCCCGTCCCGAAAAAAATCAATAAGCTGACTCGCCACCACCGGCACCAGAGTCGCGTCCGCCAGAACGCCGGCTGGATTCAGCTGTTGATGCCGATGCAAAAACAGGCGCGCCGACGATCCCGGAGCGATCACGCCGATACGAAGGCCGGCCCCACCGGCCCGCGACGCGGGCTTGGCTTTGGACATCACGATTCCCGTCCCCTGATACGACGTGATGACCGCAGCCTGCATTGATACGCGCGGGACGCCCGCGCCCGACGACAAGAGCAGCGGCATCTGCACCGGCATACAGGCTCCGTCCAACCGCGTTTCTGCAAGTTTGCCAAACACCGTCGCGAGCCCGAGCTCACACGAGAGAGAGACGCTCAAACCCTCCGCCTCAAAGAATCCCCTTTCGTGAGCGATCAATAAGGGAGCTGCGTCCAATAAACCAATGTGCCCGATATTAAGGTGGATTTTTTTCATCCCGATGAAGGAGCCGTTGAAAAATATGGCACCTAACATGCTAGCACAGGACATACCAAACGTGGTCCACCACCGTGAAAGAACCAATCGATAGTCGCAAACTGCAGATTTTCCTCTGCCTCGCGCAAAAGGGTAGCCTAAAATCGGCCGCACCCGAACTGTCTCTCACCAATTCAGCGGTCAGCCACGCCATCACCAGCCTCGAAGAAAACCTCGGCGTCCAGCTGTTTCATCGCTCCGGCAAGGGCCTCGTGCTCACCGAAAAAGGCACCCTGCTTTATCGTAAAGCACTGCCGCTCGTCGCCCGCATGGATAACATCCGCGCCTCGCTTTCCGGTGAGGATCTCGCCGACCGCACCACGCTGAAGATCGCCGTCGGGTTTAATTTTCTCAGCTACATCGCGCCCGACGTGGTCCGTGAATTCAACGAGTGCTTCCCTCACGTGAACATCAGCATCCGCGCGGCGGAACGCGACGCGAGTTTGCAGCTTCTCTGGGAGCGTGAGGTGGACGCCGCCGTGATCGTCGAACCACCGGACGACGGCCACGAATACACCTACCAGAAACTTTTCGACGACGAGCTGAAGCTCCTGATCAACGTGCGCAATCCGCAGGCGTCGCTCGATCTGATTCCCTTGCGCAGCCTGTCGTCCAAGACGCTGCTGGTGGCTCGTGCGCAGAGCCACACCACCAAGGCGCTGCAGCAGCAGATGAGCCGGAAGGGCGTCGAGTTCAGCGACTGCGTGGAGGTCGGCAGCACGGCGGCCGTGTGTGAGATGGTGAAACTCGGCCAAGGCGTCGCCCTCATGCCGGACTGGGTTCTGGAGCATGTGCCGAACAATGGCATGCTTGTCACCCGGCCGATTGAGGGTCTCCGGCTTGAGCGCACGTGGGCCTTCGTGCACACGCAGTGGACGGTTCCCAACCTCGCTCTCCGCACGTTTAAGAGACTGTGCCAGCAGGCGACGGCTAAATTGGGCGCGCGGGACAAATCCTTGGCTGCCGTGTAGCCCCGAGGCCTCTCAGCACAAAGGCCCGACGAGATCGTCGGTCCTCCATTCGCACGCTCGGGGAGTAACGGAGCTTTGGCGGACTAGCCTAACCGTCGCAGCCGCCAATGAATCCTTGCCTACGGAATGAAACCGCGCTTTCACACTGGTTCTTTGGACCGGCATCCTCGACATGATTATCAATTGGCTTCCCCTGCTCTGCGGCCTTTTTTTCGGGTTAATACCGCCCAAGCTTTTGCTCAATAGCGAGTGTCGCTATCTCGACCTGGAAGGGTTGCTCCAGCGCCTGTTCCCAAGGGACAAACCCGCTCAGCGCCGTCGCCGCTGGTGGAAACTACCCTTGGTATGGATTGATCCGGTGCGGGGCTTCGTGGCCGCCTTCTTGATTCGTGACGCGTTTTCGACCGCTCCAGGTGCAGCCGCGCCGCAACGGATTCTTTGTTTAATCGCAACCTTCTTTATCCTCTTCGTGATGCTCTGGGTGCAGACAGCCCGCGGCAGCAAGGATGGGGAGTGCCTGTCTCCTTCGGGATTTTTGGCCGGTATGATGCTGGCCCTGCTACCGTGGATCGTGGCGCTGTCCGCCATCGTTATCGGCGTTACGGCCGCGGTGGCTTTCAGTAGTTTCGGCGCCGGCTACCTGGTTGCCGCGATGGTGACAGCGGTGCTTGGCTTTCTTTTCCTCAATACGAGCCCTTGGCTGGGCGTTGACACCGCCTTGGTGGCCACGCCGATGATGATCAGCTGGCTGCGGCGCGCACAGATGGTGATACCCGTGCGCTGCTGAACGACGCAGGCGTTCCCGCACTCAACCCGCACTCGCGCCGGACTTTAGCATGCCCCGATGTAGCCCCGACCGGTGGTCGGGGTTTCTAGGAGACGCCCGACCACCGGTCGGGCCTACACCAGACGAAAGTCTCATTTCATGCTATAACTGGTATTACAAAGCCTGCGCCGTGCGTATGTCTCCCAATCCGTAGGCCGCCTGCTTGCAGGTGCGCTCCGCGATCCCCACCCTGACTTTTATGTCAGCCCCTCTCACGGTCGAAGCCAGGATTCGCCTCAACGCCGGCCGCCGCTTCGCCTTCGGCCCGGGCAAGGCCGAGCTCCTCGCACGCATCGACGCCACCGGCTCCATCAGCGAAGCCGCCAAGACGATGGAGATGTCCTACATGCGCGCCTGGCAGATCGTGAAGAGCCTCGACACCGCCTTCGCCGAGCCCCTCGTCCTCAAAGCCCGCGGCGGTAAAACCAAGGGCGGGGCCACCCTCTCCGCCACCGGCCGCGAAGTTCTCCGGCTCTACCGGGAAATGGAGTCCGCCGCCCAGTCGGCCTGCGAAAAATCCACCCGTGGCTTTGCGCGGCTGCTCAAGCCGTGAGCCGCAACCAAAGCATAATCCGTTATATTTAATTGAATATAACGGCTGCGCACCAAAACCTCGACGCCGATGAAACCACGCGCCCTCTGCGGGCTCATCACTCTTTTGCTCGGCCTGATTCCCGCCTCCGCTGCGGAGCTTACCGTTTACGCCGCCGCCAGTCTCACGGATGCTCTTAAGGAGCTCACCCCGCTTTATGCGAAAACCTCGGGCCATACCCTGCGTTTCAATTTTGGCGCTTCCGGCGTGCTCGCTCGCCAAATCAAAGAGGGTGCGCCCGCCGACATTCTCGTATCGGCCGATGCATTACGCCTTAATCAACTCGACGAGGCCGGTCTCCTCCTCCCCGGCACCCGCCGCATCCTCCTGGCCAACACCTTGGTCGTGGTCGTTGGGGCCGACGCCCCACCCCTCCCCTCGCTGGACGCGCTCACCCAACCCGCCACCCGGCGTATCGCACTGGGCATTCCCGCCACTGTGCCGGCGGGCACCTATGCCAGTGAATATCTCCGGAAGATCAAATTGTGGGACACCCTCCAGCCCAAATTCGTCCAACTCGACAACGTCCGCGCCGTGCTTGCAGCCGTCGAGACCGGCAACGCGGATGCCGGCTTTGTTTACAAAACTGACGCCCTTGCCTCCTCCAAAGTGACGATCGGTCTCGAAATCCCCCGCTCCGAAGGTCCCGTCATAACGTATCCGATCGCGGTGATCAATTCCACCGCTGCCGCGGACACCGCCCGGCACTTCGTGGAGTGGCTCGCAGCTTCCGAGGCTCAGGCGGTTTTTGTCCGACATGGGTTTTTGTCCGTCCCCTGATGGAAGACGTCGCTGCCATCACGCTGTTCACGCTTGGTGTCGCCGCGCTCGGCACATTGCTGGTGTTACCTCCCGGATTAGCCCTCGCCTGGTTGCTCGCGAGGCGCACCTGGCCGGGCAAAGCAGTAATCGAAACGGTAATCGCCCTCCCGCTGGTGATTCCCCCGGTCGCAACCGGTCTGGTTCTCCTCAAACTCTTTGGCCGGCAGGGACCCTTTGGCTCGTTACTCCACGATGTCTTCGAGACCGACATCATCTTCACGTGGAAAGCCGTGGTGCTCGCCACCGCGGCGATGGCGCTGCCGTTATTTGTGCGCACCGCCCGCGTCGCCTTGGAAGAGGTCCCGCGCCATGTCGAAGAATCCGCGCGCACCCTCGGAGCGGGTTCCTGGCAGGTGTTTTTGCGCATCACCCTGCCGCTGGCCGCGCGCGGCTTGGTCGCCGGCGGGGTGTTGGCCTTTGCCCGTGCACTCGGCGAATTTGGCGCCACGGTGATGGTCGCCGGCTTCATCCCGGGCCAAACGGTCACGCTCGCGCTCGGCATCTATCATCACGTGCAACTCGGGCAAGACGGCCCCGCACTCGTCATGGTCGCTATCTCCGCCCTGCTCGCTTTTATCGCAGTCTGGACAGGGGAAAAATTACTGCGCACCCACGCCCACCCCGAATAAAGCGCCTCGGTTTCGCTTCAGCGTTTAGCCGCAGCCGTTTTCTGAAACACACTCAACCGCGTATCGCGAAGGTAAGTCGTCCACTCGTTGTCCATCCGCGCCAGCGAGTCGTGCATCGGACACGGCGCGCCATGCCCACACCAATCCGGCCCAAAGGGACACATGATACGGCTGTCCTGCCGTTCGAATTCCTCCACGATGTCGAGTAACGCAATTTTCTCCGGCGGCTTGCGCAACCAATAACCGCCGCCCGGTCCACGCGTGCCGTCCACCAACCCGAGCGAGGAGACGATCGTGAGAACCTTGGCGACCACGGGCTGCGGCAACCCGCGCCGTTCCGCAATCTCCAGCGAACTCAACTTGGTTTTCCCACCGTCGTAAACCTCCGCGAGCAAGCTCATGGCGGAGATGGCGGTCTGGGCGGTTTTACCGAAGCGGATCATAAATGCGAATGGCCTCCAGTGTTACCGGCCGGCGAAGTGGCGCAAACCCTCGTTGGGAAATTCTCCTCGGGATGCGGCTGGCGCAGGATGGGCAGCGCGATTTTTAGCATCACGGTGAGGATGAGCAGGCCCCAGGCCCAGATGCCCGCCATGATCTGCCACTCCACCAAACTCGGGAAATACTCCACGATCTCATGCAACGTCGAGGGGATGAACGCCGGCACAATCAAGCCCATGCCTTTTTCAATCCAGATGCCGGCAAACGCCAACACGCAGGCCAACGTGAGCCACACCGGACGCCCCGCCACGCCAGGCCGCAGGAACATCACCGTAGCGATGATACCCATCGCCACCGCACTCCAAATCCACGGCACCAGCGCATTGGCCCCGTGAAGCCCGAAAAACAAATAATGCGACGACGCGGTATGCGCCCCGCCCGCATACAATTCGGTGAACAACTCCGACGCCACCATGAGCAAATTGATAAGCAGCGTCACCCGCACGATATTCACCAGCACCTGCACCGGTCTCGCCGCAATCGGCACGCCCCCGAAGCGTCGCAGGATAAAGAGCAGCACGATGATAAACGCCGGCCCCGCAATAAACGCGGTCACCAGGAAGCGCGGCGCCAGCAACGCGGTATTCCACAGCGGACGCCCCCCAAGACCCGAATAAAGAAACGCCGTCACCGTGTGGATGGAGATCGCCCAAAAAATCGAGAGATACACGAAGGGCACATACCACTTCGAGTTCGGCCGTTCGCAGCGAAACCGCTTGTAGAGGAGATAACCGCAGATGTGCAGGTTGAGGCCGAGGTAGCCGTTCAACACCAGCACGTCCCACGTGAGCATTGAGACCGGCCAGTTGAAGCGCCCCACGATAGGGAACATGTGCCAGAACCGCTCCGGCCGGCCCATATCGACCACGACGAAACAGATGCTCATCACGATGGCCGCCACCGCCAGCAACTCGCCCACGATGGTCAGGTCGTGCATCTCGTGGTCGTGATACAGATACGCCGGGATCACCATCATCACGCCACCCGCCGCGAGGCCGACCATGAACGTGAAATTGGCGATATACAGCCCCCACGACACATGATCGCTCATCCCGGTGACGATGAGGCCGTCGCGCACCTGCACCGCCCACGCGTGCAATCCCGTAAGCGAGAGCGCGGTGAGCAGGATCATCCATGCGTAGAACCACCACGAGCCGTCGGTGGCGTCGCAGACGGCCTTCCAGAGGAAACGGCAGTAGCTGGTGAACTGTTCGGCGACGCGGGCGTTATTCATCGAAGAAGTAGAAGAAGCTGGGCTGCGTGCCGACCTCTTCCTTGAGGACAAACACGCGCTTGTTTTTCAGCACCCAGCGGATCTCCGACTCGGGATCGAGCAGGTTGCCAAACACGCGCGCGCCCGTCGGGCAGGCTTCGAGACAGGCGGGTAACTTACCCTGGCGCGAGCGGTGCAGGCAGAACGTGCACTTCTCCATCACACCTTGCGGACGCAGGCGGTTCGACAAGTAACCCTGGTCGGGATTGATCTCCGCCGCCGGCACCTGCGGCTTTGTCCAGTTGAAGCGGCGCGCATGATACGGGCAGGCCGCCTCGCAGTAGCGGCAGCCGATGCACCAGTTGTAGTCCACGACCACGATGCCGTCGGATTCCTTCCAGGTCGCCTCGACCGGGCAGACCGAGACGCACGGTGGTTTGTCGCACTGCTGGCACTGCACCGGCATGTAGAACTTGTCGGGGTGGGGCACCGGCTTGTCGTAGTTGACGCGCCCCTTCGCAAGATCGAGTGAGCCTTTCTCCATTTCCAAAACGCGGATGTAGCTATTGCCGGAGGGGCGGTCGTGGTTGTTCTCGATGTGACACGCCTTGGCACAGCGGCGGCAGCCCACGCACACGGACAGGTTCAGCGCGTAGCCGAACTTCACCCCGGGCTGCGGGCGATAGTCGCCGATGTGCACGTCCACGCCGGTCTCCTCCTTGGTGATTTGCTCCATGCGGGCCATGACCACGCCGAGATCAAAAGGTGAAAGCTCGCGGTAGTGCTTTTGTAGATACTCGTCGAGCGACATGTTCTCCGCCCACTCGGTGAGCGGGGCGATGGCTTGCGCGAAGGCCGCCGCGCCGAGCGTGGCACCGAGCGCTTTGATCGCCGTGCGCCGCGTCATGCCGCCGGCCGGCTCGGCTTCGGGCGCGGACGCGGGACCGGCTGGGGGGGTATTATTGATCATGGGTGGTGGTGGAGTGGTTGGACTTTTCCTCGCGGGCTTTCTGCTGGAGCGCCCCGCCGTCCTTCGGCGCGAAGACCGGCGTCCACGCGGGGTAGGCCGGCGCATGCGCATCATGGCAATCGGTGCAGGTAAGCCGGGTGCGTTCGCCCTTGGTTTTGTCCCAGTAACCTCTCATGCCGCCATGCGAACCGTGGAGGTAGTCGCGCGTCTGCGGACCATGGCATTGCTGACACAGCTTTTGCGCGTCGGCGAAAGCCAGCTTGCGGCCGTCCGCCAGCCGCAGCGCGTCGTAGTCCTCGCTGTTGTGGCAACTCAAGCAGCTCTGCTCTCCGTGCGCATACACCAGCTTCTGATGGAACTCCGCCGGCACCCTACCCTCGCGACCAGCCTCGAGATTCGGCGTCTTGGTCGCATGACAGGTCATGCAGGCGACACCGACCGCGTTGCCATGATGGTCGATCAGGCCCGTCGCGACTTTCGGCTGATAACCCGCCGGACGGTGCGGCGGCACTTCAGCGCGAGCGGCGGGCTTGGTGGGCTTGGCGGGCTGCCCCACCGAAACCACCTCGGCGGAGAACTCACGGGCTCCCCCGAGCTTCGCCTCGCCGAGGAGCCATTGCCCGCCGAGCGCCAGCAATACCACGCTTGCCAGGGGTAACAGGATTAAGCGGCCCTTCATCTTGTCCAAAAAAAGGCGAAAGAGTGCCACCAATACAAGAGTTCTTTATCTTTTATTCTGGTATAAACGTCTCCTGCCTTTTAGGGTATATCGATGGAAGCCAATTTTACGACTGAGCCCGGCCTGAGTTCGCTCATCATCACCCTATCCAAACTGCCCGAGCTTCGAGCCGCGGGGTTGCTCCAGTTGTCACGCAATCCCGGGCTCGATCTGGGTCTCGCGCAAGAGCACTGGCTGCCCGCCGTCCTCACCTCGGACGATCCTTACGGAGCGTTCCGGGCCATCGAAGCCGTCCCCGGCGTCGAGCTGGTCGAAGTCGTCTTCGTCGAGCTCCCCGCCACCGCCGGCTAACTCCGCGTTTCCCTCGTCTTCGTTTATTACCCACCCATGCAACGCCGCGACTTCCTTCGCACGACCGCCCTCGCCGCCGCCAGCGCCGTCATCGCTCGCAGACTCGGCGCGGCCCCCGCGCCCGGTGAACCCGCCTTCGCCACCTCACCGACCGCCACCGTCACCGCCGACGGCGTGCGCTGGGACAAAGCTCCTTGCCGCTTCTGCGGCACCGGCTGCCATGTGCGTGTCGGCGTCAAAGACGGCCGTGTCGTCGCCATCCAAGGAGATCCACAGGCCGAGGTGAACAAAGGCCTGCTCTGCTTGAAGGGCTACCACGTCGGCGGCATTCTCTACGGCCAAGACCGCCTCACCACCCCGCAACTCCGCCGCAACGGGCAGCTCGAAAACATCACGTGGGAGGAAGCCATCGACGTCATGGCCCGCCGCATCATGCAGAGACCCGCCGGCTTCGGTTTCTACGGCAGCGGACAATGGACGATCCCCGAGGGTTACGCCGCGCAGAAGTTCATGAAAGCCGGCCTCGCCAACAACCACATCGAGCCCAACGCCCGCCTGTGTATGTCGTCCGCCGTCACCGGCTACATCTCGGTTTACGGCGTGGACGAACCCGCCGGTTGCTACGACGACCTCGACGCGGCCGATGTGATTATCCTCTGGGGCAACAACCCCGCCGAGATGCACCCGGTCCTCTTTTCTCGTTTCATCGACCGCCGCACGCGCGGCGAAAAGGTCACACTCATCGACCTGGGCACGCGCCGCACCCGCACCACCGAATACGCGGACCACTACCTGGAGTTCCGCCCGCAAACCGACCTCGCCATCGCTAACGGCATCGCCCACCTGCTCCTCGCCAACGGCACCTGGAACCGCGCGTTCGTCGAGAAACACTGCAACTTCCGCCAGGACACCGCGCCCGTCTCGCTCAACGGCCAGCCCATGACGTTCGAGGCCTACCGTGAGGCGCTCGCTCTCTACACCCCCGCCTACGTCTCCAAACTCTCCGGCGTATCCGAGGAAAAGATACGCCTGCTCGGCGATCTCTTTGGAAATCCGTCACTGCGCATCACCAGCCTGTGGTGCATGGGCATGAACCAGCACACGCGAGGCACCGCCATCAACCGCCTGGTTCACGGCATCCACTTGCTGTCCGGACACTGGGGCCGCCCCGGCGACGCGCCCACCTCGCTCACCGGCCAACCGTCCGCCTGCGGCACCGCCCGCGAGGTCGGCACGTTGTGCCACGCCCTTCCCGGCGGCCTGCTCGTCGCCAACCCCGAGCACCGCGCCGAGTGCGAGGAGCTCTGGCATGTCCCCGCCGGCCGCATCAACCCCAAGCCGGGCTACCACACGATCCAGCTCTGGGAGAAGTTCTGCACGCCCACCGACAAGGGAGGCGACATCCACACGATCTTCGTCCAGGTCACCAACCCGGGCCAAACGCTCCCCGACCTCGCCCGCACGTTCAACGGCAAGGCCGGTCTCGCCGACAAGTTCCTCATCGTCTCCGACGTTTACCCCACCGCCACCACCGCGCTCGCCGACTTGGTTCTCCCGGCCGCGCTCTGGGTCGAAAAGAACGGCGTCTACGGCAACTCCGAGCGACGCACCCAACAATGGTTCAAGCAGGTCGATCCGCCCGGTCAGGCGCGTCCCGACGCTTGGATGACCATCGCCCTCGCCCGTCGCCTGTTCGAACTCGGTCACCCGGGCATGCAGGACAAAGACGGCAAGTTCCTCTTCACGTTTCACGACGCCGAGGGACGCGAGGTGCCCGCTTGGGACTTCGCCCGCTACTACGAGATCAACACCGACCGCGCGCTCTTCGAGGAGTATCGGCGTTTCACCTACCATAAACACAAACACCTCGCCCCCTACGACGAGCTGGTGAAGACCCGCGGCCTGCGCTGGCCGGTGGTCGAACAAGCCGACGGCTCCTTCAAAGAAACGCGTTTCCGCTTCATGGAGTTCAGCGACCCGTTCGTCAAAAAAGGCGCCGGCATCCAGTTCTACCACTCCGTCACCAAGGACGACCGCGCCCTCATCTGGTTCAACCCCTACGAGCCCGCCACCGAGGAACCCGACGCCGATTACCCGTTCTGGCTCTGCACGGGTCGCGTCATCGAGCACTGGCACAGCGGCACGATGACCATGCGCGTGCCGCAACTGCGCGGCTCCATGCCCAACGCCTACGTCGAACTCAATCCCGCCGACGCCGCCGCGCTCGACTTGCGCAACGGCGACATGGCTACGCTGGAAACCCGCCGCGGTCGCCTCGCCCTCCCCGTCTGGCTCAACGGCCGCAGCCAACCCCCGCGCGGCTCCGTCTTCGTGCCGTTCTTCGATCAAAATTTTCTGATCAACACCATCACTCTCGGCGACGTCTGCCCGATCTCCAAGGAGCCTGATTACAAAAAGTGCGCCGTGCGCATCATCCGCCGCACGGCCGCGTCATGAAGATCCCGATGCGCAAGCTCGCGGTTGTCGCCGCCCTCATCGCCTTCACCACCGGCGTGAGCGGCTACTTCATGGGCCTGCTTCAGACTGACCGCTCCGCCGCCGAATACCGGCGCGGCCCGCTCGTCGCGGAACCCTCCACCGAGGCGATTTTGTCCGCGCCCGAAGCCCCTCACTACGCCGACTTGGCCGACCGCACCCGCCAGCCCAACCACGCCTGGCACAGCGACCTCGCGACACTCCCGCCCGCCCCGGCCTTTAACGCCGCCACACCGCGCCCCACCTCTGAGGAAATGGTCGCCCTGCTCACCCGCCGCGCTGCCCGCCGCGCCTACGCCGGCGCGCCGCCCACCGTCCCGCATCCGATCGACCAACACAAATCCACCTCCTGCCTCGCCTGCCACGGCCTGCCCACGCGCATCGACCGCATCGACGTGCCCCAGATGAGCCACCCGGCCTACACCAGTTGCATCCAATGCCATGCGCCCTCCGCCGGGCCGGGCTCCGCGCTTACGTCACCCCCACTCGCGCAAGCCACGCCCGTCCTCGCCAACGCCTTCAACGGACTCCCCGCGCCCGCCGGCGGCACGCGCGCCTTCACCGGTGCCCCGCCGACCATGCCGCACACCACTGCAATGCGCCAAAACTGCGTCAGCTGCCACGGTCCGGGTGGCTCCAGCGTCGTCAAGACGACCCACCCGCAGCGTCAAAACTGCCTGCAATGCCACGCGCTCGACGCCGTCCGCGAGACCCTGCCGCCACTGTCGGTCATCGGATCCGTCCGATCCGCCCAACCAGCCAGATCGGACTGATCTTCCCCCGCCGATGCCCGCTCCCACCCTCAATCGCCGCGAGTTCTTCACCCGACTCCTGCCGCATTCACTCCGGCAGCCAGCGCCTCCGCCCACCCTCATGACGACACGCTCTCCCACCGCTCCCACCGCCCCCGCCCCGGTCACCTCCTCCGATCAGCCCCTGCGCCTCCCGCCGCTCCAGCAAACCCTCCTCGATGTCGCGACGACGGACGCCCTTTTCCGCGACCTGGCCGCCTGCACCACCGTCCACGCGGTTATCCCCAAACACGCCGCCCGCAGCCACACCGGCACCGATACCATTACGCTCGAAACCGCCCGCACCCGCCTCGCCGCCGGCCTGCTGCTCGGCGTGCAGATCCGCTACAGCTACGACGGACACACCTGGTGCGACACGCTCCTGCGCCGGCCCGCCGGCCTCACCTTGGTGCGTATCCGCGAAGCGGATATCGTTGCCACCATCGAACCCATCGCCCCGGCCTCCTCATGAGCGAACCGTCCGCCCCCCTCTACGAACGCATCGGCGGCCGCCCCGCTTTGCTCAACTTGCTGCGTTATTTCTACGCCGACGTCCGGCAACACAACGAGATCGCCCCCATCTTCGCGGCGAACATCGAGCACTGGCCGTCACATCTCGAAAAGATCGCCGATTTCTGGTCCGGCATCACCGGCGGACCCCGGCTCTACAACGGCGGCATGCCGTGGAAACACGTGCCCCTTCGACTCGAAGAACGCCACTTCTCCGCCTGGCTCGGCCTCTGGTCGCGTCATTGCCACGCCCACCTCGCGCCGACCGAAGCCACCGACCTCATCGCCGTCGCCGAGACCATCGGCCAACGCCTGCGGCAGATCATCGCTCAGGCCGCTCCACCTTCCGCCAATCCATCCGCCGACCCGGCCCGTTAACCCGCACACCCGACCATGCATTTCTGGCTCCTCTTCGTTCACCTGCTCGGCGCCGCCATTTGGACCGGCGGTCACCTCGTGCTCGCCCTCGGCGTGCTCCCGCTCGCCCTGCGCCGACGCGACCCCGCGCTCATTCAGTCCTTTAAAGACCGTTACGAACCCGTCGGCCTGGTCGCACTGGGTGCCCAACTGCTCACCGGTTTGGAGCTCACGCGGCGTTATTTTCCGGGCTTTGAAGGCCTGCTCAACTTCGACAACCCCATCGCCGTCGCCGCACTCGCCAAAATCGCGCTACTCCTGCTCACGGTCGCCCTGGCCCTCGATGCGCGCCTGCGCATCATCCCCAAGCTCGGACGCCATAACCTCCACGCCCTCGCCTGGCACATCGTTCCCGTGACGGTCCTCTCGGTCGCCTTGGTTTACGTCGGCCTCCGCTTCCGCTTCGGCGGCCTCGCGCTGCCCTGACGAATCCCGTCCGTCACACGATAACCGACCTCCAGCCCCTCAGGCCTTCAGCCTTTCAGTCCTTCAGTCCTTCAGTCCTTCAGCCCTTTCCCTCCCATGGCCTTCTCCGTTTTCATCCCCGACCAGTGCGCAATCGTGCCGCTGGCGCCCCTCGCCACGCCGAGCACCGCCGGCATCACCAGCCGCACGCTCCTCAAAACCACGGGAGGCAAGGCCGTGTTGTTCGCCTTCGACGCAGGGCAGGAGCTCACCGAACACACCAACCCCAACCACGCCCTCATCCAAGTCCTCACCGGCACGCTCCACCTCACGCTCGACGGAAAACCCGAAACCCTCCGCCCCGGCGCGTTGTTGCACATGCCCCCGCAACTCCCGCACGCAATCCGGGCCGACGAGCCCTCTACATTTATCCTCACTTTGCTGGCTCCGTAACGGTCCCGCCATCAGCCCCGCATCTGCTCCCTTTAGCAGCAGACACACACAACCCCTAACCACCACCCATGAGCATCACCGCACACCAGAAACACCTCGTTCAATCCACCTGGACCCAAGTCGAGCCCATCGCCGAGACCGCCGCCACGCTCTTCTACGGCAAACTCTTCGAACTCGATCCCACCCTGAAGCCCCTCTTCACGTCCGATCCCAAGGAACAGGGCAAGAAACTCATGACGATGATCACCATGGCCGTGCGCGGACTCGATAACCTCGACGCCCTCGTCCCCGCCGTGCGCGGTCTGGGCAAACGCCACATCGCTTACGGCGTGGAAACCGCCCATTACGCGACGGTCGGAGCCGCCCTCCTCTGGACCCTCGCCCAAGGTTTAGGTGCCGCCTTCACCGCCGAAGTCAAAGAAGCCTGGACCTCCGTCTACACGTTGCTCGCCGAAACCATGCAAGCCGGCGCCGCCCAACCCTGACCGATCCCGCCCCGCGCGTCACCCATCTACGCCGCCGCTCGCCCCTCCCTCCCCCCCGCCAACCCGCTCCATCCTCCTCAAGCCAAGTTTGTCACTTAATAGGTGACAAACCCACGTGGGCCCCGGGGCCTGATCCCCACCCGCTCGCCTCCCGCTGCTATCTTCACGTTCTCCTTCTTTTTTATGCTCACCACCACACTTCATCCCGCCCTCGCCACTGTTCCCGCCGCCGAGCTTCTCGACGCCCGCGACATTCCTTGCCGCACCAAGCACCCGCTCATTTTGGAACGCGCCGATGCACTCGTCACCGGCGCGAGCTTCGTCCTCGTCAACGGCCACGCGCCCGAGCCCCTGCGTTACCAATTCGAAGCGATTGCCCCGGGCTGCTTCAGCTGGGATTATCTGGTCAACGAAGACGACTTCGCGGCGGTCCGCATCACGCGTGTCGCCGCTAATCCCGCCAGCATGTCCGCCCTCGCCGCCGGTGCGCTTCCCGGCGGCTGCGGAAGCAGCCACCATTAAACACCCCGCTCGCTGAAAAATCACGCGGCGCGATGATGGGTTTCATGAAAATATCCCTTCGTCGCGTCCTTTTTTGTCCGTGCTCCGCGTCTAGCACGGGTTACGCTCTGAAATTCCCATGACCGATCCCTTCGGACGCCACATCGATTACCTGCGTATCTCCGTCACCGACCGGTGCAACGAGCGCTGCCTCTACTGCATGCCCGAAGGCTACAAAGGCTGGGCGCAGCGCCCCGACCACCTCACCGCCGACGAACTCATCCGCATCGCCACGGCCGCGTCTTCGCTCGGCTTCCGCAAATTCCGCCTCACCGGCGGCGAACCGCTGCTCCGACCCGACCTCGTCTCGATCGCCGCCGGCATCGCCGCGTTGCCCACCACCGCCTCGCTCGGTCTTTCCACCAACGGCACGCGCCTGGCCGCCGTCGCCCGCGACCTCAGCAACGCCGGCGTCACCTCCGTCAACGTCTCCCTCGACGCACTCGACGCCGACGCCTACCGCCGCGTGACCGGCGGCCGCCTCGCCGACGCCCTCGGCGGAATCCATGCCGCCCTCGCCGCCGATTTCGAAGTCGTGAAGCTCAACGTGGTGCTTATGCGCGGCGTCAACGAAGACCAGCTCGTGCCCCTCGTGCGTTTCGCCGCCGAGCACCGCACCCCGGTGCGCTTTATCGAGCTGATGCCGCTCACGCGCACCGATGTCCTCAGCTCCGAAAATTTCCTCTCCTGCGAAGGCGCCCGCGCCCGCATCGAATCCGAACTGGGCCCCCTCGAAACCCTCCCTGACTACCGCACCGGCCACGGCCCCGCCCGCTACGCCCGCGCGCAAAACGGTGCCCTCGTCGGCTTCATCGGCGCGCTCACCACTCCCGATTTTTGCGGCACCTGCAACAAGCTCCGGCTCACGTCCGACGGCAAGCTCCGCCCCTGTTTGGGCCGCCACGGCGAGATTGACCTGCTCGCCCCGGTCCGCGCCGGCCACGCCCACCTCGACGCGTTGCTCACCGAAGCCATCGCCAACAAGCCCAAGGACCACACCTTCCAATCCGACTACATCCCCGACCGCCCCATGACCGCCATCGGCGGCTAACCCAAACCAAAGTATTACCTATAAGGTTATACATTTCCGGTTTTCGTGAATCCTCGCTGCCTCTGATTTTTTGCAATAAAAACCCAATCATTAGGCATATGCCGAACATCAGCTATCCCGAATTCACCACAAAGACACCAAGGCACAAAGGCCTCACAAAGTTCAGCCTCGATTGCCCTCTGCTGTAATCGTCAGTTTTCCGGTCTTTGTGAGTCCTTTGTGCCTCCGTGTCTTTATGGTTAACAATCCCCTAACCCAAAAACACCAGATGCTGGAGCAGGACTAGGCCGCGCTCACCTCGGCGACCTAAAATGGACGTATCCCGTAGTTGCAGAGTTCCTTCATCGGCTCGCAGGATCAAAACGAACCATGCCCACGCTTTCCTGGATCGGCAAAGACGCCGTCGCTAACCACCACCGCGAAGTCCCCTACCGGCTGCTCCGCGACGTGCCCGAACTCGGCTGCGGCGACCCCGGTTCCGGCAATCTTCTCGTCGAGGGCGACAATCTCCACGCCCTCAAAACCCTTCTCCCGCTCTACGCCGGCCAGGTGAACTGCATCTTCATCGACCCGCTCTACAACACCGGCAACGAGGGCTGGGTTTACAACGACGCCGTCAACATGATCGCGGCATAACGTAAATGGTGCCGACCGCGCCCCAGCTCACCCGTTTTATCACCCATGTCATCCCCCGTCGCCGACTACCTTGTAGAACTTCATAGCATCTCAGGCATCGGCGTGCCGGAGACCAGCGGCTATCCCGCACTCTCCAAACTGCTCAACGCGGTCGGAGAAACCCTCAAACCCAAGATCACAGCCGTAATCCATCCGGCGAACAGCGGAGCCGGTATTCCCGACGGCGGCCTCTTCTCCGCCAAAGAACTCAAGAAATACGGCGACGACCGCGCCTCCCTTTTCGGCCAACTCAAACCCGAGCGCGGCGTCGTCGAAATCAAACCCATCGAGAAGGATCTCTCCTCCTTCGAATCGACCCCGCAGGTCCGCAATTACCTGGAGCACTACGGCCAGATCCTCCTTACCAACTACCGCGCCTTCTCGCTCTGGTCATGGAAAGACGGCAAGGCGGTCCAAGGCGAACGCTACATCGTCGCCGCCAGCGAAAACGAATTCTGGGATAAGGTTCACACCCTCCGCCAGAATCCCCAGCACCCCGAGAATGAGCGCCTGTGGCAATTCCTCCGCCGCGCCCTGCTCTCCACCGCACGTATCGCCACACCTCAAGACCTCGCCACTTACCTCGCCAGCTATGCCCGTGAAGCTCGCGCCCGCGTGGAGGTGGCCCCGATGGGCACGCTTGAACCGGTGAAAAAGGCCCTGTCCGACGCTCTTGGCGTTCACTTCGAGGGCGAGAAGGGCGTCCATTTCTTCCAGTCCACGCTCATCCAGACGCTCTTCTACGGCATCTTCTCCGCTTGGGTGCTCTGGCACGAAGCCCACCCCAAACCCGGCGAGCGTTTCCAGTGGCGACTCTCCGCCCAGCATCTCGGCCTTCCTATCCTGCGCACGCTCTTCATCCAGCTCGCCAGCGATCCTAAAAAAATCCGTGCGCTCAACCTTGAAGAGGTGCTCGACTGGACCGAGGAGTGCCTGGCCCGCGTGGAGCGCAACAGTTTCTTCGCTCGCTACGACATGGGCGAGGCCGTGCAATACTTCTACGAGCCCTTCCTCGCCGAGTTCGACCCCGAGCTGCGCAAGGATTTCGGCGTCTGGTATACCCCGCCCGAGATCGTCCGCTACATGGTCGGCAGCGTGGACCGCGCCCTGCGCGAAAACTTCAACCTACCCGATGGCCTCGCCGATCCCTCCGTCGTCGTCCTCGATCCTTGCTGCGGCACCGGTGCCTACCTCGTCGAGACGCTCAAACTCATCCGCCGCCGCCTCGTCGAGGGCTACGGCGAAGCCCAAGCTGCGCTGAAAATCCGCGAAGTCGCCAAACATCGCCTCTACGGCTTTGAGCTCCTGCCCGCGCCCTACGTCGTCTCCCATCTCCAGATCGACCTCATGCTCACCCGCTGGGGCGCCGAGCTCGACCACGGTAAGGACGAGCGCGCCGGGGTATTCCTAACCAACGCCCTCACCGGCTGGGTGCCCGTCAAACACCCGAAAGACCAAGTCCTATTCTCCGAGTTTTCAGACGAACGCGACGCCGCCGACCACGTGAAGCAGAAGTCCGAGATCATCGTCGTCCTCGGCAACCCTCCCTACGACGGCTACGCCGGCCTGGCCGTAGAAGAGGAACGCAATCTCTCCGAATCCTACCGCCACGTGAAGACGGTTGCCGCTCCGCAGGGTCAGGGACTCAACGATCTTTACGTCCGCTTTTTCCGGATGGCCGAGCGCCGCATCGCCGAAGGCGTGCCGAAGTCCGATGACGACAAACCCGGCCGGCCTCGTCCCGATGCCAAGGGCATCATCTGCTACATTAGCAATTACTCCTGGCTCGACGGCCTGTCCCACACCGGCATGCGCGAGCGCTTCATGGAGGTCTTCGACTCCATCACCATCGACTGCCTCAACGGCGATAAATACAAGACCGGCAAAAAGACACCCGATGGTCAGCCCGACCCAAGCGTCTTCTCGACCGAGAAAAATCGCGAAGGCATTCAGGTGGGAACGGCTATCGCGCTCATGGAGCGCAGACCGAAGGGCAAGCCGCGTGCGGCGGATACCGATGCGACTGCCTACAATCCTCACGCGGATCTTAACTTTCGGCATTGGTGGGGAAAATTGAAGCGAGCAGAGT
Source organism: Rariglobus sp. (assembly GCA_031412735.1). GTDB lineage: Bacteria > Verrucomicrobiota > Verrucomicrobiia > Opitutales > Opitutaceae > Rariglobus. Next base: position 10,303 of record JANODO010000050.1, on the reverse strand, counting down.
TGGAAGTCTCTTTGGAAATCCCAAAGCAGTCTCAGGCTCTAAAACCCGCGCTCAAATTCGGGCTGCCGTTCATCCCAATAGGCGTTCGTGAAGACTACGAAAATTGGCAACTGCTCCCCGAATTGTTAGGCACGTCTTTTCCTGGAGTGAAAACTAGTCGCGATGATTCGCTGATAGACGTTGCTCGCGGCGCGTTGGAAGAACGTATGCAACGCTACTTCAACCCAAAGGTATCGTTCTCATCGCTTGATGGCAGGCTAGCAGGACTGAAGGACGACTCAGGCCGCTTTGATGCGAAGAAGGTTAGGGGAGATTTGCAAAATCACGGCATCGAAAGTGGTCGCTTCTTCCGCTACCTTTATCGCCCCTTCGATGCCCGTTGGCTATATTGGAATCCACACACAAAACTCCTCGACGAGAAACGTCCCGAGTATGTGAAACACGTCTTTTCTGGAAACTTCTGGATTGAGGCAAGGAAGTCAGAAAGCCGAGACGGCTGGGATCGTGGCACCGTGACAACTCTGCTCGCTGATAACTTCGCCAACGGGCTTTCCAATTTCTTCCCGCTCTATCTACACGCGGCGGCTGACGACGCAGCTTCCAAAGAACCGCAGTCCGATCTCTTCGAATCATCGGGGCCTAGCGGCCCGCAGCCCAACCTGACGGATTTCGCGAAGGACTATCTGGCGGAATTGGAGGCCGGACCAGAAGACCTGTTCTTCCACATCGTCGCCGTGCTACACGCACCGCTTTATCGGGAAGAAAATGCCGGGGCTCTCAGACAGGATTGGCCCCGCGTGCCCCTGCCGAAGACCGCCCAAGTTCTCCGCTCAGGAGCCGGCCTTGGCCGCAAAATCGCCGCACTACTCGATCCTGAAACGCCCGTCGAAGGCGTCACCAGCCTCAAAGTCCGCGTCGACCTCAAAGGCCTCGGTGAACTCGCCCTCAAACCGGGTGAGAAGACCCCCGACCTCTCGCTCAAAGCACGTTGGGGCTACGCCGGTCAAAACGGCGTCACCATGCCCGGCCCCGGCCAGACAAGCACCGGCACGCGCGGCGACGGCTTTATCGACATCCACCTCAACGCCACCACCCGGTGGAAAGACGTTCCCGTGGCGGTCTGGAGTTACACCCTCGGCGGCTATCAGGTGCTCAAGAAGTGGCTCAGCTACCGCGAGGTCGATTTGCTGGGTCGCGCCCTTACGAGTGACGAGGCGCAGCAGTTCACCCACCACGTCCGGCGCATCGCCGCGATCCTATCCCTGCACACCGAGCTGGATTCCCACTACCAACTCTCCATCGCGCCCGCCATTGCCGAGCACGATTGCGTGCGTTTACTAGTGCCCGTCGTCGAAGAGGGGCACGATTTTGCAGTCGGCACCATTGGCGCAGTCGTAAGTATTTACGAAGGAGGCAAAGGCTACGCCGTGGAGTTGGCGGCACCGACCGGTAATCCGGTAGTCGCCACCCTGCTGGCCAATCAAGTGGAGAGGTCTCCGTGAACACAGGCTTCGGCACCAAATACACTCTAGATTGCAACCTACCGACTCCCGACAAAAGCAATCCCTGCATCCGCACGGTCTGGGAAGTCCGCCCGGACGATGAACGCCCGCGACTGATCACCGCTCATCCGCTGGGATAAACCAATCCACGTCACCCACTGCTTCACACGGTCCCGCCCACAAACACCCAGCCAGGCAACTACATGACCGTTCTCTACTTCGCCCACGCCCGCCGCATCACCGGCCTATCGACCGAGGAAATCCCGGTTTCCACACCGCTCTCGACTGCCGCCTTCTGGGACCAACTTATCCAACGCCACCCAGACCTGGCCTCGTTGCGCGCATCTTCCCGCCTCGCCCGCGACAACGACTTCCTCACCGCCGACGCCACCCTTTCACCCAACGACGAAATCGCCGTCATCCCTCCCGTCTCGGGAGGCTGATTTACCTTCGCTCCCTTCGTATCCTTCGCGAGCCACCTGGTTGAAATCCGCCGTGCACATTGAGATCCTCATTTCCTCCGCCGTCATCGTCCCGCCCGCTTCGCGTGCCAACCCCGACATCGGTGCCCTCGCGACGTTCACCGGACTGGTGCGCGGCTCGGAAAACGACCAGCCCATCTCCGCCCTCGTTTACGAAGCCTACCAACCGATGGCCGAAACCGTGATGCACCGCCTACTCACCGAACTCGCCGCCGCGCACCCCTGCCACTCCGTCTTCGTCCAACATCGCATCGGCATCATCCCTGTGGGCGAGGCCGCCATTCACATCGCCGTCCAAGCCAAGCACCGCGCCCCCGCCTTCGCCCTCCTCGCCGCCTTCATGGACCGCCTCAAACAAGACGTGCCCATCTGGAAAACCGACACGTTGCAATGAGCTCAATGCATCGCTGATTTTAACCACAAAGACACAGTGACACAAAGTTCTCATAAAGTGCACAATCTCACCTGCTGATTTCTCTATCCGACCTTTGTGTCTTCGTGCCTTTGTGGTGAAAAACTCCGCCCGCCTTCACTCCAACACACCCTACATCTCCACCTCTATGCTGACGCCAGAAAACGAAGCTAAGAAAGAACGCATCAACCAACTCTCCCATCGTGTGATCGGCTTGTGCATTGAGGTGCACCGTGAACTCGGCCCCGGCTTGCTCGAATCAGCCTATGAAGAGGCACTCGCATACGAATTAACCCACGCTGGTCTGCGTTATGAACGCCAATGCGACATCCCGCTTACTTATAAGGGAGTGTCGCTCGATTGCGACTATCGCCTGGATTTTATCGTCGAGGACGAACTCATCATCGAACTGAAATCGATCCACTCGTTCCAGCCGATCCACCAAGCACAGCTCCTTACTTATCTTAAACTGAAACGTAGGTCTCTCGGGCTCCTGCTCAACTTCAACGTGCCCGTCATGAAAGAGGGAATAAAACGCGTGGCCTGCGGATCACTTTTTCAAGACGAACGATCATCCGGCGTAGGACTGCTCTCGCTTGTCACCCTGCTAGTCGCCAGCTCGGTAGCTTGGATTTCTTTCCGCGCTTGATGATCTCCGTCGCCGATCTCTGGATACGCCTCGACGCCCTCGTTCCGTCGCCCCTCCCTGCCGAGCGCGTCCCGCTCGCCTCGACGCACAACCTCATTCTACGCGAGCCCATCCTCGCGCCCGAAGACCAGCCGCCCTTCGACCGTTCCGCCATCGACGGCTACCTCGTCCACTCCACCCAACTCCCCGGCACCGTCACCCTCGCCGGGACCATCGCCCCCGGCTCTCCCGCGCCCGCCGCCGCCCCCCCCGTCGGCACCGCCCTCCGCATCCTCACCGGCAGCGCACTTCCCTCCGACCCCGCCGCCGCCCTCATCATGCAGGAGGACACCCGCCTCGTCGGCTCGTCCGCAAACCAACTCGAACTCCTCCAGCCGCCCTCGACCAAACACATCCGCCGCCGCGGCTCTCAAGCCTGCGCCGGTGCCCAACTCCTCGCTACCGGCCAGCCACTCAACGCTGGCGCACTCGCCCTCCTCGCCTCCCTCGGCGCAACCACGCCGCTCGTGTCCCGCCGCGCCCGCGTCGCCCACCTCGTCACCGGCGGCGAACTCGTCCCCCCCGAAGCCCAACCCGCCTTCGGCCAGATCCGCGATTCCAACTCCACGCTCATCGCCGCGCTTCTCGCCGACGCCCACGCCGAACTGATTTGGCAACAACGCGTCTCCGACTCCCGTGCCGCCACCGCCGATGCACTCGCCGCCGCGCTCTCCACCGACGCCGACATTATCCTCATCAGCGGCGGAGCCAGCGTCGGCGACCACGACCATACCGGCGCGTTGCTCGCCGCCCAGGGCTTCAAAATTCACTGCGACAAGGTCGCCAGCCGCCCCGGCAAGCCCTTCATCGCCGCCTCGCGCGACGGACGCCTCGCCTTCGGCCTGCCGGGCAACCCGCTCTCTCACTTCGTCTGTTTCCATCTCTTCGTGAAACGCGTGCTCGCCCGCCTCGCCGGCACCGAACCCACCGCGCTCGTGCACGCTACGCTCGCCCCCGAAGCCGAGTTGCGCCCCGACCCGCGCGAAACCTGGTGGCCTTGCCTCTGGTCAGACGAGGGTGCCACCCGCCGGGTCCTGCCGCTCCCGTGGCGCGACTCCTCCGACCTCACGCTCCTCGCCAAAACCGAAGGACTCCTACGCGTCCCCACCACACCGCTGACTGCGGAAGTTGAAGTCCTCCCCTGCCGCTAAAAAAACCGGCTGTTGCCTTCCCCTCCCAGACAAGAAAACTATGCCGATGACAACGACGCTTTCCATCGAACACCTGTCACGGCGCGAGAAACTGCGGACCATGGAACTGCTCTGGGTTGATCTAACCCGCGACGAAGCAGCTTACTCACCGCCTTCGTGGCACGCCGCTGTCCTCCAAGAAACCGAGGCCGCAGTCCGCACGGGCAAAGCCACATTCTCGGATTGGTCAGACGCCAAAATCCGCCTTCAACGCCGAAGCCAAAAAAAGGCGTGAATCTACGGCTTCTCAGCCTGGCCGAAGCCGATCTGCTCGACGGCTTCAGTTTTTACGAACGCAGCTCTCCCAATGTCGGCGCGTATTTTTTGGACAGTTGTTCTCCGATATTGAATCCTTGCGACTCTACGCCGGTTATCATCGAAAATCCGCCGGTTTTTACCGGGCGCTCTCCAAACGGTTCCCTTACGTGATCTACTACCGGGTCACCGCCATCGAAATTCAAATCTGACGCGTGCTTGATGGCCGCCGCGACCCCGCGTGGATCAAGCGCCAACTCCGAAAACGCCGCTCATCATGAAAACCTTCTCCCACCTCGACGCCGCCGGCACCGCCACGATGGTCGATGTCGGCGCCAAGCCCCCGCAACTCCGCCGCGCCGTCGCCACCGGCGAACTCCGCTGCGCACCCGCGACCCTCCGTCTCCTCAAAAAACAGGCGCTCCCCAAAGGTGACGTCCTCGCCTGCGCCCGCCTCGCCGGCATCATGGCCGCCAAAAAAACCGCTGACCTCATCCCCCTCTGCCACCCGCTCGCCCTCGATAAAGTTTCCGTGGATTTCACCGTGAAACGCGACCGCATCCTCATCACCGCCGAAGCCCGGCTTACCGGCAAAACGGGGGTCGAAATGGAAGCCCTCACCGCCGTCGCCGTCGCCGCGCTCACGCTCTACGACATGATGAAGGCCGTAGACAAAAAAATGATCATCAGCGAAGTCCGCGTGACCACCAAAACCAAAACCAATCCCCAATCCGTTTAGCCCACGGAACACACGGATCACACGGAAGAATCGATCAAAAAACAGAGACCGATTTCCCAATCCGGTTAACCACGAAACACACGAAATACACGAAAGTCGGACCTAGATCGGAGGCTTTCATTTTCGTGTATTTAGTGATTCGTGTTTAAAACCCCGACCTCCGTTTTCTCCGTTTCCGACTTCTTCCGTGTATTCCGTGTGTTCCGTGGGCAATAACTCCGTCTCCATGACCGCTCCCCTCCTCATCGCCCGCGTCACCCTCAGCGACCGCGCCTCCGCCGGCGTTTACGCCGACCTCTCCGGCCCTGAGATCGAGCGCATCCTGCTCACCGCCTTCACACCCGCGCCCACCTTCGTCACCCGCCTCATCCCCGACGACCGCGCCACCATCACGTCCACCCTTCGCTCCCTCTGCGACGACGAACACTGCGATCTCATCGTCACCACCGGCGGCACCGGTCCCGCGCCCCGCGACGTCACGCCTGAAGCCACGCGCGACGTGCTCGAACGCGAACTTCCCGGCTTCGGCGAAGCCATGCGCGCCGTGAGTTTCGCCAAAGTCCCCACCGCGATCCTGTCCCGCGCCACCGCCGGCACGCGCGGCCGCACGCTCATCATCAACCTCCCCGGCAACCCCCGCGCCATCGGCGAGTGTTTAGCGCCGCTCATCCCCGCGATCCGCGAATGCCTCAAACACCTCCAAGGCGGTTAGCCCACGAAACACACGAAATGACACGAAACGAAACCGTGGTTTTCGCTCCCATTCTTTCGTGTCCTTTCGTGTCTTTAGTGGGCAACAACTCCGCCTCCTATTTCCGATGATCCGCATCGAACACCTCTACGTTTCTCCCGGCCATAATTACTTCGGCCACCACAACCAGCCCGCCGGCGAACACCCGGTCGTCCCGGTGCCCGAAGTCGAATGCGTTGCCGGACGCGGCATCCGCGGCGACCGCTTTTTTGATTACAAAGCCGACTACAAGGGGCAGATCACGTTTTTTTCTGGTGAGATCTACGATGAACTCTGCGCCACGTTTTTGCCGCTCAGCGGCGCGCACCCCGCACCGTCCGCCTTTCGGCGCAACGTCATCACGCGCGGGGTCGATTTGAACACGCTGATCGGCGTCGAATTCACCCTCCAAAACATCCGCTTCCTCGGCACCGCCGAGTGCTCTCCGTGCCACTGGATGAACGAGGCCTTCGCCCCCGGAGCCGAAGACGCCCTCAAAGGTCGCGGCGGCCTCCGAGCCAAAATTCTCACCGACGGCCTACTCCGCCTCGAAAACCCCCAAACCGTTTAGCCCACGAAACACACGAAATGACACGAAAAGAAACCCTGCTCCTTTGCTCTGATTCTTTCGTGTCATTTCGTGTGTTTCGTGGGCAATAACTCAGCCTCTCCGTGTGTTCCGTGGGCAACCCATCCGACTTCCCCCATAAATTCCCCCTCACCGGCGCCATCCTCGCCGGCGGGCGCTCCTCGCGCATGGGTCGGGATAAAGCCTTCCTGCCATTCCCCGCGCCCGACGGCCCGCCTCTCATCGCCCGCCAAGCCGCCCTCCTGCTCAGCCTCGGCATCCACGACCTAGTCATCTCCGGCCGCCCCGACGTCCATTACGCCCTGGCGATTCCCGAAGCGCGCGTGGTGATCGACTCCGTGCCCGACTCCGGCCCGCTGGCCGGAGTCGCCGCCATCCTCGCCGCCGCCCGCCACCCGTGGGTGCTCATCATCGCCGTCGATTTGCCCCACCTCACCTCCGGCTTCCTGCAAACCCTCATCGACGCTGGCAACGGTCGCACCGGCGTCGTCCCGCAGGGTCCGCAGGGTTACGAACCGTTGGTCGCGCTTTACCCACGTTCCTGGCTTCCCGCCGTCCAGATCGCCCTCGCGAAACGCCACCTGCGCCTGCAATCCCTGATCCAGTCCGCTGTTGCTGATTCTACGCTGACCCCGCTCCCGATTAGCGGGAGAGACCTCCCGCTCTTCGCCAACTGGAATAGTGTCCCCGACACTCTCGCCTAATCGGGGGTCACCAGCGCCCCTTTTGCTCCGCCTACCCGCTATAGAGGAGGAACGATGGCTCATACATTTCCCCCAAAATGATGCATCCACCTGCCAGCGTTGACCGTTTGTCTAGTGGAACGTTTCCAGCCAAGCTCAGTCTCAACCTTACAACCGTTACTAGCTCGGATTGCCGAGAAACCTCAGTTTTAACCGCCAAACCTTTCAAACCATTATGGCCGTCAAATCGAAAGCCTCCGCCCGCAAGTTCAAAGATGCCGATGAAGTCGACACCCTCACCCCCGAGGCGCCCTCCGTCGCCGTCGCTGAACTCGACGCGCCCCCCTCGTTCCTCGAAAAATCCGAGCCCGCCGTCGCCCGCGATTACGCGCCGGCCGAGCGCAGCAACCTTCAGCTCTATCTCCAGGAAATCGGCAAGACCCCCCTGCTCACCATCGAGGAGGAGGTGAAACTCGCCCGCCGCATTCGCCGAGGCGACAAGGCCGCCCGCGATCACATGATCTCGGCCAACCTCCGTCTCGTCGTGAAAATCGCGATGGACTACAAAGACTTTGGCCTCCCCCTGCTCGACCTCATCTCCGAGGGTAACATCGGCCTCATTAAAGCCGTCGAGCGCTTCGACCCCCGCAAGGGTGGCAAGCTCTCCACCTACGCCGCCTGGTGGATCAAACAGTCCATCAAGCGCGCCCTCGCCAACCAGTCGAAGACCATCCGTCTGCCCGTCCACCTCGTTGATAAAATCTCCAAGATGCGCAAGACCGCCATGCTCCTCACCGAGGAACTGGGCCGCGAGCCCACCGACGAGGAGATTGCCATCGAGCTCCAAGTGCCCACCAGCCGGGTCGCCCACCTCAAATCGGTGAGCGTGCGCCCGGCGTCCCTCGACGCCCCCATCGGCGACGATGGCGATTCGGGCACGTTCGGGGAAATCGTTGGCGACGACAACGCGACCAGCCCCTTCGATTCGCTTCGCGAGAAAACGCGCAACTCCGATCTCTACGAAATGATCTCGTCCCTCGAACCGCGCGAAGCCGAAATTATTAAGTATCGTTTCGGTCTCGACGGACGCGACGAACTCACGCTCGAGGAGGTCGGCGCGAAGTTCAAAGTCACCCGCGAGCGCGTGCGCCAGCTCCAGAACATTGCGCTCTCCAAGATGCGCAAAGCCATGGCTACGCATGAGCACCAGCGCTCCGCCGAAGAGATTGAATCCGATGATCAAGTCCGGGCCCGCCACGAAGTCATCCGCGAGTTCATCGCCTCGAAGTCATCCGCGCCGATGCTGGAAGCCGATCAGCGCAATTGAGCGCCTAGGTTTAGGCGACCCGTGTCGTCGTCGAACACCAGCCGCCCCGCGTCACCGCAGGGCGGCTTTTCGTTTCCGAGGGAGGGACGAGCTCCGTCTCGTCCGCTGTCACAAAGGCACCCACCCGGACGAGACAGAGCTCGTCCCTCCCTGCAAATCCACACCGGCTGTGCGCCGAAGATTTTGTTTGCAGGTCTGAAAAACGACCGCTTCTTTCCTCAGTCCTGCCTCGTAACGGCAGGAAAAATGGATCGGCGGGACGTAGCTTAGCCTGGTAGAGCGCTACATTCGGGTTGTAGAGGTCGAGAGTTCGAATCTCTCCGTCCCGACCATTTTCTTTTCCGGACTTAGAGAGTCTAAGGCGGATTTCGTGTGTCTAAAAGCGACTGTTTCAGCGTCTTGCGAATTTGCAAGACTTGAACCGACAGGGACAGCGCAGGACTCTTGCAGCCCTAAAAAGACCCCCGAAAGTGCGTCTTTTTGTGCCTCCGGTAAGACATTTTGTGTATCACTTGACGGCAGAGTTATGAGAGGCAAACGCAGCATCGCGGCCCGCATAGGCAGCATGTCCTCGGTTACATAGTCGTCCATCGTAAGCCGCATGTCGCTGTGACGCATCAGAGCCATATGCACACGCGGAGGGACGCCAAGAATGGCCAGCATCGTGCCGAGCGTCTTGCGCAGAGCATGCACGTCAATCACTCGCCCCTTGCCGTCCACGTGTGCAATTCCTGCACTCGTCAGATCTTTCCGCAGCGTCCGAGGGCTAGGCACCTTGCCACGAAAAGCCCACTCGTAGGGCATGGCCAGATCCGGCCGAAGTTGGCGAAGAGCCGCCACAGCAGGCGGGACCAGGGGAAGCCTGGCTGTCTTCCGGTTCTTGGTGATCGAGGCAGGCAAGGAAACGGTGGGCTCGGCAGATTCGAGGTCGAAATGCTCCCACTTAAGGCCGTTCATCTCGCAACGACGAAGGCCGGTGAAGGCGATGAAGAGATAAACGGCGGCACGTTCAGGCGAGGCGGCGTTTACGAGCTTTTGCAGCTCATCCGGTGAGAGTGCGCGGCGATACCCCTCCCCCTTTATGACGCGAGCCTTGCCGACGTGTTTGAGCGGATTTTGAACAATAACGCCCTCCCGCTCCAGCCACGTCATAAACGTCGAGAGGATGCCGAGCAGGTCATTGACGTATTTTGCGGCCAGATCGGAGCGGCCCCGCCACTCGCTGAAACTGCGCGGCGTGACGTCGGCGAGCTTCGACCAGCGGCAAAGCGTGAAGAGCCGTGTCATGCTTTTACGGTATCGCTTGAGGGTGTTTGCCGAACGCCCTCGCCCTGTCAGATCGGCGAGAAACGCCGCCAGATGCTCACCAAGGGGCTTGTTTACTCCCTCGCGCATCTGGCGAGGGGCAAGGATGCCCTCGGCCTCGCGTTCGAATTCTAAGACCATTTTCCGAAGCTTCTCCTCGGCGACCCGCTTGTCAGTTACCCCGAGGGAAATCACGCGAAGCTTAGGCCATGACGGGAGCTTGATCTTTGCGGAGTAGAAACGGTTTTTCCGGCCCCCTCTGATCGGCTGAAATACCGATGCGTTCATTTTGAGGAATGGAGACCGGCAGCGTAGGCTTCGACATCAGAGAGGGCGAAGCGGAGGACCCGCCCAATTCTGACAGGCTTGGGGAACTTACCGCGGGCAATCTCGCGGCTGAT
>JANODO010000049.1:0-2302 GCA_031412735.1 Rariglobus sp. | reverse complement strand
GGTTCGGGAAGGTAGGGACGTCTCTCCGAGGCGTCCGGGTTTGAGTCAGCGTTTAACTTTACGGTGCGAAGGCTTCGGCGAGGAGGCGGGCGGTGACGGAGTGGGCGGGCTCCGACAGGGGCTTTTCTTTCTGCAACAACTCCACACGGGCTTGGAACTGGGGGAGGATGTCGGGGCGGACTTTTTTCATCGCCCGCAGGGTGTGCGCGAAGAGCAGGCGGACGCAAACACTCGCGGGCTCCGCCAGACAGAGCTGGAGGTTGCCGTCGAGGATCTCGCGTTCGCCGTTCAGCGTGCCGCTGAGCTTGCCCATGCCGGCCGTGCGCACGGCGAGGAGTTGTTCCAGGCGGAGCAGGTAGGCGGAGAGCGAAGCAGCCTGCGGGATGAGACCTGAAACCTGAGGGGCGGAGGTGGGGAGGTCGGCGTGGGTGGCGAGCAGGGCGAGCAAATCGCGAGTGAGGGCGGGCAGCGCCTGACCCGGGTCGGCGGCGGGGCAGGGCGCCGAGGCGGTGCCGAGGCAGGAGGCATCAATCGTGCGGATGAGGCGCAGCTCAATCGTCCACGGCTCGGCGCGGCAGCGGAGGTGGCTCACGACGACGTAATCAGAGGCGTCGTCGGGGACAACTTGGCGGGCGTGGCGGGAGGCCGTGGCGTCGTCCCAGGGCATGCCGCCGAGAATGAAGCCGGGTGCGGGTTTCACGACCCAGGATACGAGGGTGCGGGCGAGGGCGGGGGTGTTGAACTCGATGTGCTCGGCCAAGTAGAGGGGCAGCGCGCGGGAGAGCCGGCCGGGGCCGTTGGCGAGGTGCGGTCGGTTGGGCGCGGCGGTTGTATCCAGTTCAGCGCTACCGCCAAGGAAGGCGATCATGGGGGCGTCGTCGGCTTTTACGGGGAAAAGTTCCGCTGCGGGGGATTCGGGCGGGAGCCACACCGGGCCTTCCACACTCAGGAGCGTGGTTTCGATTTCGGCGGGCTTGGGCGCGTCGGCGATTTCCAGACGGGCCGTGGCGATGACGGTATCCCAGGCGGAGAGGGTTTGTTTCCAGTCGGGGCGCTGTTGCGCGTAAAGGCGGTCGAGCAGGGCGCGGGCGGCGTCGAGCTGGCCGAGGTCGAGGTGGGCTTTGATGAGGTTGTTGCCCACGGGAAGACCGTGGAGGCCCACGTCGAAGTGGGGTAAGGTGAGCCGGACCAACTCGACGAGGTGCGCGTGATTGCCCAGGTCGCCGCTCAGTTGTTGGAGCAGGTCGGCGGGGATGGGGCGTGGGGCGGCGGCGAGGGCTTCGGTGTAGAGCGTGAGGGCGGCGGGGAGGTTGCGTTGTTCGAGGCGGTCGCGGGCGAGCCACAGGCGGGCGCGCCACGCGCGGGGAAGTGCGGCGACGCGGCGGTAGGCGTCGAGCCCGGCGGCGGGGCCGGATTTCTCGCGGTGGATGACCTCATACCAGCCGAGGCCGTTTTCCTGGTTAGGATCGAGGGTCAGGCCGCGCCAGAGGGTGTCGAGGGCGAGGGCGTGGTCGCCGCGTGCGGAGTGGACTTTGGCGAGATTGGTGAGAGTCGCGCCGGTTTCACCGTAGCGCTTAAAGAAGCGGTTCAAGGCGTCTTCGGCGTCGTCGAGGCGGTCGAGCTTAAGGTGGACGGCCGCGAGGAGAATGTGCCCGCGCTCGGGGTTGGGGTCGGTGTGGGCGAGGTGGACGGCGGAGGAGAGGACGTCGGGGGCGAAGCCGTCATTGAGCGACTGGATAATGAGCTGGGCGAGGTCGTCGGGGCGGTCGCGGTTTTTCTCCAGATTCACGAGCAGGACGTCGCCGCGCCATTGCTGCTTCGTGATGAACACCTCGCGACCATAGGCGTCGTGAACGCGGATCAGGTTCGGGTCCAGGGAGGGGTCGCCTAGGGGATGGGAAGCGGGAGTGGCGGCGGGTGAGGGCGTGGTGGTTGAAACGAGTGGTGGCGGGGTTTTCTTGCCGAACCATTTGCGGAAAAAATTCATGCGGGGATAGGCGGTCGTGTCGGTCGGTTTTGGGTCGGCGTGAGGCTTTTCGGAGCGGACGCCTCGGAGATGCGTCCCTACCTTTCGGAGGTCGGGTGTTGGAAGATCGGGCGTTGGATGGGGGTAGGGACGCCTTTCCAAGGCGTCCGGGTTTGAGGAGTGTGGCGTGTGGCGTGAGGCTTTTCGGAGCGGACGCCTCGGAGATGCGTCCCTACCTTTCGGAGGTTGGGCGTTGGAAGATCGGGCGTTGGATGGGGGGTAGGGACGCCTTTCCAAGGCGTCCGGGTTTGAGGAGTGAGGCGTGCGGGGTGCGGC
>JANODO010000048.1:0-4073 GCA_031412735.1 Rariglobus sp. | reverse complement strand
GTGGTGGCGGGAAATGTTTTAAGATTGAGCGGAAAGCTCGTGACCTTACCGGCGGTATCGCTGAGGCGCACCGAGAAGCCCTGCTGCAGATTGACCGAGGACCGCACCAGCGTGGAGGCACCGAAGGCCCGGCCATTCATGATGTCCCAATGGGAGAGACTGCCATCGCCTTTGAAATAAAGTTGGCCGGCGTAAATACCGCCGACGGGCATCGCGATCATGGCGAGCTCGGCACCGGAGTAGGCGCGGGGGGAACCGGGCGCGGTTAATTCCGCGAAACGTTGGGCGGTGATGGACATCGCGGGAGTTGTGCTGGGGGTGGAAGTTGGAGCCGCGAACGCCGACAGGGCGGAAGCGAGGATAAGCAGCGTGCCGCCCAAGCCACGGGAGGGCGTAGAAACGTGGCAGGGGAGGCAGGGGCGGAGGTGAGTCATAGGGGGTCGTGTCTGCAGTAATCGTGAGCGTGGGCTAGAGACGTGGGTTAAGAAACAAACACGAGGGCACTAATCGGGGAGGCGCATCAGGGCGCGGGGGGCAGGCCTTTTTCGGAGCTGGTTTCGACGGGAGCGACGGGCTTGATGAAGGACGTGCGCGCGACCGGCTCGGCGAGGTCGAGGCAGATGACGGACGCTATGGGATCGGGTGCGGCGGCGGGGAGGGTGAGCGTGATAGACGACTCGTTTTGGGTGAAGGCGAGCGGGGCGCGCGTCGGGTCGGCGAGCAGGCTGGCCTTGGTCACGCGGGTGAGCAGGCCGTCGAGTTTGAAAGCGCCGTCGGCGGGCCACTTGAAAACATGGAGGTAGATTTTCCCGGGCTTGGTGGTCGCACGCCATTCCCAGGCGGGGATGAACTTGGGGTTACCCTTTTTGTCTTTTTCGGTATCGCTGAAACGACCGGCCTCGGGGCCGAAGGGCGTGGCGTGTGAACCGTAGATGGCCTCGCCGTTGACCTTCATCCAGCGACCCATGGCGCGGAGTCCGGCGATGCTCGGCTGAGGGATCGAGCCCTCGGCGTCGGGGCCGACGTTGAGCAGGTAGTTGCCGCCCTTGCTGGCGATGTCGCAGAGGTTGCGGAGGAGCGTCTCGTCGGACTTCCAGTCGTGGTCGTAGCTTTTGAAGCCCCATGTTTCGTTCATGGTCATGCACGTCTCCCAATCGCGGCCAGGGTAGCCTTGGGGCGGGATGTATTGCTCGGGCGTTTCGGTGTCGCCCTCGATGCCGCCGCCGAGGCGGTTGTTCATGATGAGGCCGGGGCGAACCTCTTGGACCACGTCGTTGATTTTTTTGGCGTGATTCGGTTTCATCCAGCGGCGTGGCGTGTCCCACCAGAGGACGGCGGGCACGTCGGGGCCGTAGCGGGTGAGGAGCTCGCGGGTTTGGGGGACGACGATGGAATCGATGTAGTCGTCGAAGCTGCCGAGCTGCGCGGGGTCCCAGTGCTCGGTCTTGCGACCGTCATAGGGCCAGCAAGCGCCGCCGGGATGGGTCCAGTCCTGGGCTTGCGAGTAATAGAAACCGAGTTTGATGCCATGCTTGCGGCAGGCGTCGGCGAGCTCGGCCAACGGGTCGCGCTGGAACGGCGTGGCGTCGGCGATGTTGAACGGGCTGGCCTTCGAGGGCCACAGCGCGAAGCCGTCGTGGTGCTTGGCGGTGATGACGATGTATTTCATGCCGACCTCCTTCGCGAGGAGGACCCAGGTCTCGGCGTCGAAATTCACCGGGTTGAACTTGGGCGCGAGCGTCTTGTAATCGGCGACGGGGATGTCGCCGCAGTTCATGATCCATTCGCCGCCGCCGGGGATGTTTTTACCGTTCCAGACGCCGGCGGGCTGGGCGTAGAGGCCCCAGTGGATGAAGAGGCCGAAGCGGGCCTCGCGCCACCAGCCCATGCGAGAGTCGTGAGCGGCGGGGGATTCATTGGCGTGAGCGGGGGCGGCCGAGACGATTGACGGAAGTGAGGCTAACAGGCCGAGCAGCAAAAAGGATGCAGTTTTTTTCATGGTTAAGACGAGAGAAGTTGGGTTGGGGTTCAAGGCACGCGCTTGACCCCGGGTGGCAGACTTACCGCCGAGCGAATGGTGCCGTCGGGCTGGCGTTCGTGGCGGACACGAATGAGGCCCCGCGGAGTCGGGTAAGTTCCCTCCGCCCAGGTCAGCGAGCCCAGCCGGGGTTCGATGCGCACCTGGGCAAAGCCGGGGGCGGCGGGGCTGATGCCGAGAATGTGGCGGCTCAGCCAGGCGGTGGGACCGCCGGCCCAGCCGTGGCAAAGACTGTGGCGGAAACCGATGTAACAATGCGCGCCAAAATCGCCGTGGAGGTCGGCCTTGCCAGGTGGCACGAGCTCGTCGATGCGTCCGGCGTTTTTGGTCCAGTTGAGATCAAAATCTTCCCAGAAAGTGGTGGCGCCCTGGTCGAGCATCCCGCCCCAGTAGCGGCTGATGAAATCGAGCGCCACGTCGATGTCGCCGGCCTGGGCCAAGGCTTCGAGGACGAAGTAGCCGTAGAAGGTGCTGAGGTCGGAAGGACCGTTTTTTTGCAGGATGGAGCGCGAGATTTCCTTGGCGTCGGCGAGTCCGGCGAGGACCGAGAGGGCGGCGGCGGCCTTGCGTCCGCCGGAAGCGGGGCGGTGGAGGCGCAGGCGCTCGGCGGTGGCGCGGGCGAGGCGGGCGCTCTCGGGGTCGTCGAGGGTATCGGCGAGGCGCGCGCCGGCATCCATCGTCATCGTCAGGAGCGCCTGCAACCCCTCGTGGACGGCCGCTTTGTCCCCGTAGGTCGGCCAGTCGAGGAAGCGCATGCCGTTGATGTTTTCACGACCGTCTGCGCCTACGCGGGCATCGAGGCGGCGCAGGAGGTCGGCGAGGCGGGGCTGCTGGGTGCGCAGGTCGGCGAGGTCGCCGTGATGTTGATACCAGGTTTCGTGCAGCAGAATCCACCACATGGAGTAGGAACCAATGTCGTTCATCCATTTGCCGGGAGGCGTGATATCGCGGGAGAGATCGAGGCTGCGGGGCACGACATCGTTGTGGCCAAACACCGCGTTGATGACGGCGACCTCGGGCATCATGTCGCCGACCCAGACGAGGCGGTCGCGTTTGATGCCGTCCCAGAGGTAATCCTGCATGTTGAGATGCACGGTGTAGGCGCCGGTGGCCCAGATGGCGTCGAGGCGCGGACTGGAGGATTTGAACGACCCCAAGTAGGGAATGTCGCGCAAGGTGGCGACGGCCCGCACCTGGCTGAGACGCACCTCCGTATCCGGATCCGGATTATCGATCCGCACGAAGCGAAAGCCGCTGGGCCCGACGGTGGTTTTGCCCAGCCAGGGAAGTTGCACCCGAAGATCGCGCAAGGCGTGGTCGTTCTGGGCGCCGCGCTCGCCGAGTTCGGCCATGGCCTCCGCCACGGACTCGCCGAAACGCACGCGCACGTGGGCCGGTTTCTTCGGTTTTTGTGGAGGCGTGAACAGCTCGATCGAGCCGGCCAGCTCGACGCCGAAATCAAGGACGATGCCCTGCCCGGGGGGCAGCACGAGGGGCGGAAGTTTTTCGATCAACGCGGCCTGACCGGTTCGGGCCTTCAGCAGGGTGTCGGTGTTGACCACGCCGGCTCCCGACGTCCAGACGACGCGGGTGGGATGAACAAAATAAGAGGTGAGCGGGCTCCTTTCGGCGTTGGCCGGAAATGAAGGCGGGGGCGTTGGTTCGGCCGCAGACGCGCGTGTGGTCAGGACCGTCAGCGCCAACAGGCACGCGATAACCGGATGAAAAATGCTGCCAACGGCGGTGTGCATTCGCGCTAAGATCATGGGGCGGGAGAAGCTACGGTCGCCGGGGCTAACCAGAGGCGGCGAAGACGCGGGCCGCCCTTCCAGCCTTCCTTGAGGGGTTTGAGCTGAAGGACGATCTCGCTCGCGGGAAGCTCCAGTTCGCCGAAGTCGATCACGCGCCAGCTGGTCGCGTCGCCGGTGGCGGGAATCTCGGCAACGACCGGGGGCTTTTGTCTGATCCCGATGCCCAGTTTGGCGGGTTGGTCGGCGCTGATTTCGGCGGAAACTTTCCAGCGGCCGGCCTTGGG
>JANODO010000047.1:0-2500 GCA_031412735.1 Rariglobus sp. | reverse complement strand
CGCCATCAGGAGGGCGGCGCCGCCGCTCACATGCGGCGTGGCGAAGCTGGTGCCGCTGTCCTCGCCCTCGGCCCGGTTGCGCACGGGGCCGCGCACCTTCTCGCCGGGGGCGACGAGGTCGGGCTTGCGCCGCCCGTCGCCGGTGGGGCCGCGGCTGGAGAAGTAGCTGACGCCGTACTGATGGGCATGGCGGTGGGTGGAACCCACCGTGATCGCGCCCTCGGCGTTGCCGGGATCGGTGATGCTGATGGCGTGATAGCCTTCGAGCTTTCCGCCCGATGCCAGCTGATACAGCTGGTGCCCCGCGTTTCCGGCGGCCGCGACCACCACCACTCCGCTGCCCCAGAGGGTATTGCAGGCCTGGCAGACGGGCGTCGAGCCGCAGGCGTAGTTCTTGACCGAGTGCTCCACGGAAAGGCTCAGGTTGACGCCGTGGATCAGCCGCATGTCGGCGCGGCGGTTCAGATGTCCGATGAACTGCAGGCACGCGATCACCTCAAACTCGTTAACGCGCGCGTTATCCTTGAGCACCCGCATGTCGAAGATGCGGATGTCGGGGCACATGCCCTGCATCCGGATGCGCGGCGGCCCCTCGCCGGATGCGCCGGGTTCCCGCCAATCCGCACCGAGAAGGCCGGCGACGAGCGTCCCGTGGTTCGTCGTCGGCGGGGTGGGGTCCTCCACGCGCAGCAGTGGTTCCAACAGGCCCCAATCAATCTCCAGCCCGCTCTTGAGCCGCAAGCACAGCTCGCGGACGAGGCGCGGGACCGCGTCCTTGGCCTCCCCCGGTGGCAGACCGTCGCGCTCTATGTTGAGCTGGAGACGGCGGTTCATCTCTCCCGAGGCGTCGCTCATGGCCGCGACTACCCGCCCCGGGTCGAGAAGGTCGAGCACCCGCGTGAAGTCATAGGTGCGAATCACGCGTGATTTAGGGCCGGGCGCTACGCCGTTACCGGCCCAGTCCTGAAAGGCAGGATGGTCGCCGTCGATTCCGCCATCGACGACGGCCCAGGTGATGTCGCTGCAGGAAATGTTGAACAGGCGCCGCGCCGCATCCGCCTTCACCGCAGTCGCGGAGTCAAGCGTTCCTTGCTGGGCGGCGGCCGGCTCCGCTGTTCGATTGAGGGCCACCTGGAAAAGGTTTGGTCCGCCGGCGGCATCTTTCGCCTGCACCGCCCGTGACGCCGGCCGCCCAACCAAATTATTGAAGGCTCGGGTCACCGAGGTTCCCGTCCATCGGCGGCGCTTGCCATCGTCCAGGCCGATCCAGCCGGCGAGAGCGACGATCCAGAGGAAGTCGAGCGGTATATCGCGGCCCTTGGCCGCTATCGTGCCAGCGCGTGTGGCCGGCTCCCGCAGCTCATCGATCCTGGATGCAATGAGTTGGTGTCCCGCCTTGTCTAGGGCTGGCAGCGCGTCCGTCCCTTCAACGCCAAGGGAGGCAAGGGCGGATGCGAGATCCTTCATCAGGTCACGCCACCACGGGGTGAACGGGAGGATGACGCGGATCAGTTCGCCGAACCGGACGTTGGCGGCGATGATCCCGGGCATGTGGGCGACGCGCGGAGTGTCGCCGCCCTCGGCCGCGAGCGCTTCGCGCAGATGACGCGCGAGCTGCCCAGCCCCTGTCGCAAAGTGCGGCGTCAGGAGAAGTTCGCACTCCTTCCCTGGCTCCATCCCGAACGCCATCCACACGTCGGGCAGGACCGGCGAGGATTGGGTGAAGCGCCGCCCACTGACGCCCTCGTAGATCATCCGTCGAAGCTGAAACACGCCTTCCTCGTTCGGCTTGGCTCCCCTCATCTCTCAGTTCTCCCTCCGTTTCGGTTTCCGTGACGGAGCCCTTCCGCGCCCTCTGGGCCTCCGAAGGAACTGGCGGGCCGGCTGGGCGGCAACAGGATAGGGGCGGGAAGGTGCGGATGCGATCTCGCACGACGGCGACTCTCTCGGGCGGACCTTGAGCGCCTGAACGGACATTCTTCGGTCCTTTCCACGCTTGACGAATGAATTCATGGCGCCGCTAGAAAACATCTCGTTTCTATTCCGGAGCGAACCATGCCCACACATGGATTGCAACTTGAAGTTTTGCGGGGCGTCTTTTCGCACCGTGCAGCACGTGATCCCACCGTCGAGCGCAGTTTTCCAGCGTCAAGCATGAAATAAAGCTTGCCGTTGGCCGGCAGACGGACCAACCATTCCAGCCGCCAGGTAATTGGGAAATTAAGCTAGGTGGCCGTGTACCGCGCCCTCCTTTCTGGCTCGGGTGGTCATCCCATCGGCGCTCCCTCGCTGGAGGTGATCCATGGTCAACAGGCTTCGCATCCTCCTCGGCGCGGCGTTCGTCGGCGCCCTGTCGGCCTGCGGCACGCTGATCGCGCAGGACCGGACGCCCCAGGGCTGGACGCCCGCGCAGCAGGCCAATTGGTACGAGGCGACACAGGGTTCGCGCCTCATCCCGCTGAGCTGGTTCCGCGCGCTCGAGCAGCCGGACGACGACGCC
>JANODO010000046.1:0-2150 GCA_031412735.1 Rariglobus sp. | reverse complement strand
TGAATCGCGTTAAAGGTCTGTTCGATCGCAAATTGACGTTCCTCCAACCGCAGTCGCAATTCCTGCTGGTGACGATAGAAGAGTGCCGCCGTTGAGCCAGCCCCATTTAGCACCAGGATCAGGAACACAGGCACGATCGGCACCCACCACCCCATTAGAATTAGCCAGTAACAGATCGCGATCGAGCTGATACTGGCGATTAAGAGCCCCAACAAAATTTTCCAGGGCGATCGCAGAAATCGTCCCAAACTCATCCCCAAGAGTCCCCAGACCGCAATCCAGAGTGTTTCCCAGTCATCTCCCCAAACCTGAAGCAAAGGTCGCCGATCGAGCACCGCGCTAATAATCTGGCTGGTTTCGTGGGCTTGCATTTCCACTCCGTAAATCCGTCCGGGATTGATGCCCGCGATCGCACCTGAACTTGCCAAATCCTTAGCACTAAAAGACATCATGCCAATCAGCACAATTTTGCCTCTAATCCAGTTCGGATCTACTTTTCCCGCCTTGATTTGTGCTAGAGAAATGACTCGAAAAGGTGCCAAAGCGCTGCGAACATTCAGCAAAATCTGATTACCACCTGTATCCGCCCCCACATATCCGCCAGAGTTGGGCTGCATTCTGGTCAATTCAATGCTGCCAAAGCGCATCGCGTGTGGGTCACGAATTCCATTGTCTAACTTAACTCCTTTGGTCTCTAAATAGCGTTCCGAAAGCCGGATTGCGAAGGAAAAACGGTATTCTTGCTGGGAGTTGTGAGCCCCAGATCCCAATAAACTGCGGCGCTGATAGCCATCCACATCGAGAATGGCATCTGCAAAGCCAATTTGTTCCGATCGCAGTGCGGGCGGAGGTGCGACGATAAAGCCACTACGATCGGGCAAAGCAATCTCCACTCCGATCGTATTCTTGCTGCTGCGAAACACCGATGTTAGTTCAGCATGGCCCGGTTCAACTGGAATATCCCGGACAATATCTAACCCGATCGCGATCGGTTGATAAGTCTGCAATTGTTTGAGTAAATCGGCAATTTCGCGATCGGGAATTGGATAAGTTCTGGCGCGTTGAATATCTTCCTCAGTGATACCCACAATTACAATCCGTTCATCCATTGGCTCAGGGGGACGCAGCAGCAGAAATTGATCGAACGCCACCAACTCCAAAAACTGAAGCACACCCGTCAATCTAGCCATCATCACAGCGACAATCACCATCAACCCTGGAAGCGATCCGCGCCAAGTCGAGATATCTGCTTTCACTGCTTGTCCTCGATCATGCTTCATCTCGTTTCCGGTTGCATCGGTATTGTTTAGTCAGTAGTTATTAGTCAGTAGTTATTAGTCAGTAGTTATTAGTTATTAGTTCGCCAACAATCAACCGTCAACTGTCAACTGTCAACCGTCAACCGTCAACCGTCAACAATCAGTCAATCAATCCTTCTTCCCTAGCCCGCACTTCCGTTTGAATCCGCAGATTTTTGTCATCTTCGGGATACACTTCTAGCACATCTCGAATCTTAGTCCAGTAGTATTGCACGGTGCGTTCAGAAACATTCATCCGTTTGGCGATCGCAGTATCCTGCAAGCTATCTTGAAAAGCAAATAGCAACACCTGCATCCAGGAGGGTTTGAGTTGCAGCCCATTACGGATCTCTCTAGGCGTATAAATCCGCTCGTGCAGCGCCCAATCCACCATCGCCAGCAAGTCTTTCATCGGTTGACTTTTATCAACAACCGTGAATCCGCCCATATGATTGTCGATCGATGGTTTCAGCCAAACCAAAGTCCGAACGTGGGCACTCTGCACCACAATATTCAGACTCGGATACTGCTCCATCAGCGTTTTGAGGAGTTGAAGCCCTGAATTGGCCTGAGCCGTTTCGCCGATCGCCTCTGGCATCACCAGATCCACAATCACTAGATTAGGGTGCGTCTGCTCCACCTGTCGCAGGGCTTCCTGAGCCGTCGGAGCCGTCACAATGTCTGCCTCTGGATATTCTTGCTTCAGAATGTTAAGAGTGCCGCCTAACACCATCGCATGGTCATCCACGACTAAAAAGGTTCGTTTTTCAGGTTGAGGTAAAGTCTGGGGCATAGTTCAATCGTTGCCGCACAACATCGTCAGTTTAAGTAATCCGTCCTCTTCTTACAATA
>JANODO010000045.1:0-9910 GCA_031412735.1 Rariglobus sp. | reverse complement strand
ACGGCGTCGTGGCGGCCCAGGCGCATGAGGTCGTGGAGGTAGGCGAATGCCTGAGACTCGGCCTTGGCGAGGGAAGCGCCGCGGGACTTGTGTTCGACGAGGACGACGCCGGGCCAGAAGAGGTCGAGAAAACCGTAGGAGCCGTGGCGTTGGCGACGGCGTGCTCGAAGGTGGCGACGGAGCGGCGGGGAACGCCGAAGACATCGAAGAAGGCGTTCCAGAACGTTTGTTTGTCGCGGTCTTCGTCGGTGGAGGTCGCCCACTCGCGGGCAAAGCGGATGGCACGGTCGCGGACTTCGTTCCAGCTGAGGGACATGGTTTTGAAAGAGAGGTGGGTGCCTTGCTATTGGCAAGGCATGAGTCGGAGCGGACGCGAGTCGGAGCGGACGACACGGAGGTCGTCCCTCCCTCAGGCGGAGAGACACCGCACGGCCATTTCGCGGAGGACTTCTTCCTGCTCGTTCGGCCGCTGAACGATCTCCTCGAACGCACGGATGAAATCCTGTTGGTTGTCGATCAAGCGGCGCAACGTCGGGAGCTTTCCGCTGCCGGCGAGTTTGCCCACATACCACGCGTTTTGGCTGAACAGGTTGTAGGAGCTCTTCTCGCTCACTCCGGCGAAATGGTGCGCGTAGGTCGGCGCGGCCTTGGGCAACCCGTCGAGCCCGCGTTGGCCCACGCGCACTTCGCCCGCGTCCACGAGCGCGCGCACCTGGATGAGGATACGGTTGCGATTCTGCATCGCGCTGATGATCGGGCGCGCATCGCCGCCGGTGAAAAAATGATGATGCAGCGCCGCGAGCGTCCACTTGAGGTCACCGCTGAAAAACGCCTCGGCCGCCTCGAAGAAATCGCCCTCCGCCGTGTTGGCGGTGAGTTCGGCGACGTGGGCCTCCTCGATGACGATGCTCTTGCCGTCGGCCCCGCCCGCAAACGTCGCGAGCTTACGCGTTTCTTCGATCAACAACCGGGTATTTGCTCCCACTTTCGCGAGCAGCAGTTGCGCGGCGCCTTCGCCAAACGTGACGCCCAACTCGCGGGCTTCGGCGAGGATGACGCCGGCGAGCGATTCGGCCGCGCTGTCGGCATCGCCACCGCCGACGACGGTGGAGTCGCCGGTTTTTTCGCACCATTTAGGAAAGGAGCGCCGCCGGTCCACGGGCGCTGCGGTGATCACGGCGGCGACTTGCTCAGGATCGATTTTAGCCAGTAATTCCTGGAGGTCTTCGACGAGCTTGAGCGTGCTCTCGGCGCGACCCGTGACGGTGTCGGCGAGGAAGTTGACGTCTTTGAACCACACGACGCGTTTGCCGCCGAACATCGACACGGTTTGCACGCTTTCACGGAAGCGATTGAGAGCGCTTTCCACCTCGCCGACGTTGTTGGCGAAACCGCTGATGATCTCGCGGGCAAACTCGTCGGTCACGTCCGCAGTCAACGCGTCGTAGCGCGCCTTGCCCACCCGGTTGACGAGGAAGTCATCGGCTCCGCAAACGAAGATGAACGGCTTGGCGGCGGGCATATCCCGGCAATGTGTCCGCCCCCCCGCCGGTGAGGCAAGCGGTCAATCGCGGCAGCCCCCGCCCTGCACCCGCTGAAACCAGCATCATCGCCGCTGACCGCTTAATATATTCGAGGCGGCGCAGTTAACGCTTGCAGCGCGCTGTGTGTAAGAGATGCCGTTAGGCGCTTATGAAACTAACTTGTGCTCTCTTCACTCTCATAGTCACTGCGGGAACGGCCTTCGGGCAGTTCTCCAACTTGCAAATTCGCGACGGAAGCAATTTGCCCTTCACGCTCGCTCCCGGTTACTCGGTTGTTGAGGCCGTGAATATGGGCGGTCCTTCCGTGACGCGCGGTGACATCACGTTCGCCGCATCGACGTTTACGATGGGCGGCGCGAGTTCGACGGTCGGTCGGGCGACTGTTGAGGCTTTCTTTAATCCGCAGTTCACCGTAACGAGCACGCTCGGTTCGGCCAGCCTGAGCGGCACCGATACTTTAATGTTCAGCGAAATTTTTTCGAATCAGAACAACATGCAGCTGACCCTCGCCAGCCTGTCTGCGTCGAGCTCTTATCGGTTGATCATCTTGCACGGCGAACCCCGGGGCTCAATCAACGGCACGTTCACTGATGATACCTTCTTCAGCGGCGGCACCAGCTTCGCAGTGGGCACCTATAGCTTCTCGAATGGCACCACGACCACGACCAATGCTGACTACGCGTCCATCAGCGTCGATTTCACCGGTTATACCACGGTGACCTATCGCATGCCGCAGTCAGCGCGCGGAGCTTCGATCTCCGGCTACGCCCTTCAGGTGTCGGCTATCCCTGAGCCTTCCACGTATGCGTTGCTGTTCGGTGCGGGCGCGCTCGGTTTTGTGATGGTCCGCCGCAAACGGGCTACCCTCGCCGCTTAATTTGTTTGGCGCTGCGGGCCAAGTGAGCCCACGCACGCTCTACGCCGGTCTGTCACCTCAGTGACAGCCCGGCGTTTTTGTTTTTCGAAAGGGGCGTGAGTGCGTGCGGTCGATGAACAAAAATTCATCTGCGCTTCACGCTAGATTCATCCAGGGCGGGCAAGATGACGCGTGCCTAAAATCAACGCCTTTCTGCGTCTTCAGCTGCAACGTCGTCATGGCGGCGTCGTTTTGTTTGTCGGCTTGTTTTTGATCCAGTCGTTGGTCCTCCGGCTCGCCTTGATGCTGAAATCTGTGTGGGCGGTCGATTGGAACGCCAGCCTTACCGCCGCGTTTGCGTGGGGAACCGTGTTTGACCTGGGCGCGGCGCTGTTGTTTGCGATCCCGCTCATCCTGCTTTTGACCGTGCTGCCGACGCGGGTTTTTGAGCATCGCTGGGCGCGCGTGTGCGCTCATCTGTTTTTCCCGGTGGCGTTGGGCGCGCTGCTCTTCAGCGCCGTTTCGGAGTGGCTCTTCTGGGACGAGTTTAGCACGCGCTTCAACTTCATCGCCGTCGATTACCTCGTCTACACGACCGAGGTGATCGCCAACATCCGCGAATCCTATCCCATGCCCGCGATTTTCGCCGGCCTGGCCATCGCTGCGGTCGGCGCGTATTTACTCCTGGCTCGCACCGGGCTGATCGATGCGTGGCTGGAGGCCACGCCCGAACCTGCGCCGCGTCGCTATGCGCACGGAGCCGGGTGGCTGCTGGCCGCCATCGTTTTGGGTGTGGGCTTGGATGCGAGCTACCTCCCCGCGTTTGCCAACACCTACAACCGCGAGCTCGCGAAGAACGGCCCGTGGTCGCTGTTCGCCTCCTTCCGCAACAACGAGCTCGATTACGCCCAGTTCTACCACACGTTGCCGGCCCGCGACGCGTTCGCGCTCATCCGCAAAGAGCTCGCCCAGGACGGCAGCCTTGCCCTCGGCGCGCCCGACGCCCCCGACACGCTGCGCTACATCAAAAACCCCGGCCCGGAGCGTCACCTCAACGTCATCCAGATCACCGTTGAAAGCCTCAGCGCCAAGTTCCTCGGCTCGTTCGATCCGACGTCCTCGCTCACGCCCAACCTCGACGACCTCGCCACAAAAAGTCTCACGTTCAACAATCTCTACGCAACCGGCACGCGCACCGATCGCGGGATGGAGGCGCTGACCTTGTCGCTGCCGCCCACGCCCGGCCGCTCGCTGATCAAACGCCCCAACAACGCCGGCCTCTTCACCCTCGGCTCGCTCTTCCGGTCCCGCGGCTACGACACGGCGTTTATCTACGGCGGCTACGGTTACTTCGACAACATGAACGCCTTTTTCGGCGGCAACGGTTACCGCGTCGTTGATCGCGCCTCCGTCGCGAAAACCGACATCACCTTCGCCAATGCGTGGGGCGCGTGCGACGAGGACCTCTTCAATTGGACGCTCCGCGAGGCCGATACCGACGCGGCTCAGGGCAAGCCGTTTCACTTCTTCGTGATGACCACGTCGAACCACCGCCCCTTCACCTATCCCGACGGGCGCATCGACCTGCCCTCGAAAGTCTCCGGCCGTTCCGGCGCCGTGAAATACACCGACTACGCCATCGGCAAACTCCTCCGCGACGCGTCCACCAAGCCATGGTTCAAGGACACCGTCTTCGTGATCGTCGCCGACCATTGCGGCTCCGTCGCGGGGCGCACCGAGCTGCCCGTGCAAAACTACCACATCCCGATGTTCATCTACGCGCCCGGCGGACAAATCGCCTCCGGCCACATCGACGATCTTATGAGCCAGGTCGATTACGCGCCCACGTTGCTTGGCTTGCTCGGCTGGAGCTACGCGACGCGGTTCTACGGCTGGGACGTGCGCACCGCCACCGGCGACCGCCGCGCGTTGATCGGCAACTACCAGAAACTCGGCCTCTACGAGCCGGGCCGGCTCGACGTGCTCAAGCCCGTGCGCGGCCACAGCGCCTACCTTTACGACGGGAAAACCTTTGCCCTCACGCCCCGCTCGCTGGAACCGACGTCGCGCGACGAAGCCATCGCGTATTACCAAACCGCCAGCGAACTCTACAAAATGGGCGGCTACCGCGCGTTGAGCGCCACCGAGCAAGCCAGCTACGCGGCCGACGCGCACATCGCTGAAGCCGGCGTCCTGGCGCACAACGCCCGCCAAACCCAACGCGCACCGTGACCTCGTTCCCGCGCACCGCCTCGTTCATCGACCGCACGCTCTGGCCGGTGTGCGCGGCGTTGGTCGGTCTCTTCCTGCTCTTTGAACTCACCCCGCTCGACCTGTGGATGCAGGACTTCTTCTACGATTTCTCGGCCCGCGCTTGGCTGGTCTACGCCAAGGCGCCGCTGCCGCGCCTGCTCTTCTACACCGGGCCGAAGGTCGCGATCATCGCGGGTGCCGTGGGGTTGCTCGCGCTCGCCGTGGGTCCGGCGCGCTGGCGCACCCGCTTCGGAGCCGCGCCCGGCGTGGGGCGCGCTGATCTCTGGATCGTGATCGCCACATTGGCCTCCGCGCCCGCGCTCGTCGCCGTGAGCAAGGCCACGACCAACGTGTTTTGCCCGAGCGAAATCCGCCGCTACGGCGGTGAGGTGGCCTACGTGCGCGTGCTGGAAACCTGTGCGCCGGATGATCGCCCCGCCAAACGCGGTCGTGGTTTCCCGGCGGGTCATGCCAGCGGCGGCTTCGCGTTGCTCAGCCTCGCCGGTCTGGCGCGCAGTCGCCGCGGTCAATTGCTCGGAGCTTCGATAGGCGTGGCCGTGGGCTCCGCGATGGGCGGGTATCAGATGCTCAAAGGTGCCCACTACCTGAGCCACACCGTCGTGACGATGCTCGTCTGCTGGATCATTTTTCTCCTCTGGCGGCGCCTGCTCCGGTCCTTGGTGCCGGAGGCTGGGCCAATCCCCGTGTAGTCCGATTATCATACCGATATGTCCGCATCCATTTTTCAGCCCGGCCGGTGGCTTCTCGCGGCGGTGCTGCCGGGGCTCGCGCCGGCCGCGCCGGCCTCGCTCATCATCGACCCGGCCCAGTCGCGCATCGAGGTGGTGGTGAAGGCTACGGTCGATTCCTTCACGGCCACGCTTTCCACCTATAAAGCCGCCATCGAGGTGGATTCCGGCCGGGTCACCGCCGCCACGCTCGCGTTTGATTTCACCGAGGTGCATACCGGCAAGGCCGCGCGTGACGAGGCCATGAACGCGTGGCAGGATACGTCGCTCCATCCCCGGTGCGTGTTTACGCTGGGCTCGCTTAACGCCGAGGCTGATGGCCACCTCACCGCGCACGGGACGCTCGGGCTGCACGGCGTTGTCCGCCCACTGGCCTTCCCGGTTCATATCGCGACCGATCAGACGGTGTATGTCATTGACGGCGAAGCGACCCTGGACACCCGCGATTACGGCTTGCCCGTGATCCGCAAGTTCGGGCTGCTGAAAGTTGCTCCCGTGGTGACGGTGCGATTCCATCTCCAAGGCGCGGCCGGGAGCCGGCCCGACAACGTCCCTGCGAGATAAGCGCTCACCTTTTATTTTTGAGAGGTAGGGCGGTGACTCCGCTCACCGCCGATCGGAGGCGCGGAACGGAGTCCACGCCCTACCCTGAAATCCGAAAGCTGAGAGTGACCGAAATGACGCAGTGGTTTCGCTCGCGCGGTCTCTGCGAACGCTGCATGTTACCCGGCAAACTCCATGAAGATCCTCATCGTCGAAGACGAGCGCAAGGTCGCGCAATTCGTGGAGCGGGCGTTGGCCGAGCAGAGCTACACGCCGCGCGTGGCGGCCAGTTGCGCGGCCGCCCGTGATGCGTTGGCCGAGTCGCCGTATGACGCGGTGGTGCTCGATCTCGGGCTGCCCGATGGCGATGGCCTCGACCTGCTTCGTCAATGGCGCGCGGGCGGGTTCAACGAGCCGGTGCTGATCTTGAGCGCGCGCGACGCCGTGGCGGATCGCATCAACGGGCTCAACCTCGGGGCCGACGACTATCTCGCGAAACCGTTCAGCATCGACGAACTGCTGGCGCGGGTGCGGTCGCTGTTGCGACGGAAAGCGGGCAGCAAGACCACGCGGCTTGAACACCGTGGGATCACCGTGGACCTGTTGACGCGGGCGGTGACCTACCTGGGCGCGCCGGTCGAGCTCACCAGTCGCGAGTTCGCGCTGCTGGAATTGTTTTTGCAGAACGCCGGACGGGTGCTCACGCGCACGCTGATTTCGGAGCGCGTGTGGGAGGCGTCGTATGACATGGAGACGAACCTGATCGATGTTTACGTGCGCAAGCTGCGCCAGAAGTTTCCCGCGCCGGCGGGAGGCGAGTCGCTGTTTAAGACGGTGCGCGGGACGGGTTATCAGCTCGCATGAAGGGGTCGCTCACCACCCGGCTGGCCTGGCAATTCGCCACGTTGCTCACATTGACCACGGTGGTGGTGCTCGCCGCCGGTGGGTGGATGCTCTGGCGTCAGTCGGTCCGCAGCTTGGAGCTCCTGCACGAGGTCGAGGGGGCGGAACTGACCGAGCTGTTAGGCAAAGATTCACGGCTGTCCGGGGCGGACATCCACCGGCTGATCCACAACGACGCCGGTAGCGATGCCTCGCTGTATTTCATTCAAGTGCATCATACGGACGGCACAGTGCTCTATCGTTCGGCCAACATGGCCGACGCGATCTTGCCCATGAGTCTCGCGGATGAGCGGGATCACCGGACCACAACCTTGCCAGGTGTGGGTGACGTGCGGGTGTCGGAGTTTCACCAAGGGCCGTGGCACCTTCAGATCGCGAGCCCGCTGAGTCAGATTTCACGACTGTTGCGCGATTACGCGGAGGTGAGCGGGTCTCTGGTTTTTGGAGTGGCGTTGGCCGGCGTGGTGCTCGGCTACGCATTTGGGCGGGTGACGCTGCGGCCGGTGCGCGAGATCGAGAGCACGGCGCGCCGGATCGATGCGCACAACCTGCGCGAGCGTATCCGGGTCTCGCCGGCGAGGGACGAGCTGTCCGGCCTGGCCACGTTGCTCAACCAGATGTTTGACCGGCTGGAAGGCTCGTTTGAGCAGGTCAAGCGATTCACGGCGGATGCGTCCCATGAGTTGAAAACTCCGCTGGCGCTCATTCGCCTGAACGCGGAGCGGCTGCGCGCGCGGGTGACGAATGATCAGGAAGCGGCGGCGGGGTTGGATGACTTGATGGAAGAAATCGCCCGCATGAACCGGATCATCGAGAGCTTGTTGTTTATCGCGAAGGCGGAGAGCGGAGTGTTGTCGCTCACGTTGAGCGAGCATGAGGTGCCGGCGCTGCTGGGGCCGTTTGCCGAGGATGCGCGGGTGTTGGCGGAGGATCGCGGCGTGCGTTTCGAGTTCGTGCGGGACGACGCGGGGCTGATGCGGGTGGAGCCGGCTTTGCTGCGGCAATTGTTGCTCAACTTGGTTGGCAATGCAGTCGGGGTTTCCGCGCCGGGTAGCCGCGTGACCCTGGAGTCGATGCGGGTGGCGGCAGGCTGGCGCTTGGTGGTGGCGGATGAAGGGCCGGGGCTGCCGCCCGAGCACGTGGAGAAGATTTTCGAGCGGTTCGTGCGCTATGAACACGCGGGCGCGTCGGGCGGGGGAAACGGGCTCGGCTTGGCGATTTGCCGGAGCATCGCGGAGCTGCACGGCGGTCGCATTCGCGCGGAGAATCGGGAGGATGTGCGGAGGGGATTACGCGTAATCGTGGATCTTCCGAAGAGACCCCAAGCCGAGGCTGCTGGCGGCTGACTAGCCGCGTGCGATGTCGAGGGTCGCCCAAGCAGGAAGCCAAGGAATACCTGCGGGTTCCGACAGCCGGCATGGGAGCTTCAGAGGTCGAGCGAGAGCTGCGGTTCGTCGCCAAGGAGTTCGGCGGCGGTCGCGGGCGCGCAGCAGTCGGGCCCCTCGTGGCGGGTGTTATTTACCCGGGGCGAGACGGCGAGCGCGGTCATCTTCTCGGCGGGGAAGGATCGGAGGAGGGGCGCAAGTGTATCGATCTGGTTGATACGCGGATCAAGCCAGGTCTCCCACGCGGCGGCATCAGCGATCATCACCGGCATGCGGTGGTGGACGGGCGTCATCAAGGTGTTCGCCGCCGTGGTAATGACGGCGCAGGATTCGCGCACGGTGCCGTCGGGTGCGCGCCAGGTTTCCCAGAGGCCGGCGAAGGCGAAGGGTTGATCATCGATGAGGCGAAAAAGCCAAGGCTGGCGGGCGCGGCCGACGGCTTTCCATTCGTAGAAACCGCTGACGGGAATCAGGCAGCGGCGCGAGCGGAGGGCGTCGCGGAAGGTGGGTTTTTCAGCGAGCGATTCGGCGCGGGCGTTGACGACCGGGTTGGCCGCGTCGCGCGCCCACGAGGGGGTGAGCCCCCAGTGGAGGGGCGCGAGCGCCCGCGACGGAGAAGGTTCCCCAAGCGTTGAGTAACCTATTAGGTTACTCGACGCTTGGGGGCCGGACGCGTTGGAGTCGGTGCGCACCGCCAGGATCGGGCCGCCGGGGGCGATGTTGTAGCGGCTCGCCGGGAGGGCGGCGCCGGCGGCGAGGAGCACGCCCAGTTTTTCCAGCACAGACGTGGCGTGTTCCTGGGTTAAGACGTAGCGGCAGCACATGGCTCAACGACTCAACGAATTCCGGCGAGCACGGCGGGCAACTCGCGGATGGACGGCACCTCGACGAAACGGCCGCCGGCGGCGGGCGGCGGTTCAGCGTGCTCGTGCGCCCAGGTCAGCGCGTAGGGGATGTGCACGCCGGTGCCGCCGAGCGCGAGGACCGGGAGGATGTCGGATTTGAGGGAGTTGCCGACCATCACAAAACGTTCCGCCCGGATCGCGTGGCGGCGGAGAATCGCGGCGTAGGAGGACTCGTTTTTCTCGGAGACGATTTCCACGTGGGCGAAGAAATCCGCGAGGCCGGACTTGCCGATTTTGCGCTCCTGATCGCGCAGGTCGCCCTTGGTGATGACGAGCAGGCGGTGGTCGGCGGCGAGGGTGGCGAGGGTGTCCGCCACGCCGTCGAGCAACTCCACCGGGTGGGCGAGCATGTCGCGGCCGAGTTCGAGCAGGCGGTGGATTTCGGCGGTGGGGATTTTGCCCTCCGTGAGCTGGATCGCGGTCTCGATGGCCGACAGCGTGAACCCTTTCACGCCGTAACCGTAGAGCTCGAGGTTGCGCATCTCGGTCGCGAAGAGCGTGCGGTTAACCGTCTCGCTATCGTGGTAGTGCGAGAGCATTTCGCGGTAACGCTCGTGGACGTGCTCGAAGATGGTTTCGTTGTGCCAGAGGGTGTCGTCGGCATCGAAGGCAATCACGAGTTCGCGGGAGGGCATGGGCTGGCACGGAAGTAGAGGCGATGCCGTGAAAACGGCAAGTCTGTGCGCAAAGGAGGGACACCAGGGAGGGACACCAGGGAGGGACGACCTCCGTGTCGTCCGGGTTCTTCGCGTCGCGCCGGACGACACGGAGG
>JANODO010000044.1:0-22733 GCA_031412735.1 Rariglobus sp. | reverse complement strand
TCTTCGGATCGGGGCGCGGATTGAAACACTGTGCCCGTGTGGACATAGATGCCGGAGCCGTGTCGCCCCGGTCTTCGGATCGGGGCGCGGATTGAAACCCATCAAACACCAGCGCCTGACGCGGCTGGCGGCAGTCGCCCCCGGTCTTCGGATGGGGGGCGCGAATTGAAACCATGCCAGGAGCTAGCAGCTCGGAGCTCGCGTTAATACCGATCCATCACGACGAAGAACACCCAGGCGCCGCAGAGTGCGACAAAGCCCGTGGCGCCGAGGGAAAGGACGATATGCCCGGCCGTGACGGGCACAAAAAGCCACGGAACCATGCTGAGCCCCGCAGCGGCAGCCACGGTGAACAGGTAGTCAGTGCGCCTTCGATTGGAGCGCGGGGGCAGGGGCTTTAAGAGTTCGCCCTCTGCGGCCTGTTGGCGGGCGAGGTTGGCGCGCAACATCTGCTCAATGGACGGGGCGGCGTCGGCATGCCCGGCCATGTTGATAGTCTCGACCGGGCGGGAGCCCAACGTGAACGGGCGGCGGGTGGGGAAGAGCTCTTCGCACAAAACGTGGGAGGCGCTGATCGGCGTCCATTCGTCGGGGGCGGACTCGGGGGCAATGGAGGTCTCGGGAGAGAGCGCGTAAATCTCCGCTTTTTGCTTGAGCACGGCCAAGCTATGCGGGCCGGTGCGCAGGCCCGCTTCGGTGAGAAAAAAACGCGGTGCGCGGTGCATGTGACCGTTGTGTCCGCAGGGCTGGGTTGGCGTCAAGCGGGCCTCCCTCTGCGCTCGCGGCCGGGTTTGGAATCGCGGTGGTTTCGAGTAATGGCCGCATCGACGGGCGACGGCTATGATGCGCGCTTTATTTATATGACCACGCCCGCAGAACAACGCGCTCTCTTTGCCCTGCTCATCCATGCCGCACTTGCCGATGGCATCAAATCGGACGCCGAACGCGTGGCGCTCAAACGGATCACCGAGGGCTTCGCCACCGAGGCGTTCAACCCGTGGGTGGTGTATCAGGAAGTTTTGGGCGGTCAGTATGCCGTCAGCACGGCGGCGGCGGAACTCACCCGGCCGGAAGTGCGCTTGTTGGCCTACGAAATGGCTCTGGGCGTGTGCGACACCGACGGGCCGCCCAATGCGGCCGAAAACGCGTTTCTCGGTGGGTTGCGCACCACGTTGAATTTATCGGCGGGGGCGAGCACCAGCGAAAAGACGGCCGAGGAGTTTGCGGACGCGTTGCCGGCCGCGCCGGTGGCGAACGCTCCCGCAGCCGGACGCGCGCCTGCGGTTCCAGTGGTGGCGCAGGTCGATGTGCCTGCCTTGGAGAAATCGATTCTGAATAACTCGATTTTGACGGGGGCGCTTGAGCTGCTTCCTCAGTCGTTCGCGACCATGGCGATCGTCCCGGTGCAAATGCGGATGGTGTATAATATCGGCAAAGCGCACGGGTATCCGCTGGATCGCGGGCACATCCGCGATTTTCTCGCGACGGCGGGTGCCGGGCTCGCCTCCCAAGCGGTCGAAGGTTACGCGCGCAAACTCATCGGCGGGCTGGCCGGCAGCCTTTTGGGGAAGGGCGTGATGGGCGGGCTCGGACGCGCGGCGGCCGGGGCAGGCACGGGCGCGGCGGTCACGTTTGCGGCGACTTATGCGATCGGGCAACTCGCCCTGCGTTACTACGCGGGCGGGCGGAAAATGGAAACTGCGGTCCTGCGGGACACCTATCGCAAGCTGCTCGACGACGGGCGCTCGTTGTTCGGACGGCATCAGAGCGAAGTGGAAAATCGCGCGGTCAACTTGTCCCCCGGCGAAGTGATCAACCTCGTGCGCCAAGGCTGAACGCGGCAAAGGCGGAACGGCACGGCCTGTATCGATGCGGTTCAAGCCGGCTGGCAGCTGGAATGTCGACACGCGGGCACCCCAGGAAAGCCTCCGGCGTGGGCTGCCGACGACGTTAGGAAGCCTGCTTGCCCGGCGTGGCGCGGCGCGCAAGCAAGCTCGCGGACTACGCGACGAGATAAGTCCGGCGAAGTCGAACTTAGGCGTGTTTCTGAAATACCTCAGGCCGTCGAACGCTGCGCGCTCGGACGGGACCAGGAGGTCCCGGCTCCATGGGGAGAGCAAGCAGGCTGGGCCGGCGTTGTCCTCGGCGGCACGACCCGCTGGGTCGCCTCCGGCTCGGCCGCCTTGACCGAGCCCGCCTCACCTCTCACGTCGACCTGATTTGTTTTAGAAACACGCCCTAGCACTACTCCGTTAAGTTCAGCTGCGGATCAGATCGCGCGTCGGATTCGGAGTGGGTTAACCACTTATGGAATCGGCCAATGGGCCGCTTCTTTGGGAGCAGCCTCTCGCCAATGGCTTCGGCGATTAAGCGGCGGGGCGGCTGATGCCGCGAGGGGTGTCAACCTGCTAGGCAGTGATGGTCCGGGGAGCGCTAAAATTGCGGCGGATGGTCTCGGTGATTTCGCCCAGCTTGATAGGTTTGGTGATGAAGTCGTTCATCCCGGCGGCCTGGCAGAGGTCGCGGTCGCTTTGAAGAACGTTGGCGGTGAGTGCGATGATGCAGGGCTGGCGGTGCGCGGGGAGGTTGCGGCGGATGTGCCGAGTGGCTTCGAAGCCGTCCATCTCGGGCATCTGCAGATCCATGAAAACGAGCTGGTAGTGGCGGACCCCGATCGCGTTGATGGCTTCGAGGCCGTTGGCCACCGCGTCGGCGCGATAACCGAGGCGTTCAAGGAAGCGGAGGGCGACCTTCTGATTAACGGGGTTGTCTTCGACCAAGAGCACATTGAGGGGAATGCGCATGGCTAGATCATGCGCGTCGGGTTGCGCGCTGAGCGAGGATCGCGGCGTCGAGGACGGGAAGAGCGTGTGAAGCGCACGGATCAACGTAAGCGTGCGGAGCGGCCGCGGAACTGCAGCGAAGCGAACCTTCTCGGTCCAGGCGGGTGCGGCGGCGGCCCCGGTGACAAGCTGCCCGATCACCGGAATACCGGCGTTTACGAGGACTTCGTGCAGGGGGGCGGAGCCCGGTGCATGGGGCAGGTCGAGGTCGAGGACGGCGGCGGCGGGGCGCGTGTGTTGGAGAATCTCAAGGGCGGCCTCGGCGGTGGAAGCGGGCAACACGGCGACTCCGGCGGATCGGAAAAACGCGGTGAGACGAAGAAGGTTCACGTCGTTGTCGTCGATGCAGAGAACCGGGCCGTCAAAGAGAGCGGCCGGTAATTTCGGGGCCGGCGCGGGTTCGGTCGCGATGGGTTCGACCTGCACGGTGAAGGTGAAGGTTGATCCTTGGTTGCTGGTGGCTTGGATGCGGATGTCGCCTCCCATGAGAGCACAGAGACGGTGGCAAATAACGAGCCCCAGGCCGGTGCCGCCGTATTTGCGCGTGGTGGAGGAATCGACTTGGGAGAATGGCTTGAAGAGCCGATCCAAGCGTTCCACGGGGATGCCAATGCCGCTGTCGCTCACGGCGAAGGAGAGCACCGCATGTCCGGGGCGGAGGGGCGGCCGGGCGGTGTCTTGAGTGGCCAGCGCGACGGTCAACGTGACGCAGCCCTTGGGGGTGAACTTGATTGCGTTATTGACGAGATTCGAGAGCACCTGGCGCAGGCGGTTGACGTCGCCCAGGACGACGGCGGGCACGTCGGATTCGATGTGGTGGGCCACCTCGATGCCGCGCGCGGCGGCCTGGCCGGCGAACAGATCGAGCGTTTCCTCGATGCAGTTGGCGACCTCGAAGGGCTGGTGTTCGAGTTCCAGTTTACCGGATTCGATTTTGGAGAAGTCGAGCAGGTCGTTGATGATGGTGAGGAGCGCCTCGCCGCTGGTGCGGATGGTGTTCACCGAGTCGCGCTGGTCGTGATCGAGCGGGCTTTCGAGGAGCAGGCTGGTCATGCCGATCACGCCGTTCATGGGCGTGCGGATCTCGTGCGACATGGAGGCGAGGAATTCGCTCTTGGCGCGGGAGGCGGTATCGGCCTCGGCCTTGGCGCGGCGGAGGGCGTTCTCCGTCTCCACGCGGGCGGTGATGTCGGCCTCGATCGCGATGAAGTTCTCCAGCACGCCGCGCTCGTTGCGCACCGGTTGAATCTCCAAGTGCAGGTGGTATTTCCGGCCGGACTTGGAGTAGTTGACGATATCGGTCGTGATGCCCTCGCCCTGGGCCAGCGCAGCCTTGATGCGTTGAAGGGTGCGCGGGTTGGTCTCGGGGCCGAGCATGAAGCTGGTGGGGTTGCGGCCGACGACTTCGCTCAGCGTATACTCCATGACGCGCTCGAAGGATTCGTTGACCCAGTCGATCGTGCCGTCGGGGGTGGCGATGAGCACAAGGTTGTCGGTGCGGCTGGCGACGAGGGAGAGCTTGCGGGCGGCGGATTGACTGGAGCGCAACGCCTCCTCGGCTTCGTGGCGGGCGGTGACGTCTTGGAGTGTGCCGACGATGCGGATGGTGGCGCCGGCCTCGGAGTAGCCCACCGTCTTCGAGCGCATGTAG
Organism: Rariglobus sp.; assembly: GCA_031412735.1. Taxonomy (GTDB): domain Bacteria; phylum Verrucomicrobiota; class Verrucomicrobiia; order Opitutales; family Opitutaceae; genus Rariglobus. The sequence continues at coordinate 18,239 of JANODO010000044.1, read as the reverse complement.
AGCCAGCGCCATTCGCCGGTGACGGTGCGCACGCGGTATTCCGGGTCGATGAAGGATTGGGCCCCGCTGACTTGGGACTGAATGGCGATTTGATAATCAGGCAGGTCCCTAGGGTGGATCAACGCCTGCCAAGCCTCGGGAGTCGAAGCTTCGTCGCCGGGAGGGAGGCCCAGCATGGCCCAGAGTCCGGTGCTGTAGTGGAGTGTGTTCTCCACACAGTCCCACTCAAAGATGCCGATCACAGTGGCATCCAACGCGAGGCGGAGGCGTTCGTCGGAGACCTTGAGCATCTCTTCAACGCGGCGACGCTCTTCGTTCTCGTCGCGGAGGAGCCGGTTGGTGATCTCAACCGCGCCCAGGCTGGAGGTGGCGGTATGCGCAAGGTGGATACTGAGGCCGAGAAGCAGCGTGATGCCGAGGCCGGCGGCGAGGGATATCTCCGGGAGATAGCGCCGGTTGGCGCGCAGGTAATCTTCGCTGGGCTCCATGACGATGCGCATGCGCCGGTTTTGCAGCATGAACACGGATTCAAGCGCGCGTGGATTCTCCCCGGATGGCGGGCCGGAGTTGATGGAGCTGTAGACGCGGTCCGGTCCCAGGTAGACGGCGCACCGGTGGTTGGGGCTGAGCTTTAGGCGCGCATCCAGAATCCCGAGGAAGCGCTGGTAGGTAAACTCCGCGCCGATGTAGCCGGCCAGAATACTCGAGCGGTAGATCGGCGCGTAGATCACGAAGCCGGGTCCGCGGCCGGCGAGTTCCAGCGTGCTGGTGGTGAGGGGGGAGCCGGTCTGGGCGATGGCTTCGAGGGCGAAGCGCCGCTCGGGTTGGCTGAATTGATTGAAGGCAATCAGGCTCTCGTTGCCGGCCAAGGGATAATACCAGACGGTGTCTCCGTTCGGGGCGATGCGGGCGAGCGATTCGGCACCCGGGGAGTCGATCAGCCAAGGCACCGCGTCCGATTCCCAGACGGTGGCGGTGCTGGCGGTGGTCCAGCGCCGGCCCATGCGATCAAGGTCGGCGGACTGACGCTCGATCTCGGAATTGATGTTGCTCGCGAAGGTGTTGATCGCGATCTGCGCAGCGGTGCCGAGGTAGGCGTTTTCGCGTTCCCGCAAGCCCGCCCAAAAGATGACCGTAAACATGCCGCACGCGACGACGACCGGAACCGGCAGCCAGGCCGGTGTGCGTGTCTGCCGGAGGCCGTGATCATTCCACGCGAGCGCCAGGAGTGCGCCGCCCGTGAACAGCATCAGGATGGCGACGATGGGTTCGAGGTTGCTGGCCGAACCCCAACGATACGCCGTCGGCATGTTGAGCGCGTAACCCGCCAACGTGGTCATGCCGATCGCACCCAGCAGAGAGCCGCCCATCGCCAGGCTGAGCAGCCGGTGGTTCTCGCCACGTTGCACCGCGAGCCACGGGATCAAGCCGCCAGCAACCATCAGCGCGAAGGCGGCAACCCCGGGCATGGCGCTGGAAGCGGCGACCGGTTGGCTCGTCAACGACATCGTGAGCCAAAGCGAGAACGGGTGCCCCAGTTCGAGCCCTTGCTCGACCAACGATATGAACCCGATAAAGCCGGTGCCGAGGGCCAACCAGGCGGCGTTGCGATAGCCCGTCTTGACTGCCACCAACACGGCCCCGATCAAGCCGAGCCCAAGGACGGCGGGGACGGTTTCCGTGGCGTGCGAAGTGCCCCGGGCGAATAAATCCAGTCCCGAAAACAACGCAGCGAACGCGAGCAAAAATGTGCTGCCGGCCAGACCGATCACCGTGCGCCGCATCCATGTCTTGGGAAGACTTTTTCGCGGAAATGCCATCTGGGTGAGTTACCGTATGCTGGCCCGCTCTCGCGGCGCAACCGCTTTTCTTTGAGAAGAGTCTTCCTCAACGGGTAGATAGTAACACGAAAATTTTCTCATTGATGCAGGGCCTGACCTTGCGTGAGGCCGGGTAGTCTTTTGGGGTGCGCACGCCCACCCGGCCTGACACATGGTCAGGCCCTACAGGCGTCACGTATCGTGGAACAGCATACTCCGCCGCAAACGTGATCGCACCCGGCTACGGCACGGCTGCCGAGTTGTCGGGCGCGCGAGGGTTTTTTTCGCCGCCGGTGATGGAGTTGATCAACCGCGTGGGTCCGTAAGCGAACACCCACGAGGGATCGGAAAGACTGCCCGTGAGCTTCACTTCAAAAACCTTGGAGAACGGGGTCAGCACGAAATCGACCGCGCTGCCGACCACCGAATCGTTTTCCTCGAAGGGGTTGAGTTTGGCCGTGAAATCGAGAGAGCCGTCGCGGAGTTGGTAGTCTCCCTTGGCCTGGAGGAGTGCGTTCGGGCCGGTGATACGCAGGGTTTCAAAACGCACCTGTTTACCGTCCAGAGTGAAGGGTGCGTCGGCGGTGGTGAGCGAGAAACTACCGAAGTTGAATGCAGTCTTGCGCAGAGCCTCGGACAACGGACCAAACAGGTTGAGCTGGGCCAGCTCGGCACCCGTGATGGCGGCATGCCCGGTGCCTTTGAAACTGTAGTAATCCGTATATCGCCCCTCGGCCGCCAGCGTGAAGGCGAGGCGGCCGCGTTCGAGTCGTTCCTGCCGTTGGCGGGCGGCCTCGGCGGCTTTTTCGGACGGCTTCTCGGCGGTCGGTGCGGCCGGCGGCTGGAGTCGCGAAACCGTCTGCGTGACCGCGCCAAGGCTGGCATCGGCTAGAGAGATGTCGAACGAGAGGCGGCGTGCATCCTCGGCACCCCAGAGTCGGGCTTTGCCCTTGGCCACACCTTCGGCAAACCCGACCGACAGCACCGGGAGCTCAATCTCATCGTCGCGCAGGCGCGCCTCAAACTTCAGGTCGGAGAGCGGGAAAGCGTGGTAGGTCATCGGCCCGGTCGAGGCGAGGGTGATGTCGATGTGCTCCTTCTTGCCGGTGGCCGCAGCCTCGCTCTGGACCCAGCCGGTCAACTGCAAAGTCGGCGGTTCGGTGAAACGGTAGGGTGCCAGGAGCTCGGCGGATTCTTTTTTAAACAGCGCTGAAATGGTGTCCAGCGGCAGGCTGGATTCCACGGAAAACTCCATGCGGTCCCACGCGTCCTTTCGCAGATCTTGAGAACGGAGCAGCGAGCCGTGCGCGCCCCGGCCGGCTTGCAGGACCTCGAAGTGGAGAATATCAAACCACTGCGGCCGCAGGAAAAGTCGCGTGCGCACGCGATCAAACGGCACGCCCTTCAAGCCGGTTTCACCTCCCTCGGCCTGCACAAAAACCTGCGTCGCGGTCAAGTCGCCCCAACGTCCGCGCACGTCGACATCCGCCACCGGAAGCCCGCGGCTGAAATCAAACGAGGCCCAGAAGTTGGTCCACCACCCATGGAACCAGCTTTCGATTCCCATGGGCCGCAGACCTCCCGCGAGCAGGAACCGGAAGTCCAGCGTCTTTGTATTCATTTCGTAGCTACCGTGGGCGAGACTGTCGCCCTGGCGCAGCACCAGGTTGTCGGCCACGGCGCGGGTTCCGTCGTAGAAGAACTCGGTCCCCGTCTCGTCGAGCAGAGCGCCGCCCACCCGCACCGGACCGCTGTGGAGGCGTCCGGAGGCTTCCGCGAGCTTCCAGCCCGGACCAAACGACGCGGTGGCGTGAAGCGGGGCGGGGTGGGTCGGGTCGAGCAACGCGGACAGATTCTTGCCGATTTGACTGCCGGCAAAGGCGAGGACCGCGTCGTCCACGAAACCATCGAGCCACACCTGTGCCGTGCCGAGGTGCGGGGTGGCGCGTCCTTGGAGCCGCCAAGGCGAGCCGGCGAATGCGAAGGAGACGTCGGCGTTGACGAGCTGGCCGGCATCCCGGGTCGCGGAGCCGGCGAGAGGGCCCGCTTCCATTTCTTTCCAGCGCAGCGAGCCCAGCTGAAATTCCAGCGTGCTCGGCTCAAAGCCCAACGCTCCGCCCGGCTTGCCGCCGAGACGCAGCTGGAGCTCCCGCGCGGTGATCTCACGCGGCAGAGCGAGCGAGTCGACGGCTCCGGTGATTTCAAGCGGCGAGGCGCGCAGGTCGCGGAGAGACAGCCGTGTGTTGACCCGCAGCCCGGTGAGTTTTCCGCCCGGTCCGCCGGGGAACGCACCTAAATCCAAGGTGTCGGCCCTGAAATCGACCGCGATGTCGTCGGGACTCAAGCGGAGGCGCATGCGGGGTGATTCCAACGCGGCCAGCCATGCGTCCGCAGCCTGGGTCTTACTGGCAAATGTGAGATACGTGGCCGCGAGGCGCTCCAGCAGGGCTCGGGGGTCCGTCGTAACGGCTCGTGCGGCGGGAAGGGAAAAGCTGCCGGAGGCCTGCACGGGGATACGGCCGATGTATCCGGTGAAGTAGGACAGGTTCATTTCGTTGCCGGCCGGGCGCAGCTCGAAATCAACATTGCTGGCGACCACTTCGTCGGCTCCGGATGCGGAGCGGATCGGGGGCAGGTGAAAATCGAGGCCGCTGACACGGACCTCGTTGATGTCGATCTGGCCGAGCAGGAGATCCCACGGGTCCAGGTGGACGTAGACGGCGCGCACGGTGATGAGAGGCTCCGGCGTGCCGAGGGTGCCGAGACGCACGTCTTCGAGGATGAAGCGGCCGGCAAGGCTCATCACGCTGCGGCCCAAGGAAAGCCGAAGGCCGTGCGCGGCCAGTCGTTCCTCGATGGCTTTGCGCAGAACCTGCGGGACCGGCACCCGCCGGGCGGAAAGCAGATAAACCTGACCGGCTAGGATGGCGAGGAGCAGCACCCACGTGGTCCAGAGGGAAACGCGAAAGCCTTGGCGCGTGCACCAGCCGCCGACTTTCAATACCCTTTGAACGCTCATGCGGTGCCGGCTCAGGGGGCCGCTGGCGCGGGCGCGGGTTCCGGTGTGGGAGCGGGAGGGCCGGGATCGCGTTCGCCGTAGGTGAGCGTCCAGAGGGCGTCGAGCAGTGCTTGTTCGATCGCGAATACGACACCGAGCTCCGGGGAGCCGGCGAGCTGGGCGCCGCCGCCCGAGCGTTCGGCGATCTGGAGTTGCATCACGCTGGCTTGCGAGTCGGCGCCGCCGACGGAAACGGTCGCCCCGAGCGTATATTTCCAGGGCGCAGGCTTACCGTCGACCAGGGTCGTTTCGGTGAAGGTGTCGCTTGCAAATTGTCTCGCGCGCAAGGTCGCGAGGCTTGCGAGAATCGCCTTCAGGGCGGCGCGGCGCGGTTCCGTTTCGGCGGCGAGTGCGTCGTCCCAAGTCTGGTTGGCGGCGAGCGTGAGGGAAACCAAGGGTTTTTCGGCGTCGGTGTTGGCGGTGAGGGAAAGGCCGGTGATGCGGGCGCCGTCGGGCAGGGTGCGCAGGGTGCGTTCACGGTAAAAATTCGCAGCGACCGGGAAGTCGCCGAGTGTGTCGGGCTCGACGGCGTAGATGAATGACTGACCGAGGACGCGGGCCTGCACGGTGCCGCTGTTGGCACCGCTCACGCCCAGTTGGAGAGCGATGGCCGGCGGGGTGGCGACTGCGCCGGGTCCGGCGGGCGCAAGGGTGAGGGTGATCTCGCGCTGGGGGAGATTGAAGCCGTAGCCCTCGATTTCGGCGTCGGACGGGGCGTCGCGCAGAAAGCCGGAATCCTGCCGGCCATCGGGGCCGGGCGGGGGTGGAGTGACCGCGAGCAGCGCGAGGCGCTGGAGCAGGTTGTCCACGAGTTTCCGGTCAGCCGGGAGCGCGGGCGCGCCGGCGGGACGGATGATGCTCCAGTCGGATGCCGTTGAGCCCGACGAGGCCTCTTGGCGGCGAAGGACCAGCGGCTCGGGCTGGCCGGGCGCGGCGAGCGAGACCGACGTCACGGCGGCGGGGTCGAAGTCCAGGATCCGCGTTTCGCGGAGAGTTTCCTGGGCGCGGCGGAGTTTGCCGGCCAACGCTTCGGGCATCGATGTGATGAATACTTGGGGGCGATCTTCCATGCGGGCGTAGAAGAGCGTGCTCGGGTTATCGGCGGCGGGTTTGGCGGCGGTGGCGAGCGGATAGGGGCGGCCGAGGAGCAGGGTCTCGCGGCGGCTGTTGCCTTCGACGGTCAAGCGGAGGGACGGCTTGTCGAGGCCGGTCTCGTCAGTGGGGGTGGCGGGAAGGAAGTCGAGGGCGCGCAGCCGGTTGAGTCCGCTGACGACCACCTCGGCCTCGGCTTTGGAGGCGCGGGTCACGATGGGCGATTCGAACGACCAGCGGGCACCGTCGCGGCGCAAGCGGACGCGGGGGGCGGGCGCGGCGTTCTGCAAGCCCAGCGAGCGCACTTCAAAAACCGGGATGGTGAAGAGCGTGTCGGTGCGGAGTTCATCCATGCCGACGATGAGTTTGTCCGATAGACTGCGGCCGACAACATGGACGGTTTTTTCGTCAGGAGAGAGGATGTAGAGCCGGTTGCCGATCTTGGCGGTGTCGCCGATCTTAAGCCGTGTGGTGATGTCGGGAGCGTCGGGCTGGGGGGAGGTGCGGGTGAAGGTAAGGGTGAGGCGGGGCGGGTTGAGCCCGTAGTCGGCGAGCGATTGCCCGTTTCTCTCCAAACCCTCGACTGGGAAGCTGGTTTGCGGCTCAAGGAACTCGAGCTCGTGGATGATCGGGCGGACGGCAAAATCGTTGGCCGGCCAATTGATCGGGGACTTGATGTCCCAAGTGGCGTTGGGGCCGGAGCGTTCGAGGAGGATTTTCTGGTCGCTGCCGGCGGACGTGATTTCGAGGGACTTGGTGTTGATGGCCTCGTTGCCGAACACGCGTTTGCTCAGCCGGGCGAGATCCTGGTCGGCCTGCCACTCACGACGCGAGTAGATGATCACGGCTAGAAGCGCGACGTTCAGGAGGATCAGGATGAGCGTGACTTTGGTGCGCATGGAGGGAGGAAAAGGCTGAAAGGCTAAAGGGCTGAAGGGCTGAAAGGGCTAAGGGGTAGCGGTTGGTTTTATCCTTCCAGCTCTTCAGCTTTTCAGCCTTTGGTTTTAGTTGCGTCGCGTCCAGTAGACGACGAGGCCGAGGAGGGCGGCGAGGCCGGGGAGGGCGAAGAGCAGACTGAACCGCAGGCGCTGGAGTTGCTGCTGGCTGAGGGCGAGTTGGAACTTGGCGATCGGGCGGACGGGGACGTTGAGGTCGATGTCGCGGTCGACGGTCCAGTTCAGCGCGGAGAGGAAAAAGGAAAGGTTGCCGATCACCCCGAGACGGCCGTTGGCAATCCAATCGGCGCTGCCGTAGGTGACCAGGCGACCGCTGGGGACGGTGAATTTAAGGAGGTCGCTCTTGCGGGCCGTGGTGCGTTCGGAGGCGGTCACGACGGTGAGGCGCGGCGAGCCGGGCAGGTCGATGCCGGCGTCGTAGGCGGGACGGATGCGCTCACGGTAGTTCCGTTCGCCCCAAGCCTGCGTGGAGGTTGCCACAAGCGGCGTCACGACAAGCGTGGGGTCGAGCGTGCGGCCCGGGTCGACGCGCACGGAGCGCGAGGGGCCGAAGCGCAGCGGGATCTTGTAACTGAGCAGCGACGAGGTGAGCGCATGGTCGGACAAGGCGGGCAGGATAAGGTCGCCGGTTTCAGTCTGCCCCGTGGCGCTGGCGTCATAGATGAGGACATCGTCCACGAGCACGCCCCAGTCGTAGAAAAAGTCTTCCAGGCCTGGTGGGTAACCGGGGGCGAGCAACGCCAGCACGCGACCGGCGCGGTTGGAGAGATACTGGCGCAGCAGTTCTTCCTCGAAGGCGTCGAAGCGGCCCTGGGGGCCAGCGATCACGAGGACGGCGGCGTCGTCGGGGATCTTGCGGGTTTGGGCCAGATCGAGTGCTTCGGCGGCGAAGTTGCGGGCCTTCAGCTCGGCTTCAAGTGCGGAGAGACCCCGCTCGGCGCTGACATCGTCGAGCGCCATCTCGCCGTGCCCGGTGAGGAAGTAGACTTTCTTTTTCGACGGGCTGGAGACGTCGAGGATCGCGGCGGTAAAGGTGCGCTCGCCACGGAAAGCTTTCTTTTCCTGACCTTGGACGTCGTAGAGCTCGTCGAGGCCGACGATGCGGCGCCGGTCGCCCGATAGAACGAGGATCGTATTGGGCTGCTCGATACCGAGGGCCTCGGCGTCGCGCCGGCGTTGGTAGACGTCGATGAACTCGGTGGACACCTTGCCCTTGGCATTGGCGGAGGTGGCGAAGCCGTATTCACGGAGGAGGCCGCCCACATCGCGGTAGGCTTGGGCGACGGCCTCGTTTTCGCTGTTTTCCGTCAGGGTTACGATGATGCGAACCGGCTCGGTGAGGTTCTTCAGATAGGCGAGCGTCTCGGGCGAAAGGGAGCGGCTATTGTTGCGCGTGAGGTCGAAGCGCCACGCGTAGTTGACGGCGAGGTAGTTGAGCCCGGCGAAGAACGTCACGAACAGGGCGGCCTGGGCGAGGAGGTTGAACGTGCGGGTCCAGCGGACGGAGCGGAAGGAAGGTGGCTTGCCCATGATCAGCTGTGGATGAGTTTGGCCTCGACGCCGAGGATGCTGAAAATGAGGGCGAGCACGGTGCCGCTCACATAGAACAGCAGCTGGCGGGTATCGACTACGCCCCGGGTGAAGTCCTCGAGGTGACGAAACACCATCGCGTAATCGACTGCGTCGCGCAGCGGTTTCATCGTTTCAAGGTTGAGCACCTCCAGGGTGCCGACGAAGCGGAGCCCGATGATGACGAGAAACAACAAGGTAAACGCGAGGATGCCGGCGACGGCCTGATTGCGGGACAGTGAACTGGCGAAGACCCCGAGGGCAACGTAGAGGAGGCCGGAAACCGCGACGAAGAGGTAGCCGCCTAGCAGAGGGCCCAGGTCGATGAAGCGGGCGTCTCCGGCGAAGCGGTGGAGGATGTAAAAGAATCCACCCGTCGAAGCCCAGAGCAGCATATAAAGAAAGTAGGCGGCGAAGTATTTGCCGAGCACCACCTCAGTTGTGGAAACCGGTGCCGTGAGCAGGGTTTCAAGCGTGCCGAGCCGGCGTTCTTCGGCGAGGCACTTCATGGTGAGCAGCGGCACCATGAAGAAGACGGGCAGCCAGAAGAGTTGAAAGAAGACGGCGGCCGGAGAGGTTTCCTGGGCGGAAGAACTGTAGCTCTCGAGCACGCCGGAAAAGATAAAACCCATCACGGCGAGGAAGAGGACGGCCGCGATGTAGGTGCTGGCGCTGACCAGCAGCATGCGGATCTCGTGGCTGAGGATGGTGGTGAAGTGGCGCATGGCGGCTTAATGACGAATGACGAATGACGAATGACGAATGGACGGAGCCGATCTGCGCGGAGTGGAGCGGGGGATATGAGAAGGTTTAATCATTAGGCATTCGTCATTGGTCATTCGTCATTTCGATGCGCCGGAAGGCGCGTCGACCGTTTCCCAGCCGCGTTTGGTGGCGGCCAGGAAAACGTCTTCCAGCGACGCTTGCGCCCGGTGGAGCGAGCGGACGCGGAAGCGGCCGTCGCTGGCGAGCGCGTGAAGCAGGGAATCGCCGAGGTCGTCGGCGCGGGCACTGGTGAGCGTGAGCTTGCGGAACCCGGCCGGGTCCGGCTCGCCGGCGGTGGCAATGTGGAGCGTCGGCTCAACCTTCGTGAGCGCGCCGGGCAAGGCGGCGACCGTGTCGCCGGAGATTTCGAGGTGGTAACGGGATTGGCCGAAGACCTCGCGGCGCAGGTCGGCGGGTGTGCCCGTGGCGACGACGCGCCCTTGGTTGATGATCAACACGCGGTCGCAGGTCATCTCGATCTCGGGAAGGATGTGCGAGGAAATGATCACCGTCATCCGACCGCGCAGGCTGTCGATCAACTCGCGAACAATCTGGATCTGGTGCGGATCGAGGCCGATGGTTGGCTCGTCCATGATGATGACGGGCGGCTCGGCGAGGATGGCCTCGGCGATGCCCACGCGTTGACGGAAGCCCTTGGAGAGTTTGCCGATGATGCGGTGGCGGACGCGCGTGAGGTCGCAGCGCTCGAACACTTCGTCGAGGCGGATGGACAGCTTGCGGCGGGGGATTTCCTTGAGGCGTCCGCGGTAGTGGAGGTATTCGGAAACCCGCATGTCGTCGGGCAGCGGGTTGTTTTCCGGCATGTAGCCGATGAGTTTTTTGATGTCCGCGGAATGGGAGGCGACGGGCACGCCGCAGACGCTGACCTCGCCGGCAGTGGCGGGCAGGTAACCGGTGAGGATGCGCATCGTGGTGCTCTTGCCGGCACCGTTCGGCCCGAGAAATCCGAGGATCTCGCCGCGCGCCACCGTGAAACTGATCTTACTGACGGCGGTGTGGCCGGAGTAGACTTTCACGAGGTCGCGGACTTCGATGGCGGGGGATTCGGCGGACATAGCTCAAAAAAATGAGCGTCAACATGCACGGTTACCCGACATAATGAAAGCCTGCGATGGGGAGTTTTCTTGGGGTCTTCCCGTAGTTTATTCGCCGCTAAACCGGTAGCCTACACCGGATTCCGTTCTTAGATGCACCGGCCTGGATGGGTCGGGCTCCAGTTTTTGCCGCAGGTGGGTCATGTAAACGCGTAGATAATGCGTCTGCTCCTCGGCACGCTCGCCCCACAACTCGCGCAAAAGCTGGCGGTGTGTGATGACTTTACCGCGATGCTGGAGCAGGAGGCGGAGGAGGGCGTATTCTTTGCCTGTAAGGTGAACGTCAGCGCCGGCTCGGGTGACGGTGCGTTTAGTGTAGTCCACTTCGACGTCGCCGAAACTCGCTATACTTACTTCGCCGGCGGGTTGGGCGCGGCGGAGGAGGACGCGGAGGCGGGCGAGAAGTTCGCCGCCGCCGAACGGCTTGGTGAGGTAGTCATCGGCACCGGCGTCGAGCGCGGCGATTTTTTGGGCTTCTTCGCCGCGCACGGAGAGAATGAGGACGGGGAGCCCGCTCCATTCGCGGAGGCGGCGGAGCACGTCGAGTCCGTCGGCGTCGGGCAGGCCCAAGTCCAGGATGACGGCGTCGGGGCGCTGGACGGCGGCTTCGTTGAGGCCGAGCGAGCCGGTGGCGGCTTCGCGCACGCGGTAGCCGGCGCCTTCGAGCGTCACGCGGAGCAGGCGGCGGATTTGCAGCTCGTCGTCGATGATGAGGATTTCAGGCGCGGGTGTGCTCATTCGGAGGGAATGCTGTCATGCGGAGTCCACGGAATGAAGAGCGTAAAACGTGCACCGCCACCGGGGTTGTCGGAGGCTTCAATGCGGCCGCCGAGGGCTTCGGCGAAACCGCGCACGATGGAAAGGCCGAGGCCAAGTCCACCGGCGCGGGCGGGATTGCCCCGGGCGAAACGATCAAAAATCTGCGCGGCGTGGGTGGCGGGGAGTCCGGGGCCGCGGTCAGCGACCGTGATCCACGCTTCCCGGTCGAGGGTGTCGATGTGCGCGGTGACTTCGATGGCGGTGCCGGCGGGCGTGTGGGCGGCGGCGTTGTGGAGGAGGTTGAAGACGGCTTGTTCGAGCAGGGCGAAGTCGCCGCGCACGGGCGGGAAGTCGTCGGGCAGGTTGACAGTGGTCGGGTGTTCGCGCCGGAGGTCGGCGGTGGCGTCGAGGGCGGCGTTGATGATGTCGCGCAGGTCGCACCAATCGAGACGCGGACGGAGCGCGCCGGATTCGAGGCGGGTTACGTCGAGGAGGTTGTTGACGAGGCGTTGAAGGCGTCGCGCTGCGGAGTCTATTTCGCGGGTGAGCGAGGCGGCGTGCAGGCCGGCGGGCGCGGCGAGGAGGGCCTCGGCGGAGCCGGTGATGACAGCGAGCGGGGTTTTGAGCTCGTGGGAAACGCTGTCGAGGAGGGCGCGGTGGAGTTTTTCGGACTCGGAGGCGAGGCGGGCGGAATCGGAGGCGACGCGGAGTTGTTCGCGTTCGAGGGCGAGGGCGAGTTGGGCGGCGAAGGTGTCGAGCAGGTCGCGCTGCGCGAGGGTGAGTGGGAGATCGTCGGGCGGACGAATGCCGAGCACGCCGAGGGCGCGGTCGCCGGTGATGAGCGGCACGTAGTAGCCGTCGGAAGCGGGCAGGGTGTCGGTGAAACGGCCGGCGGGACGGCGGTGGTGCAAGGCCCAGAGCGCGACGCCGGATTCTTTGGGTGAAACGTCGTAAGCTGCCGATGGATGGAGAAGCAAACGCGTGGGCGCGTCTGCTTCTCCCGTTGAAGTGGAAAGATTAAGTTTAAGGCCGGAGGACGGAATCTGAGCGGTGGTTAACACGGCGGGGCGGGCGCCGAAGACATCGGCGATGCGGGCGATGGCGGCGCGGATGACTTCGTCGGCGGAGTGGGCGGCGGCGAGATCGCGGGTGAGTTGGTAGAGGGCGGTGGCGCGGCGTTCGCCGGCATCCTGCGCGCGGGACTGGGCGCGGATACGCGTGGTGAGGCGTCCGGTGATGAGCGCGATCACGAAGAACAGGCCGAAGGTGAGGCCGTCCTCGAGCTTAGTGATGCGGAACGTGTAGAGCGGCGGGATGAAAACAAAGTTCCAGGTGAGCGCGCTGAGGGTGGCGGCGAGGAAGATCGGGCCCTGTCCGAGCCAGCGGCCAAGCACGATCACGGCCGTGAGGTAGAGGAGCGCGGCGGCGGAGTAGCCGGCGTAGGGCGCGAGCAGGAGCGCGGCGACGGTGACGGCGGCGGTGACGCCGACGGCGAGGGCGTATTCCTGCGGTCGCGAGATGATGGATACATTCCACTCGAGCCAGCGGTTGCGGCCGGTGCGGGGTTCGGCGGGGACGACGTAGATGTCAATCTGGCCGGAGCCGCGCACGAGACGGTCCACGAGGGAGCCGCCTTGGAGGATTTCGAGGACGGGGTGTCCGCGGGGTTTGCCCACGACGATCTGGGAGACGTTGTGACGGTGCGCGGCTCGAAGCAGGGCGGAGGCGACGTCGCGGTCGGAGACGACGATGACCTCGGCGCCGAGCTGGCGGGCGAGGGCGAGGTTTTCATCGAGGCGGCGTTGGTCGTCGGGCGCGAGGGTTTCGCCGGTCTCGACGGCGACGGCGAGCCACGGGGCGTCGAGCGCGTAGGCCATGCGGCGCGTCCAGCGCACGAGCCGGGTGGAAAACGGACTCGGTCCGACGGCGACGAGGAGACGTTCGCCGCTACGCCAGATGGCGCGGTTGCCGCCGCTCTCGCGGATGTCGCGGAGCTGCTGGTCCACGCGCTCGGCGGTGAGGCGCAGGGCGAGTTCGCGGAGGGCGGTGAGGTGGGTTTCTTTGAAGAAGTTTTCGGCGGCGACGGCGGCGCGGTCGCCGAGATAAACTTTGCCGGCGGCGAGGCGCTCGCGGAGCTGGGCCGGGGTGAGATCGACGAGCTGGATGTCGTCGGCCGCCTCGATCACGGAGTCGGGGACGGTTTCGTGGACGGGCGCGCCGGTGATCTGGCGGACGGTGTCGGCGCGGCTTTCGAGGTGTTGAACGTTGAGTGTGGTGAAGACATCGATACCGGCGGCGAGGAGCTCGGTGACGTCCTGGTGGCGTTTGAGGTGGCGGGAGCCGGGGGCGTTGGTGTGGGCGAGCTCGTCCACGAGGATCAGGCGGGGGCGGCGGGCGAGGGCTGTCTCGAGGTCGAACTCGTGGAGCGTGGTCTCGCGGTGGACGACGGCGCGGCGCGGGAGGAGCGGAAGGTCTTCGAGGAGGGCGGCGGTTTCGGCGCGTCCGTGGGTTTCAACGAGGCCAACGAGGACGTCGATGCCGGCGGCGCGGGCGCGGCGGGCGGCGGTGAGCATGGCGTAGGTTTTGCCCACGCCGGGGGCCATGCCGAAGAAGATCGTGAGGCGTCCGCGGCCGTCGCGGGCGGATTCGCGCCGGAGCGACGCGAGCAGGGCGTCGGGATCGGGACGGAGCGGGTCGTATGGGGCGGGCGTCACGCGGGGAAGGGTTGGAGCATTGACCTTTGGGCTTTTTATCTTACTTTTTTGGTATGGTAAGGACTTTTATCACAAGTAAGGGGCAAACAACGGTCCCTGTCGAGTTTCGGCGGGAATGGGGAGTTTCGGAGATTTACTGGGAACGGTGCGAGGATGGATCGGTGCGGGTGCGACCGGTGCCGGATGTGATGACACTTTTCGGTGCGGCGAAGTCGGCGTTGCCGAAAGCGGCGGACGAGAAGGCGGCGGCGAGGGCGATGATAGGGCAAGGGGATCGCAAACCGGCGGTATGAAGACGCTGCTGCTCGACGCGGATGTGTTGCTGAGGTTTTTGCGCGATGACGATCCGGTGCAGGCACCGGCGGCGCGTCGCTTGTTGCTCCAGGGGCGTGATGGGAAGGTGCTCTTGCGGCTGACCACGATCACGGTGGCCGAAGTGTTTTATGCGCTGCGTGCGTCCTACAAACTGCCTCGGACGGAATGTGCGCGGGTGTTGTCGCAGGTGGTGCGCACGGGAGTCTGCGAAGTGGAAAACGAGGCGTTGGTGCTGGCGGCACTGGCGCGGGTGGAGACGGTCAATGTGGATTTTGGCGATGCTTATCTCGCAGCCGAGGCGGTGGCGAGCGGTGTGGGCGTGGCGTCGTTTGACGAGGATTTCGGGCGGTCTCCGGATGTGCGGTGGCATCGGCCTTGATCGGGTTTGGGAAGGCGGGGTTGACGCGGATGCGGTGGTGATAGATCGTGCTCTCATGAAAACAGCAACGGTGGCGGACCTTCGGAATGACTTTCGGCGGGTGTCGGCGTGGGTGACGGAAGGGCAGTCGGTGGAGATCACCAAGCGCGGGCGGGTGGTGGCGCGGCTCGTGCCGCCGGATGCGGGGACGGGAGAGAAGGGGAAGAAGCCGTTCAAGATGCCGGATTTCGCGGCGCAGCGGAAGGCTATCTGGGGAGACAAAAAGCCCATGACGGCCGCCGAGGTGCAGGCGATGGAAGACTTCATGAACGAAGGGCAGGAAGGATGAGCGTCTTTGCCGATACCTCGGTGATTTGCGGCATCCTCCACGAACAGGATAACAGCCGTGAGGCGGACGCACTTTTTGCGGGAGTGGGGCGCGCAGTGATGATTTCCACGCTGGTGGCGTTTGAGTTCAAGCAGTCGGCGCGGTTGCAGACGTTTCGGTTTGATGCGGATCGGACGCAGGGCTGGCCGGAGCGGGAGACGGGGCGGATGCTGGCGCAATTTGACGAGAATGTGGCGGCGGGGGCGTTTGTTTTTCCCGAGGTGGACTGGGCGGATGTTCACAGTCTGGCGGAGCGGTTGAGCGCGGCGCATACGCGGAAGGAAGGCCATCGCACCGTCGATGTGTTGCATGTGGCCACGGCGGTGCATCTGAAGGCGGAGGTGTTTTTGACGCTGGATGGCGGGCAGGCGGCGCTGGCAAAGGCGGTGGGACTGAAGGTGCCGGTGCGGTTGACGGGCGGTCGGAAGAAGTAGGGCGCGGGAGGCGGAGATTACGGGAGTTGGTCGAGGGCGAGGTTGAGGAGGAGGACGTTGACGCGGTCTTCGCCGAGGAGGCCGCCGGACTCGGTGTGGGTGGAGATGGCCGTCGTGATGGAGGCAAGAGGGACGTTGCGGGCGGCGGCGACGCGGGCGGCCTGGAAGGTCGCGGCGACGGGGCTGATGTGCGGGTCGAGTCCGCTGCCGGAGGAGAAGAGCAGGTCGGCGGGGATGGGCGCGTCGGGGGCGAGATTGTGGGTGGTGCGGAGGGCGGCGGCGCGGGAGGTGACGGCGGATTGGAGTTTGGCGGAGGTGGGCGCGAGGCTGGACGCGCCGGAGGCGACGGTGGCGTAGTCGGCGGCGGAGGGGCGCGGCCAGAAGTAGCGGAGGGAGGTTGTTGATTGTGCGAGGAGGGCGGAGCCGACGGGCACGCCGGCGGAGGTGGTGATGACGGAGCCCTTGGCTTGGGACGGAAACGCGACGCGGGCGAGGGCGGTGACGGCTAGCGGGTAGAGGAAGCCGGTGAGGACGGCGAGGAAGGCGAAGAGGCGCAGGGCGGTGAGGAAGGTTTTCATGGGAGTTTTTCGGAGGGATTACACAGAGGGCACGAGAGGTGGCACAGAGGTCACGAAGAGGATCTGAGAACAAGGTGTCTTCTCAGTGCCCTCCGTGACTCCTCTCAGTGCCGTGTGTGTTACTGGTTTGGTTAGGCGAGGCCGGTGGCGGTGAGGGCGAGGTCGATGAGTTTGATGCCGACGAAGGGGACGATCACGCCGCCGATGCCGTAGATGAGGAGGTTGCGGCGTAGGAGGGTCGCGGCGGGGGCGGCGCGGTAGGCGACGCCGCGCAACGCGAGCGGAATGAGGGCGATGATGACGAGGGCGTTGAAGATAACCGCGCTAAGGATGGCGCTCTCGGGCGAGGCGAGACCCATGAGGTTGAGCGCTGCGAGCGGGCCGGTGTCGCCGGGGGAGAGCGCGTAGAGTCCGGCGAACATCGCGGGGATAATCGCGAAGTATTTGGCGATGTCGTTGGCGACGGAGAACGTGGTGAGCGCGCCGCGCGTCATGAGCAGCTGTTTGCCGATCTCGACGATCTCGATGAGCTTCGTCGGGTTGCTGTCGAGGTCCACCATGTTGCCGGCTTCGCGGGCGGCCTGGGTGCCGGTGTTCATGGCGACGCCGACGTCGGCTTGGGCGAGGGCGGGGGCGTCGTTGGTGCCGTCGCCGGTCATGGCGACGAGGTGGCCCTTGGCTTGTTCGTCGCGGATGCGCTGGAGCTTCATCTCGGGCGTGGCCTGCGCGAGGAAGTCGTCCACGCCGGCTTCGGCGGCGATGGCGGCGGCGGTGAGCGGGTTGTCGCCGGTGATCATGACGGTGCGGATGCCCATGGCGCGGAGCTGGGAAAAGCGTTCTTTGATGCCGCCTTTCACGATGTCCTTGAGATAAATGACGCCGAGGACGGTGGCGTTGTCGGCGACGACGAGAGGCGTGCCGCCCTGGCGGGAAATATCTTCGACGGCGGTCGTGACGGCGTCGGGCCAGGTGCCGCCCTGGGTGGTGATCCACGCGCGGATGTTATCGGCGGCGCCCTTGCGGATGCGGCGGTCGGCGAGGTCCACGCCGCTCATGCGCGTCTGCGCGGTGAACGGAACGAAGGTCGCGTGGGGCGTGGCGAGGTCGCGGCCGCGAAGGGCGAATTTTTCCTTGGCGAGCGTGACGATGCTGCGGCCCTCGGGCGTCTCGTCGGCGAGGGAGGAGAGTTGCGCGGCGTCGGCGAGTTTTTCGATCTTCACGCCGGGGGCGGGGATGAAGTCGGCTGCCTGGCGGTTGCCGAGGGTGATGGTGCCGGTCTTGTCGAGCAGCAAGACATCGATGTCGCCGGCGGCCTCGACGGCGCGGCCGGAGGTGGCGAGGACGTTGCGGCGGGTGAGGCGGTCAATGCCCGAGATGCCGATGGCGGAGAGAAGTCCGCCGATGGTCGTCGGGATGAGGCAGACGAGGAGCGCGACGAGGACGGGCAGGGAGACGTTGACGACGCCGGACTGGCCGGCACCGGTTTCGACGTAGCGGGCGAGCGCGGGCAGCGTGAAGACGGCGAGAAGGAAGATGACGGTGAGCGCAACCAGGAGGATGCCGAGGGCAATCTCGTTGGGCGTGCGCTGGCGGCGGGCGCCCTCGACCATGGCAATCATGCGGTCAACAAACGTGTTGCCCGGCTCGGAGGTGATGCGGATGACGATGCGGTCGGAGAGGACGCGGGTGCCGCCGGTGACGGCGCAACGGTCGCCGCCGCTCTCGCGGACGACGGGGGCCGATTCGCCGGTGATGGCGGATTCGTCCACGCTGGCGATGCCGTCGATCACGTCGCCGTCGGCGGGGATGGTGTCGCCGGAGGTGCAGACGACGGTGTCGCCCTTGCGGAGATCGGAGGACGGGACGGAGTGCTCGCGGTTGTCGCGGAGGAGGCGGGCCTGGGTTTGCGTGCGGGTTTTGCGCAGGGCGTCGGCCTGGGCTTTGCCGCGCCCTTCGGCGACGGCTTCGGCGAAGTTGGCGAAGAGCACGGTGAACCAAAGCCACGCGGTGATTTGCGCGGTGAAGGCGACGGGCGCGCCGGTGGCGAGGTCGCGGAGGAGACAGACGGTGGTGGCGAAGGCACCGACGGCGGTGACGGCCATCACCGGGTTTTTGACGAGGACGCGCGGGTCGAATTTTTTAAGGGAATCGACGAGGGCGGTGCGGAGGAGCGGGCCGGTGAGCCAGGACGTGGAGGTGATGGAGGACATTTTTTTAAGACGGTTGGGCCGCAAAAAGGCGCAGAAGACGCAAAAAGAGAAAAAGTGGAGAGCAGTTAGAATGCGCGGGAGGCCAGCATCAGGCCCTGTTCCAAGAGC
>JANODO010000043.1:0-10687 GCA_031412735.1 Rariglobus sp. | reverse complement strand
GGCCAAGACTACGCCCGCCACCGTCTCCACCACTCCGGCCAAGACCACCACGACCACCGCCTCCAGCAATTCGTCCAACACCACGACAGCCCAGAAAGAAAAAGATAACACCGCAGCAGATTTTTAGCCCGTAGGACCCCTTAGCATGACCCACAACCGCTCAAAACCGCTCAAGCGCCGCCGCTCCGCAGGGCACGGGCACCCCTGTAAGGGCAGCGCCCTCTTGATTGTAATGATCGGGATTATTGTGCTCTCGTTGATTGGAATCAGCACCCTAGATTACTGCCTGACCTCGCGGCGGCTCGCCACTCGCAACAGCCAGCTGCACGAGGCCCAAACCGTGGCCGAGAGCGAGCTCGAGATGATGTATTACTCCTGGGAAAACCTGATGCGCGGAGGTCAAAACCCCTCGTCGGTCGCACAGCGATTAAGCCGTCAATCATTGGCCGATGAGATTGGCCCCCTCGACGACCTTTTTGGCGGCACCACACCACGAACCGCATTCGCCGCCTCGCACCGAAAAGCTGGTTGGCAAGTGCGCCGCACGTTTCGCTACGACACCACATTAGTGGGCCAACTTCCTGATGATCCGGCCAAAACCGGCACGGTGGCGTATTTCACCACTGGGATTATAGTCACTGGCTCAGGCCCCAACGAGGGAATAACCCTAAGCCTGGGTCGGCGCTTCGTGATGTTCGACGTGTCTCTCTTCCAGTTTGCCATCTTTTACCAAGGAGACCTGGAGCTTGCCCCCGGGAGTGACATGGACGTCCGGGGACCGGTCGCCGCTAACGGCAGTATCTACGCCGGCGCCAACCAAGGCAAAAGCCTGAAATTTTACGATACGGTAAGCTTCGGGCAGACGTTCAACGGCGATACGACGGGGAAAGAGGACAAGAAGATGAGAAACCCCAAATCGTTCGAGCCCAAAGACAAGTCCGGTAACACCAAACTCCTCACGGCCCCCAAATTTTCCGACGACAAGGACCAAATTAAAGCCCGCGAAAGCAAACTGAAAGCCATGAAGCAAGCCGAGCAAGAAAACTTCATCGGCGGCCTCGACGCAGTGAAGGTGCAACAGCTAAACCCCGACCTCTTCGAGACAGTAAACGATGTTTATCACTCTGTGATTGATCCACGGCCTCGGGCCGCAGACCCCAATGATCCCGATCGACCCAAAGATGATCCCGTGATTGCGACGCGCCGCATGCATAACCGCGCCGGCCTCATCATCACTATCGATTCGCTCGGAACGGTAAAGATCACCTCCCCCAGCGGCACCGAAGATTACGCCTCCAGCGCGGAGTTTATATCGGCAGCGCCTGTTACCTCCATTCGCAAGCCGGTCTACGATCAACGTGAAGCCAAGGAGGTCTACGTAACCACCCTTGATGTAGGCAACCTAGCCAAGGCCATCGATAATACCCCTTACCTCAAAAATAACTTCAATGGCGTCCTCTATGTTCAAGATGAGCGCCCTTCAAACGGCGTTATTCGGCTTACCAACGCCCAGCAATTACCCGCCTCCGCAGACGGCTTTACGGTCGCCACACCCAACGCGCTTTATATCCAGGGCGACTACAACACCGTTAAGACCGATAACCAAACCACGTCCGCCGCGGTGATCGCCGACACGATCACCCTTCTCTCCAGCGACTGGTCGGATGCCAACGCAGCCGGGGAAATCGACAAGCGCAAGGCCACTAAAGACACCCTGATCGTTGCGGGCATCCTCACCGGCAACACCCCCACCAAAGAGGGAGGCAACAGTGGCGGCGCACATAATCTCGTGCGTTTGATGGAAGATTGGTCCGGACGCACCATCACGCTCAAAGGTTCTATCGGGCAGCTCTTCACCTCAAAATATTTCACCTCTCCGTTCCCCCTCACTCTTGGCACCGTCTATAACCCGCCGGCAAATCGCGTCATGGTGTTTGACCAAACGATCGCCAACTCGCCTCCGCCCGGATCACCTACCACCGTTTCGTTTAGTCGGGGCGTGTTGATTACCGCCAACCACCCAAACAAGACGGCGGGTTCAAAAACCACGCCTTGACACCGGCAACGCCGTCCGACACTTCAGTCGCCTCTTAACCACTTAAAAGTATGCAACCCACCTTCCGCCCGCACCGCCTTAAGCGCGCCCGCAAAATCGGTTTCTTCGCCCGCAAAGCCACCGTTGGTGGCCGCAAGGTTCTCGCCAACCGCCGCCGCAAGGGCCGCAAGCGGTTGACCGTCGTCTAAGCCCGCGGCCGCTTTGCGCCGCTTGTATCTCCCAGCCTGACATGCGATTTCGCGCCGAGCAACACCTGCGGCGCCAGTTGGATTTCGATCATGTTCGCACTCACGGGCGCCGCCACGATTGCGGCGCCTTTATGCTGTGGTATGCCCGACAAGCCGTGCCCGCTCCAAAAGTAG
This sequence comes from Rariglobus sp., assembly GCA_031412735.1. Classification (GTDB taxonomy): domain Bacteria; phylum Verrucomicrobiota; class Verrucomicrobiia; order Opitutales; family Opitutaceae; genus Rariglobus. The sequence continues at coordinate 8,269 of JANODO010000043.1, read as the reverse complement.
CGGGGATCGCCAGCGACCCGTCGCCCGCCCTCGACTCCACGCCCGCCACTCCGCCCACCGCAAAAAAAATCGAAGCCGCCACTGCCACCGCCCGCGTCGGGGTCGTGGCTTCTCGTTCCGCCATCGGCAACGCCGTGCAGCGCGCCCGCGCCAAACGCCGGCTCCGCGAGGTATTTCGCAGCCAGCAGCAAAGCGTGCCGGCCGGTTACGATCTGCTCCTGGTAGCCCGTAGTTCACTCAATCGGCTTGAGTATCAGGAGATCGAACGAAGATTCTTCGACGCCTGTCGGAAAATCTTCCCGCCCGCCCAAGCCTGATGTCCACCCACCTTTACACGTCCATCACCTTCATCCTGCGCCTTCCGGCGAGGCTGCTGCTTGGTCTCGTGTGGATTTACCAACATACACTCTCCCCCGTGATTCCCGCCGTCTTCGGGCCCGCCTGCGCCTGCCGGTTCTACCCAACCTGCTCGCATTATGCGGCCGAGGCGGTGCGCACTCACGGCGCACTCCGCGGGGTATGGCTTTCCGCACGCCGCCTGTTGCGGTGCACGCCCCTGCACCCGGGCGGGCTTGATCCCGTGCCCGCCGCACGTCGCCCCAGCCGACCCGTCTGCGTGCGCAACTAAGGTTTCCCTTCGACCACCTCGCTTCGTCTTTCGTCTCACACCACCACTTTCATGGATAAAAAGAACACGACCATCGGTGTCATCCTGCTGCTCATCGGGTTTGTCAGCCTCTACCTGGTTCCGCGCCCGCAGCCGCCCGTCCCGCCCCCGGCGGTGGCACCCGGCGCCGTGCAGCAAACGCCCGCCGTCGAAAGCCAACCCGGCGTCTCCGGCACCACCATCAGCTCGGTTACGGCTCCCGCGGTATCAAACGCCACCTTCGCCGCACTGGCCGGCAACAACGCCGACGCCACCATCACCACGTTGGCCAACGATTACGTCGAGCTCCGCCTGACCGACTTCGGCGGCGCGATCCGCGACGTGGCGTTTAAAAAATACGCCGCGGTCAAAGGCGAGCCCGAGCCCTTCATCTTCAACCGCATCCACTCCGCGCCGATTCTCGCCTTCAACGAGTTCCCCGGTCTGGACCAGAACACCCGCTTCACGCGGATCCGCGCCACGTCCAACGAGGTGGTTTACCAGGCCGTCTTTGAAAACCGCCTCGAGGTCACCCGCCGCTACACGCTGCGCGCCACCGGCGACACCTCGGGCGACGCGTATCGTATCCGTCACGAGACTACGTTCCGCAATCTCACCGACCAGACGGTGATTCTCCCCCGCGCCGCGCTCAACCTCGGCACGACCTCGCTGATCGACAGCAACGACACCGGCCAATACCTCAACGTCGCCACCTACGACGGCGAAGACGCTCATTTTGTCGCCCGCTCCGAGCTCGAAGGCGGCGGCTTCCTGAGCGGCTTCGGTATCGGCAACCGTGCCGATCTGCCCTCCGTCGAACGCATTGAGCAGACCCTCTGGGCCTCGGTGAAAAACCAGTTTTTCGCCAGCATCTTCACCCCGGACAAACCCGGCGTCGGCGTGCTCGTGCGTCGCGTCGAGTTGCCCCCGCTGGCCGGCTCGACCCGCCCCACCATCGGCCTCACCGCCGCCTCCCGCTTCGACCTGCCGTCGCTCGCACCGGCCGCCTCCACCGCGCTCGTCGGCGAGCTTTACGTCGGACCGAAGGAATACACCCGCCTCGATACGTTTGCCCAACGTGAGGACCTGATCATGCAGTTCAACTATGGCATGGGGAAGATCTTCCTCAGCGGCATTGTCGCCCCCACGCTCAACAAGTTGATGAAGTGGACCAACGAATTCGTCAGCAATTGGGGCATCGCCATCATCTTGATGACGATCCTCCTCAAGGTCATCTCGTTGCCCTTCACGCTCGCCGCCTCGAAGTCGGCCAAGCGCATGCAGAAACTCCAGCCCCTGATGCTGGCCGTGCGGGAGAAATATAAGGATAACCCGCAAAAGATGAACCAGGCCACCATGGAGCTCTTCAAAGAGCACAAGGTGAACCCGGCCGGCGGCTGTATCCCGATTCTCATTACGATCCCGCTCTTCATCGGTTTCTTCACGATGCTGCAAGGCACCGCCGAGCTGCGTTTCCAGAGCTTCCTTTGGGCGAAGGATCTGTCCTCGCCCGACACGGTGGCCCGCATCTTCGGTCTGCCGCTCAACATCATGCCGTTGCTGATGGGCGTCACCATGTATTACCAGATGAAGCTCACGCCGTCGCCCACGACGGACAACCTGCAGGCGAAGATCTTCAAGTTGATGCCGTTCTTCTTCACGGCGATCTGCTACAATTTCTCCTGCGCGCTGGCCCTCTACTCGACGATCAACGGCCTGTTCACGATCGGCCAGCAGCTCGTGGTGAACAAATACTCCGCGGAAGACCCGACCCCCACCCCGCTCGGCGTCCCCAGCGGCACCGGCAAGGGTGGCAAGGGCAAGAAGATCAAAAACGTCACGCCCGGGAAATAACCGGGCACGCCCGGGCCCCGGAAGCCCGGCATTCACGAGACCAGTCGACCTCCGGGTTGACTGGTCTTTTTGCTTTTCAGGTCTCTCGCATCCCGCTGCTGCTCTGCGGTTGAACGTGGGAGCGAGCTTGCTCGCGATGATCGGCCATCGCGAGCAAGCTCGCCCCACAAGGTCTTCGCTGCGGCTCCCTTCTTGCCATTTGCGGGGGCCATCCGTTGTTTGCGTGACCGTATTCATGAACGACGCCGACGATGATCTCAGCGCCTCCGCCCGCTCCGAACCCGGAGACGTTGGTATCGTCGAGCCGCGAGACTGGGTGACGACCGGGCCGTTCACGTTCGACAACGGCCAGTCGATCCCCGGCTTCACGCTGCGCTACGAAACCTACGGGCGACCCAACGCCGCGCGCGACAACGCGATCCTCGTCTGCCACGCGCTCTCCGGCGACCATCATTGCGCCGGCATCCACTCGCTCAACGACAAGAAACCCGGCTGGTGGAACAACCTCATCGGCCCCGGCAAGGCGGTCGATACCAACAAGTTTTTCGTTCTCTGCTGCAACGTCATCGGCGGCTGCCAAGGCTCCAGCGGCCCGTCGTCCATCGACCCGCGCACCAGCCGTCCCTACGGCATCACGTTCCCCGCCGTCACCATCCGCGACATGGTGCGCACGCAAAAAATCTGGCTCGATGCTCTCGGCATTTCGTCGCTCTACGCCGTGATCGGCGGCTCCATGGGCGGCATGCAGGTGCTCCAATGGGCGATCGAATACCCGGCGTTTGTGAAACGTGCCCTCGCCATGGCCACCACCGCCCGCGAAGGCGCCCAGGCCATCGCTTTCAACGAGGTCGGCCGCCAGGCGATCCTCCAAGACCCCGAGTGGAACCACGGCTACTACCCGAAAAGCGGCGGCCCGCGCGTAGGCTTGGCCATTGCGCGCATGATGGCGCACATCACCTACCTCTCCGACGCTTCGATGGACCGTAAATTCGGCCGCAAAGCCGTCGCCGCCCACCACCGCAAAGCCGCGCCCACCACACCCGCCGAAGATGTCTCCGAGCTTTCGATGGAGGGCATCGACCCGGTCGCGCCCACCGCCACGTTTGACGTGCGCTTCGAGGTCGAGAGCTACCTGCGTTACCAAGGGCAAAGCTTCATCAACCGCTTCGACGCCAACTCGTATCTCTACATCACGCGCGCCCTCGACCAATTCGACCTCGCCGCCACCCACGGTTCGCTGGAAAAAGCGTTTTCCGAAGTCAAAGCCGCGACACTCGTTGTGGGTTTCACCAGCGACTGGCTGTTCCCGCCCGACCAAAACCGCGCCATCGCCCTCGCCCTCCTGCGCGCCGGCAAACGCGTGAGCTACGCCGAACTCGCCACTGACCTCGGCCACGATTCCTTCCTGCTCGAGTCCCCGGAGATCTACGATCTCGTGCGCGGTTTTCTGAACTGATTCGCATGCCCCCCCCCGTATATCGTTCTCACGTAGGCCGCCTGCTTGCAGGCGCTCCGAACGCACTGCCGCGCGAGCAAGCTCGCCGCCTACCTGCCCGCTAAGCGCACCGCCATGCCCAAACACTCCACCATCAAGCGCAGCGTCGACATGCAGATCATCGCCGACTGGGTCGAACCCGGCGCCCGCGTGCTCGACCTCGGCTGCGGACGCGGCGTGCTCCTGGATTACCTCGTGCAAACGAAACAAGTCCATGCCGTCGGCGTGGACCTCGACTTCGACAAAATCTCCGCCTGCGTGCGCCGCGGCCTCACCGCCTACCAGGGCGACATGATGGCCCTCATGCGCGAACTCCCCGAGAACCACTTCGACCGCGTGATCTGCTCGCGCACCTTGGAAGAGTTACCCGACCCCGGCGCGATCATTGAGCAGGCGCTGCGTATCGGCCGCACCATTACGGTAGGCTTCGTGAACCACGGTTATTGGAAGAATCGCACCGCCGCGTTCTTCCTCGGCCGCAAACCGCGCAACGCCGTCTACACGACCGCGTGGTTCGAGAGCCGCCCGACCAACCCCGCCAGCATCGCCGACTTCGAGGATTTCTGCGCGTTGCGAAAGCTCAAGGTTGCCCGCCGCGCCCACCTCGGCGGCGACTGGAAAACCCGCCGCAACGTCCTTCCCAACTTGCTCGCCGGCTACGCGCTCTACGACCTGACGCGCTGAGACCTGGACAAGGAATTTGATCTGAAACCCAGCAGAATCAGGGAAAGTAGCGCAGGCTTCCAGCCTGCTCTACCCGATGCAGGCTGGAAGCCTGCGCTACGTCGAATCTAGGGCCCCCGCAGCATAATGCCGATGGGGCCTGCATCGACCCCGAAGTGGGTTCCAGACCCGCTATTGCGCGACCTCGTTATCCCTAGACTAGGGCAATGACGAATCTCTGCCTTCATCCTCTCTCCGACCCCCGCACCGGCGCCGCACTCCTCGCGCCGGCCGATGAACACCAAGTGCTCGTCGAATGGAACCGCACCGACTCGCCCTATCCCACCGACGCCTGCCTGCACGACGCCTTTGAGCGACAGGCCGCCGCCCATCCCGACGCGGAGGCGCTCGTCGTCGGCCACGAGCGGCTCACCTACCGTGAACTCAACCGGCGCGCCAACCGCATCGCCCATCACCTGCGCAGCTTAGGCGTCCGCCCAGAAACTCCCGTGGGTATCTTTCTGCCGCGCACCTCAGACCTCATTTGCGCCCTCCTCGGTGTCCTGAAATCCGGCGGTGCCTACGTCCCTCTCGATCCGACTCACCCGATCGCGCGGCTGTCGTTCCTTTTAAACGACGCGCAGGTTCACGCCGTGCTCACTCACGCCTCGCTCGCCGCCTCGCTTGATGGGCTTGCGGCGTCCGCGGGGCCCGCGCCCACCGTCGTGTGCGTTGACACCGACGAAGGCCTCGCGCTCGCCCCGGACACCGACCCGCCTCCTCTCGCCCGGCCTGATCACCTCGCGTATATCATCTACACGTCCGGCTCCACGGGTCGCCCCAAGGGCGTCTGCTTGGAGCATCGCAACGTCGTGTCTTTCATCCACTGGTGCGGCGAACTCTACAGTTCCCGCGAGCTCAGCGGCGTCGTCGCCACCGCGACCGTGTGCTTCGATGCGTCGGTCCTCGAGCTGTTCACGCCGCTCAGCTTCGGCGGCAAGGTCATCCTGGCCGAGAACGCCCTCGCGGTTCCCGACCTGCCAGCCGTCAACGAGATCCACTTAATGGATACAGTCCCATCGGCGATTCGCGAACTCTTGCGCATCGGCGGGCTACCGACCTCGCTGGAAACCGTCAACCTGGGAGGCGAAGCCGTGCCCGACGACCTGATCCGCGCGCTCTACCAGCTTCCCCACATTCAACGCGTCTATGATCAATACGGCCCCACCGAAACCACCGTCGTCGCCACGTGCTCGCTGCGTGATCCCCGCGAGCCCTCCACGATCGGGCGACCCATCGCCAACACCCGCGCCTACTTGCTGAACGAGCGCCTGGAGCCCGTTGCGCCCGGCGAGGCCGGCGAACTGTGCTTGGGCGGCGCCGGCGTGGCGCGCGGCTATCTTAACCGCCCTGAGCTCACCGCCAAACGGTTCATCCCCGACCCGTTTTCCCGCGCCCCGGGATCGCGCCTGTATCGCACCGGCGACCTCTGCCGCTACTTGCCCGACGGGCGTCTCAAGTTCATCGGCCGCGCGGACCTGCAGGTGAAGATCCGCGGCTTCCGCATCGAGCTGGGCGAGATCGAGACCGCGCTCGCCTCGCTGCCCTCCGTGGCCGAAGCAGTCGCCCGGGCGTGGACCGCCCCGGATGATTCCAAAAAAATTGTCGCCTACGTCGTGCCGGTCGCCGGTGCCGCCGCCCCGACGGAACGTGAAATCCGCGATTACCTGAAAACCCGCCTGCCCGACTACATGGTGCCGACCTCCGTCGTTCTGCTTGATCGGCTGCCCCTTTCGCCCAACGGCAAACTCGACGCCCAAGCCCTGCCGGCGCCCTCACCCGAACGGCCCGAGCTCTCCTCGGCCTACGCGCCCCCGGTCACTCCATTGGAGAAGTCGCTCGTCGCCGCCTGGAAACGGGTGCTCCTGATCGACACCATCGGCATCGACGACTCGTTCCTTGAACTCGGGGGCGACTCCTTAAGCCTCGCGCGGGTTCGCCGCGCGATCGCCCCGCTCACCCCGCAAAAGCTGACCATGGCGGACCTGTTCCGCTTCGCGACGGTCCGCGCTCTCGCCGCATTCCTCGAAACACCCGTCGCGAAGCCTACGGCGAAAGCCCCCGCCCCTTTAGCCCGTCGAAACGGCACCGTTTGCCTGGCCAATATCGGGTCTTACCTCGTCGCCAAGCTCATGGCGTTCAGCGAAGCCGTCAGCCCCGCCGCCACGGTTTTATCCGTCTGTCCCCACCCCGTCTAATGATCCTTACATCCTCGCCGGCCATCGCCCACCGTTTCCCGCTCACCGACGTTCAAGCCGAAATCTGGCTCGCCTGCCAGCTCGGCCCCGAGATGTCGTGCGCCTACAACGACGCCAGCGTCACCTCCTTCCGCGGCCCCTTGAACATCGAGGTCGTGCGCAACTCCCTGGACCACGTCGTTGCCCGCCACGAGGCCTTCCGCCTCACGTTCGCCGCCGATGGCTCCAGCCAGCGCATGATGCCAATCATGCGACTGGAGATTCCCGTCGTGGACTGGACGTCACTCGAAGCGCCCACGCAAAACCAACGTCTCGCCCATCTGCTGACCGCGGAGATGAGCACCCCGTTCGACTTCGCGCGTGGCCCGCTCCTGCGCGCACGGATCATCCGGTTGGCCCGCGAAGATCACCGCCTCGTCATCTGCGCCCACCATCTCGTCTGCGACGGTTGGACGTGGAGCCTCCTCCAAGGCGAGCTCGGCCAACTTTACTCCGCGCACATCGAAGCGCGCCCGTGCGATCTGCCCGAACCCACGCCTTTCAGCACGTTCGCGGCGGACTACGAGGAAGGACCCGATGCCGAGGCATATTGGCTCCAACAATTCGCCGTGCCGCCCCCGCCGCTCGCCCTCCCGTTCGATCACCCGCGCCTCCTCGCCTTCGCAAATCCCGGTGCCTTCGCCGCGCTGCACCTCAGCCCTTCGTTGCTCCAGGCCCTGCGCCTCACCGGCGCGCGGCGCGGCGCCACGCTGTTTACCGTCCTGCTCGCCGCCCTCCACGTGCTCCTGCAACGGCTCTCAGGCCAGCGGCAGACCGTCGTCGCTATTTGCAGCGCCGGCCAGAATCGCCCCGGAGCCGAAAACGTCGCCGGCCACTGCGTCAACCTCCTGCCCATCTACGATCAAGCCTCGGCCGACCGCCCGTTCACCGAACACCTCGCCGAAATCAACCAGCTCCTCCAAGCCGCGCTCGCCCACGAGGATTACAGCTACGGCAAGCTCCTGCACAACCTGCCCGTCCCCCGCCCGTTTGGCAGCGCACCGTTGGTCAACGCCGTGCTCACCTTCGCACCGCCCAGCGAAAGCGCGTTCGCCGGCCTCGTCACCGAGGAAACCTACGCGCCGAAAAGCTTCGTTAACTTCGACCTGCTTTTCGCCATCCGCGAAACCAGCGGAGGCCTCGCCATTGAAGTCAACTACAACCGCGCCCTGCTCGAACCCGCCACCGTCCAACGCTGGCTCGGCCACTTCCACGTCCTCCTGGAAGCCATCACCGCCAAGCCCCAAGCAATGCTCTCCGCACTGCCGCCGCTGCGCGGGGATTGATCAGGGAGGGACGACCTCCGTGTCGTCC
>JANODO010000042.1:0-1947 GCA_031412735.1 Rariglobus sp. | reverse complement strand
TCGTGGAAATCTACGACGTGCCGTAGGACGCCACGCTGCCGCGGAGGCGCGGAGGCGGCGGGACCATGGCGGGCGGCATAGCCCAAACGAGCGATAGCGGGGCAGCACTAACACCTTGCCGGAGCCCGAGGCCTCGCTGATAGCTGACAGCAGCGGCCTCTGACCTACGTGCCACCTACCCTTGGCGCGCCGCACCCCTTTCCCCATGAATAGCCCCCGCAAACCCTCATTGTTCCTACTCGCCTGTCTATCGGGCGCCTCACTCGTGGCGCAGACTGCGCCGACCCCGGCCCCCACGACGGCCACCAACGATCCCCAAAAGGACGTGCTGCTGCTCTCGCCCTTCGAGGTCCGCACCGACCTCGACCGCGGCTATCAAGCCGCCAACGCCGGCTCCGGCGGTCGCGTCGACCTGCCGCTCAAGGGCATCGCGTCGGCCACGTCCGCGTTCACCAAGGAATTCCTCGAGGACTGGAACGTCTCCGACATGCGCGAGGCGTTCCGCTACGCGATGAACGTCGACCCGGGCAACTTCGCGCAGATGGGTTCGCCCTACGGCGAGTTTGAGTTCAACTTCCGCGGCGTCGGCTCCTCGGGCAATTACCCGACCCGAAACTACTTTCTCTTCTACGGCGTGAGCGACTCCTACAACACGGAGCGCTTCGAGATGTCCCGCGGCCCCAACTCGATTCTCTTCGGCGACGGCCAGATCGGCGGCGTGGCCACCACCGCGACGAAAGTCCCGCGCCTTGACCGGAACTTCTACGCCGGCACTGCGCGCTTCGACGACTGGGGCGGCATCCGCACGACACTCGACACCAACCAGAAGCTCGGCCGCATGACCGCGGTCCGGCTGAACGCGAAATACCAGAAGAACACCGTCTTCAGCGCGTGGCGCGACGACGCGCACAACGAGGACCAGGCCGTCACGTTGGCCGTGGCCCACGCGTTCAACACCCGCACCAAGCTGCGCACCGAGGTCGAGTTCGGCCGGGAGAACCGCATGACCTGGGCCAACACCTACGCCGACCAGATCGCCTACTACACGCCGGGCTACCTCTACGATCGCAACACCCCGAACCTGCCCGCCAACCAAGGCCTAGCCGGCATCACCGCCGTCAGCACCAACGCGCAGAACTGGACGTTCATCCCGGCCTTGGCGCAGCTCGGCCTGATCAACACCGGCGGCGCAACGGCGAACGAGCGCTCCTACCGCTCCACCGGTCACAACTCGCCCATCCAGCCCGAGGGCCGCACCGACCTGCCCGGCATCCCCAGCCCCGCCCGGCTGCCCAGCCGCGAGTTCAACCTCGGCGCCAACGACACGATCGGCCGGTTCAAGAACCAAGTCTACAGCTTCTACCTCGATCACCGGATCACCGACAATCTCTTCGCCCAGATCTCCTACTACCACTACGACAACGACCGCAACGAGCGCTCCAACGCGCGCGCCGGCACGCTCCAGCTCGATATCAACCGCTTCCTCCCGAACGGCCAGCCCAACCCCAAGGTCGGCATCGCCTACGCCGAAGCGACCCCGGGCAAGAGCCACCAGGACAACTGGGTCCGCGAATGGCGCGGCCTGCTGAAGTGGAACACCAAGCTGCCTTTCCGCGGCAAGGGTCAGTTTTCGTTCATCGCCGGCGAGCGTAACGAGCGCTTCGAAGCCCGCGCCTTCAGCCCGGCCCGCCTCGACGGCCCGAACCAAAACTGGCTCGCCGCGGAAAACACCCTCCGCTACCGCTACTACGTCGACGAGCCGGGCAAATACGGCAGCCGCTTCCTCCCCGATGCGAGGCCCGGCTTCACCTACGGCTACGTGCAGACCGGTTTCGCCTCCACCGAGTTCAAGGACATCAAATACCTGCAGGGCGTCGCCGCCACCTCGTGGCTCGACGACCGCGTCTCAGTCGTGCTCGGCCTGCGCCGCGACGACCAGCTCAACCG